>LWDK01000052.1 GCA_002083485.1 Proteobacteria bacterium SG_bin7 | reverse complement strand
TACTCTTCGCTGTCTAGGTCCAGAATGGCATCGTGCTTAAGCTCGGCTTCGTACAGATACGCCCTCTTGGTCTGATGGCAAAAGTCCAACCTATAGACGCCATTTTCAATAGCTTCCTGTTTGTTTTGAGCCTTGTTGAGTACAAAATACTTATCGTTTTCTCTTGAGTAGCCGTCGAAGCTAATCTCCCTCTTCTTCATGTTAAATCCTTCCTTCCGTACCAATCGTATAGTAATCTACTAAAATAGTCAACTTTTAAAGTCCAGTCCACTTTCGAATCTTGGCTCGTTCGTACTGAACGACGGCTGCTGTATAGTAGTCATCCCAGTCGGTGTACTTGACCAGATCAGCTTTCAGTAGCAGCTTAAACATAGACTCAGCCTGATCTAGGACTAGCTCATCTGGATTTTCGACGTTTGGCCACCCTAGCTTTTTTAGATGGCTTTCCATCACGGCTTTTATCTTTGCCTTTCTTTCCGGTGTCATTGAGATCCCTTTCTAGCTTTAGAAGCTCAGCGGCAAGAATCACATTGACGACCGTGTCTTGGTCGGTGCCTGAAAGACTTGCGACTTCTTTTATAAAGTTGATGGTTTCAAGATCAAGCATCACTTGAACTTTTACGTATTTGCGTTTCATGGTATCCCCCTCAAAACTTCCATGAGCTTGAGGCTGCGCTCAGCAAACTCGCCTTTACGACGAACGCCGGTAAGAGTTCCGAAGTAACGGACGATCTCGCAATCATAAACGTTAGGGGAGTTAAAGTGGATCAAGTTGCGCCCCTCTGGAATTTCTCCTAAGGTCAAGTGTTCGAGCAGCAACTGCCACTGATCGTTAGGAAGCCAGATCTCGATCTCTGAGTCCCCAGTTTCGGAGTAATGTTTCTCCATCAGGTCTAAAAGCTGATCTTTAATTTCTTTTCCGCTCTTCATACTGATATGCCTCCGTGGGATCGTAGCCGTAAAAGATCTTAAGCTCTTGACCCTTCTTTATATTCTTTATAGCCCTCACCTCTACAAAAGGCAAGCCTTTTTTCCAAAAAGTTTCAAAATCACAGTTTGGTGTATCAGAGTGATTCAAAAGAGACGAAAGACCCAGTGCAATACCGCTAGGATTATCCTCTGAATCAAACTGAAAATCATAACGACAAATGGTAGGACCGTAGCGATCTTCACGCTTAAGAAGCATCAAGTGGTCTCTCATTATCAGAGAGCCCTTCTTAATGTCTCGGGTAGCGTAAACTCCCCGACCGTACTTATTTGTCTTTACCTTCAAGCGCATCGTTCAAACTTTCTGTTATCTTGCGAACTGCTTCACGCACTTCGTTTTTGATAAGCCTGTTAAAAGTTACCTGAGACTCTTCGTAGTAAGGAATCTCGTTTAGACTTAAGTTTGTCAAAAGTTGTCCGAATCGTTGATCAGGCATTCGCTCCACCGCTTCTGCCAATTCTTTTATTATCAAACGGTTTAACTCTTGTCTAGTCATGATCTTCCAACCAATCTAGGAGTAACACCTATCAAAAGTACGCCACCGTTTTCGTCGCAAATCCAAAAACGTTTAGCAGGTTCTAGCATCATACGAGCCCAGTTCACGGCATCCTCAACGCTAGTGAAAAAGTTATCACCGTGCGCCTCTTTCGCCTTTTCAAAACTTTCGCCCATGATGACTACGTAGATCTTCATCGCTTCACCGTGTAGCAGCCCATGATTCGCATCAAACCCGAATCACGATAGATCTTGACGTTAAGCGAATAATGAACACCAGTCTCCGCATCTTCGCCTGTAAGCACTAACCAAATCGCATCAGTCATGTTCTCATACATGCCGTGAGATTGAATTTGCATCTCAACAGGCTTCATGCGAGAAAGCGCCAACTCTCTACCAAGACGTTTATTGAACTGGTCCATCGGATGTACTAAAGCAGCTCCGATGTTTACCATGATCTTAGGAATGGAAAGAATCGACTTGGTGTACTGTTTTCTCATCTCTTGAAGAATCTCAAGAACATGAGGTACCTCAAGGGCGACGGTTGACCGTCTACCTGGGTTGTACTGTTCGAACTCGTCTCTTTCCATGTTGTGCTTAAATACGATCACAGCTCCCTCGCTTTCAAAGTAATGATGACTACGTCAGGATTTACCGGATCTGGATCAGTTGAGAAACCGGCATCCAAAAGCAACTCTTTGTTTGGATATTGATGATCAAACAGAAACTTGATAGCAGAACGAGTGTCGTACAGATTGTACGCATTCTTGACATCCATCAAGTCTCTGGTCGTGACCCTTAACTTAAGTTCCTGAACTAGCTCACGCACTTTTTACCGCCTTGTTCAAAAGCTGCAAAACCGTGGTCCAATACTTGGAAGAAGGATTTGCAACAACCGGATTACCGTCTTTATCCTTAAAAGACGTTGTGGTCAACGGCGTTACGATGCGCTTTGCGCCTTCGTAGCCATGCGCACGAAGCATTCCTTCTGCCATCTTAGGAGCCGGAATGGGTTTCATGTTGGCCGCCTCTTTATCCAAGCGAGTTTGACGTTTCAACCCAAAATCGTAAGGGTGCGGACCTTTTTCTTCTTTTACTTTTTTACCTTGTGTAGCCATTTTTCCTCCGTAATTGTTACAAAACGACCTAGTTCACTATTTGGAATTCTGATCTGCGTTTTTTCGGCAGCAGAGTTAGTAAGGTCAAATACGAGAGCCGCTCCGCTAGTTTCTACGTAAACGTTGATTGACTGTCCTGGAGCGTTTTTCTCCAAGTAGTCCATTACGTTTTTCAGATCTTCGTATTTAACCTTAGTGTGACTCACGCACCAGCTCCCAGCTCTTTTCGGATTACTCGGCTGATATGAGAGCGAGAAATCTTACGACGAAAACGTCGAGCGATCTTCGCTACTGAATATCCAGCACAGAACAAATCAACCATACGGTCAATCTGCTTACGAGTCAAGCGTTTTGTTTTTTCACGCTTAACTTGGCCTGGACTTCGACCTCGTAGGTTGTTGTCGTGATCGTCCAAGCTGAAGCCGTTTTCTCGTTCTACTACTGTAGAGCCAAGATATTTGGCTACAAACTTAGTTCCGTATCCAGCATTTAAAAGACGCTGCGCATACACAATCCGACCAACTACCAGTTTCTTACCTTTATACGTAATAACTTGATAGCCGTGACGCTCAGTACCCAAAGTTCGATACTTACCGTCTGCGCCTTTCTTTTTGATCGTTCCGTTCTTTTGAACTTTGTACCGTGGGTCCAAAGCCAACCGAACCGCAAGCTTATTGTTTCTAACTGATGTGACCATATCTCCTCCTTCGTTTTGGATTAGTCTTCCATCTCAAATCGTTTTTTTCGTGCTCACAAAATTAAAAGCTTTATCGTCTGGCAGTTGAGATTTCAACTTCTCGTTTTTCTGCTTGACGTACACAGCTTCTTTGGTGAAGCGGTTAAAACTTTTCAGTTTAAAAACTTCTACCTTGAACACCCCATTCTCATCTGGTTTCTGAGCCACCTTCTTATAAAACTTAGGCGGTGTCTCATAACTCCAGGTCAGCTCAGCTTCAGTAATCCCCTTAACCCGAATCATGTGTGCTCCTTTTACTGTTCTACCCTCTTAGGTACCTTGATGTCAAACTTTTTAATGAAAAAATTTTCGGGTGTCTCAATCTGCAACACCACATCCGACATTGCTGCCGAATAGCCAGTATCATAGCCTCTGTGCCAGATTTCAAGAGAAATATTTACAAGTATCAAAATGAGAACAACGCCCCAAAGTGCTTTTCTAATCTTGCCCATAGTGGTATCCTTTACTCATGACGTTAACGCCTTTAATTGTTTCAATATGCTTGCAGCTAGGGCCTACATACGATGACGCTTGTAAGGCCTCACTTGAACAAGCTGCTTCGCAAAGCGGTCTTGCAGGAAAGTTCCAACACATGACTAAACAAGCTGAGCGACGAGCAATTAGGTATCTTGACCCTAGCCATGAGGCTGAGATCATATTTGGCGTGGTCGGTTTTGCTGGCAAGGCTGTAATAGATCGTAGAGCTACCTTTTCCGTACCAAATCCCTTCGTAAAAAACTCATCTTTAGGCATAACCGGTGGTGCTGAAGTTTTCCAGATTAACTTTCGCATGGATTTTTAATCTTCCTTTATCCATTGTTTGCATTGCGCCAACTGTTGAGCAACAAACTTTTTGTCGTTCAACTTTCGATTGCGACCTGAGGGATGTGGTAATCTAAAAAACCTAGTTACGCCGAGATTTACTAAAGCTTGAGCAGCTTCTACTCCAAGAGCTACGATCTTATATTTTTGCAGTGAAGCGTGAACCAGTAGTTGAGCAAACTTAGGGTCTACTCTGTTTATCATCACTACCTCGGCATCCTCTTCAACCATCTGCGAAAGCCAGTTCTCAATGGTCTTGTACGAGCGAGTACCAACAAATGCCACGCTAGGATCAGCATTCTTCTTTGAAGGTTTATCACCCACCAAAAGAAGCTTAAGCATCAAACCCACCTGAACGACCGCTATCATCCATCTGCTCACTCATACGAACCTGTTTGATGTTTTCCAAGATGTTGTTATGAAGATCTAAAAGAACTTCAAAAGCTCCCGCCAAAGCGTACTTAGTCTTATCATCAAGACCCTCTTGCTTTAGCTTTTCTCGTAGAGCGTCTACATCACTCGAAAGCCTTTTCAGTAAGGTTCCCGCTTGAATCATATCAGTGGGTTTTACCAAAACATGGTTACTCATCATCCTCTCCTTTTGCCAGCATGGTTGTAGTCAGTCATCAATACTCCATTTAGGTGATCTATCTCATGCTGTATCACTCGGGCCTCTAGATCATCAAACTGAAGTTCATGTACGATATTGTTCTCATCTCTATACCTGACCAAAATACTCTTCTTTCGCTCCACAAGTTTATGCAACTTTGGAAAGCTAAGACAACCCTCAGGACTGATTTCTTTCTTAGGCAGCCATTGAGTGATAAAGGGGTTGAACATGATGAGGGGGTTATTGCCTATGTCCACTACGATAAGTCGAAGGGTGAGGCCTACCTGTGGAGCAGACAGACCTATGCCTCGGGACTTGTACATGGTGCGCAACATCTTCTGAGCGATGGCACGATGCTCGTCCGTAACCCAATGTACCTCTTCGATGAGTTTTTCACGCAATGAGGGGTTGGGGTGTAAAACTAGTTTGAAAACATCATCGTTTTCCATTACGCATAAGCTCCAAAAGATGTTCGAGGACCATGGTAGTCATGATTACGTCGCCATCAGCCGAGTGCGCTGCGGAAGTGTTGATGTTGAAGTGCTCTGCGATAGAAGACAAACTTCCCGAAACACTTAGAGGCAACAAGCCCGCTGCGATGCACGCACGTGCGATAGTGCCGGTGTCAAGAGTGCGGTAAGAAACAAACTTATTCCACGTTCCCTTATTCATCAAAAACTCTTGAATCTTCAAAATGTCAAACATGACGTTGTGACCTACTGGGATGAGTTTGTCGCTGCCCAGGATGCTGTTGCCGTTAAGAAAGTTATAAAGCTTGGTGCCAGCTTCTTTGTATGTAACTGCTCGGGAATCATGATTCTTGAGATCGATGCCGTTGATTCGTAGGGCTTCTGCGGTGACTACATATTTACCATCTTCGGGCTTCATCTCTAGGAGTAAATGATCAAGCTCGTTGAAGGCGTCATCCATTACCACAAAACAAGCAGTAAGCAAAGAGGTACCTTCAAAACCACCAGTCTCGGTATCAAGCACTAGATATTTCATTTAGAGTTCCTTTCAAAAATTCAGCTTCATTGCTGAAGAGTTTTTAATTCCATCACGTTTTTTGTCGTATGACCCGATAGTAGTGTTGACACTGCTGTGGCCCGCAAAATCTGCCACGTTTCTAGGAGACTCGCCGTTTTCAAGTAGTTGCGAGATTGCCGTTGCTCGGCAAGAGTGAGGCGATACCGGACGAGTTACGCCTACGATCTTGGCGTACTTTTTCACGATATTGTAGATCGTGTTCGCACTAATACCCAAAAGCGGAGTAGGTCCGTTGTTCTTCCAAAGAGGTGAAGTAGCAACCTGAGGCAATAACAGTTCTTGCAGCTTAGGGTGCGCTGGTACCATTCTAAACTTTCCACCTTTTCCACGCACTCTGATCACAAGCTGTCCATCCATCTCGGATATGTCGTTAAAAAGTAAACTTACAATCTCGTTTCTACGAAGACCAGCGTAAAACAACAAACCCAAAACAATAAGATCTCGCTGGCGCTCATAAGGTTTAGATTGGCTAGAGGCAGCTTTAAACATCTTGCGCACCTCTTCGTCAGTAAATGCTTGAGTAGGCTCGGATACAGATACTTTGGGAGCTTTTACGCCAGCAAAAGGATCAATATTGAGCTTTCCTTGTCCCCGAAGAAACTCACAAAAGCTACGAACGCTTGACATCTTTCGAGCAATCGTTGAAGGGGATAGGCCTTCCTTCATCAAAGTATCCCTGAAAAGGATAATTCCCGCTCTAGATAAATCCCCACCTGCGATGACCTTAAACTGTTCAAGATCAGTTTTATAGGCTCTTACAGTCTCGTCTGAATTTTGTCCTCCAAGGAACTCATAGATATCCATGATCTCCTCATTTCAAATGTTCGATTGAGATAACCAAGTCAGGAGTCTCTGACTGCTCATCTTCTTCGAGAATCACCTTATAACCGGCAGCTTCAAGTGCTTCTTGTACCAAAGGAAGTCCCCAATACTGTTGCTCTTCGTTCATCGGCACATAAACAGAAACGACGCCATTTTCAATCATCTCATCAATCTTTTGAGCGCACAGTGCCATCAAAGCATTTGCTGTTCTTTTTTTACGAGCCAAAGAGTTTTTCTTTGCTCGGCTGATCGCCTCAGTTGCTGGAATTAACTTTTTGCTCGCCATCTTTTACTTCCTTTCGTTTACGAAACTCGTTCAAGTCAATAACATCAGCCATGGGCTGCGCCACAATCTGATAAAGTCCATTATCGTCAGGTTGGCTAGAGAGAACGCCAATACAACCGCATTCCGAACATTCGTCTTGATGGACTAATCCATAGACGCTTTGGTGCGGCACCGACACCCAGTTATGCTGGCAGGTTTTCCATTTTGCTTGCATGTTGCCCTCCTTCAACCATCATGCAACGGCCTGTAATTTTAGTCAAGAATTATTTTTAGCAAATCTCGACTTCTAAGCCACGCTTGAACGGCTTGGACGTAACAATATGTCCTAAATTGAGAATCGTCCATCTTTAAGGCTCTAGGATCGTTTTTATTATAAAAGTCAATAGCAAATGAGCGTATTTGCTCTAGGTCAGTCATAGTCATGACGACCTTTCGGTCTTTCAATCTTGAGTCTTCGGAATCCACCCCAATGCCTCCCCGATAACAGGGAGTTCTTTTACAAAGATCTCCCGAATAGCCATAGCAATCTCTTGATGCTCTTTTTGAGTACCATTTCCACAACGAAGCTGAAGGTAATGAATCCAGCTACGGATAGAGCCGTTCATGTACAATTTAGTAGAGGTTGCTAGAGGTAGCAAAAATCGAGCTTGCTCTTTTGCAACGCCCCTTGCCAAGGCCTCTTTGTACTTTCGAATGCACTCTTTATTGTGCTCCTCTTGAAGCCACTTAAACCACGCTTTGTCATGCTCTTCCATATCGTCATTAGAATTTTGACGATTCTTAGGATCTTGAGATCTGGCCTCGTACACCTCGATGTTTTGAACTGCCGCATAACGTTGACTGAACTCTTGAAAACTAAACGAACGGTGTCGTAGGATTTGTGCTGCAATTGCCCGAGAAGTCTCAATCTCAAAAACCATGTTGGCCATCTCAAAGATAGACACATGTCCGTGCTTCAAGCAATAGTCCAAAAGCTTCGTGTTAGTAGAAGTCTGGTTGTTAGGATTTGAGACTCGTGCGCAGTACATGATTAAGTTCTGCGGCCCTATAAATCCCAGCTCGTTTTTTAGATCTTCATCGCAAATAACAGTTTTAGCGATTAGTCTGACTTTCATCCACAACCTCGTATTGTTCTTTCAAAAGCTCAACTGCCATAGCGTAAGCACCATTTCGGTAGTACCAGTGCTGAGAGCTAAGATGTGACTCTTCTCTCAAGCCGTGCTCTTTACGAGTCAACTTCTCAGCCCTGTCCATAGTCATACGTAAAAATTCATCCTTCGTAATCTTCTTTTTCATAAACCCTCAATCCCACCAGTGTTGGTGATATTTAGCCATAATGTTAAAAAGCCAACGAACATCTCGCTCTCGTTGAGCATCATCTTTTCGGTAAGCCTCTAAAGCTTCTTTTCGCTCTTGATCTTTCTCTTCCGGCGTAACCGCCTTGGGCCTTTTAATTTCTAAACGTGAGGCACCATTAGGTATTTCTTGACCATTTTCGTCAATTTTATGCCACACCAATTCACTTTCACCCCACTTTTCATCATGAAGTCCTGCAAAGTAGTGATAGTCACGGCCATTGATCTTCTTTAGAAGTTTGATGCAAATTCGAATACTTTGATCAGTAGCCTTATCAGGAACGTGATGACCGTTTTGGATTTCTTTTTGCATACGTCGAAGCTTAAACTCAATCAGCTCCAAAAGATAACCGTAATCCCAATCATAAGAGTTCCAGCCGTGAACCGCAAAGTCAAAAGCTCGTTTTACTTTACGAATAAATGCTCGAACCGGTCCCATGAGATCTCGAAGCTTACTTCTTAGCCAGCTTTCATCCTTATCCCAAAAATTGTCTGCAACGGCTTTACTGTTTAGCACTTTCAGCCTCCCACGCTTTCATGTCAATGAAAAGGCCATATACACGACGGTACATCTTTTCATTTTGAGCATTTACAAGCTCAGTATCGTACTGCGCCAACACATAAGGTATGCGCTGATCTTTAAACCTATGAATCCAAAAATCAGCATCTTCCTTTTTGATCGTAGGCTCCATCCACAGATTTGCATCCGTAAGCTTTACTTTCTTCAGGATGTTATCTTCGCTGGACGTAATGATCTTAATGTTGGTCATCTAGTTAGCCCTCTCGTGTGTTTTGTAAATTCGTATTTAAGCATTCGGGTCAGGTGTCCTGGTTCGCCTTTTCCAATATTTCTGCCGTCTACTACAGTAATAGGCATAACCTCCATGTATGTTCCTGTCAAGAACATTTCATCAGCAGTAAAAATATCGGGACGAGTTAGTCTTCGCTCGATTATTTGAAGTCCTAGTTCTTGCGCTTTCTGTGCTACCCACTGTCTTGTAAGGCCGGACAGAATAGAACCTGTTTGTGGCGGTGTGAATATTACATCCTGTTTTACGATGAAGATGTTCGCCACACTAGCTTCAACTACATAGCCGTCGTTGTCACAGAATAAAAGTTCATCAACGCCTTCAAACTCATTTTTGCAGTTGTGAAGTACAGCATAATTTGCGGTAGTTTTTGCTTGCATGAAGTATTGAGGATATCCCCTAGGAGTTGACGAGATACGAGCTTTAAGAGAAGTTTTGTCACTTGACTTTAAAGGAAAGCAGTAAATGTCTACGTTGATCTTGTTCGACTGCGCTCTTACTGATTCAGCATCTTGAGTGGCGTACACGATGGGGCGAAGATATAGATCTCCACCGCCAGCAGCTTCAACCACTTCCTGACAAGCCTTAACAAGCTCGTCAACAGTGTAAGGAATTTCGATGTTCAGTATTTTCGCAGAATTAAAAAGCCTGATTATATGCGGACGCAAAAGCCAGATGTGAGTGGTGCCGTCTTCTTTAAGATAAGCCCTAATACCTTCCCACACGGCGGGCGCTCCGTAATGCAAAACAAAGTTAAAACTATCAATAGAAGTTTTGCGTGCAGATATAACGCCATCAGCCCAAACCCGCAATGACGAATTTGGTTTGACCCGAGCATTTTGCGATCTAGTTTTAAAACCCGCTCCCATAACCCTCCTCAAAATAAAAGCGTGCGACGGTGGTTTTACCCACATGTCGGCTTTACCCCGTAGCCGAACCTATCACGTGTACTCACTCAACCCCGCACAATGTCGAGGTGGTTTTACGAGCTTTCTGGTCAGTGCGTGTTGGCAAGGCTCAGGTCATACACCTTGTTGGGCTACTTACCATTTCTGCCAAAGCTTTCACGCCGCCGCACACCTTAATCTTCTGCGGATTGAGTGTGAAAGTCAACAAAAAAAATGCGGGCGGCGGAATTTTTGATTCTTCTGGAATTGTGAAAAAATCTTTGCTTTTTGGCGTTGCGGCTATCAGAGTATTTAGATACGCTGATATCGCAACTCAGTAAGTTTTGTTAAGTCCAGAATGTTAATTACTGAATAACTAAAACCGTTGATTTATTGTACCGATCAAAAACGGCTTGTCAAGTTCCTATTCTTGACGCACTGCGTCATAATCCTGAGTGAACTTGACAATTTAGCTTAATTCGTCTAATTTTGAGACATGAGTAAGGTTGTTCATCGTGATAATTGTAGGTGCAATGAAGATCCCGAGGGTTGGAAAGTCAACTCGCCGGAGTATCATAATTGCTTTTTTACCTATATGCGTCACAATACCAGGCCTCATACGCTGAACGAGATAGCCAAGCTCCTTGGAATGTCTATTGCAGCGGTCACTACAATCGAGAAGAAGGCGCTCAGTAAGGTACAGCGTCGCATGGCCGACCTTGAGAAAGTAAAAAAGCTTAAGGGGTTGTGATAATCTGTACTAGACCTGTATCGTCAGGTTCGAGGAAATCTTTTGTGTCTGATGAAAAAATTCTAAAGAGTTTTCAGTTTCACATACCTGTGGAGCTAGAAAAATCGCAAAATGCAGAAGGCGAAGAAGTTTGGGCTGTAAAAGGCATTGCTTCTACCCCTGACACAGATCTTCAAGGTGAAGTAGTTGACCAAAACGGTCTGGATATATCTATGTTGAAGGCCGGACGTGGTTTGTTTAACGTCGATCATCAACGAGGGCCAGAAAACGTTATCGGTCAGATTGAAGATGCTGAGTTTGTTAAGCAGGATGGTAAGAAGGCTCTTTTTGTAAAAGGTTATCTTTTTAAACATCAACCTAGGGCTCAAGCGTTTTATAACATCTTGAAATCATTAAAAAAAGGTGCAGGACCACGAGTTCACATGAGTATTGAAGGAAAGATTCTTCAACGTGATGTCGTAAACAAATCGGTGATCCGCAATGCTCGAATTGACAAGGTCGCTTTGACGCTTGATCCTGTCAACCCTTATACCTACGTAGATCTTGCTAAGTCTCTTGCCTCGGGCAACTTGGAAGAGATTCCTGAACCGGTGCATCTTACTGTTGAAAAAAATGAACTTGCTGCTGCCATCAAAGAGGGAGTTGAAAAAGCTCTTGCTGCTGGTGCAGGACCTGCTCTTGCGCCTACTATGCGCTCCGGTGGAGAGGCTATGACCAAAGAGTCTTTGGACAGCAAGCTCAAGCGTATGGGTAAAAAAGACAAAAAAAGTCAGAAACGAATGCTAAAATCAATCTTGCAGCGCATGTGCGAACTGCACCCAGAAGAAGATCCTAGAGATCTTTTGAAGGTGATCGCATCGAAGCTCAAGAATATCGAAGGAGAAGACAATGTCTGAAGCTAAGAAAAAAATGACCGAAGAAGAAATTCTGAAGTCGCTCGATGCTATCATCGACGAGACTATTGGCTCTGAAGAAACTGCTCAAGAACAAAAAGAAGAGCAAGTTGCAAAGAGTGAAGAGTCAAAGAACGAAAAGAAAGATGCTAATGGTGGCGATGACAAGATTAAGTCTGGCTCACCTATGTCTGAGAAGCAGGAAGCTGCTGCGAAGGCAAAAGCTAAGAAGTCTGAAGATGAGGATGAAGACGATAAGGATGAAAAAGCCGAAAAGTCTGAGTCTAAACAGGCTGACCTTGTAAAAGCTGAAGACAAGGAAGAAAAGAAAGAGATGAAACAAGTTGCCAAAGAAGAAGTAAAAGCTCATGAAGGCAAGATGCACAAGAAGATGAAGAAGTCTATTGAAGAACTTTCTTCTGTTCTTGATGAAGAAGAGCTTGAACTTATCAAAGCATGGCGTGAAGAAAACGACGAAGAAGAGTCTGAAGAGACTCCTGCTGACATCGCTAAATCTGTTGCCCAAGCTGTTGGCGCTCAAATCAACGATCTGAAAAAAGCTTTTGATGAAAAACTCTCTGAAAAAGATGTTATGATCAAATCGTTGAGTGATGAAGTCAAGAAATTGTCCTCACAACCCGCTCATGGCCGTCAGTCTATCGACTCCCTTGAGGCCCTTGAGAAAGGTGGTTCTAGCGAAACCAACCTGACTAAGGCTCAAGTCCTGGATACGATGCTTGATCTGCAAAAAGCAGGAAAAGGAATCACTTCTCATCACATTGCTGAGTTCGAGGCTACTCGAAATCTGAGCAATCCGGTTGTTCGCAACCTCGTGATGGAAGCAACAAAGAAACGTTTTTCAAACTAAAGGTTTTTTAATTAAGGAGAAACCATGCAAAACTATAACTTCGTAAATTTTGGCGAAGGTTTCGGTTCGACGACTGCAAATGACATCGACGAATTGAACAAAGCCCTGGAAGCTGGTGCGGGTTACGCTGGCGCTCCTACTGCCCTTACTGGCGGTGGTGCCCTTCAAGTTGAGTCTCTCGACTCGTCTTTGAAGTCTGTAACTTATGAAATGAAGCACCTCAAGTTGTGGCCTATGATCGACAAAGATCAGGCTTTCAACACAATCGAAGAGTACAACCGAACTGATGCTTACGGTGATCAAGGCCGTGGGTTCATTCGTGAAGGTGCTCTGCCCCGCTCTGAGGATGCGAGCTACACTCGTCAAATCCAAAGAGTGCGTTTCATCGGCGTTACTCGTGAGTTGACTCACGTTTATACGTTGGTGCGCAATGCTCACGGCGATGCTATCGCTCGTGAAATCCGAAACGGAACTATGCGCATCCTCGAAATCGTCGAGCGAGCACTTGTTTGGGGTCGTTCACACTACGCTTCGTCGTCTGGTGTGTTTGACGGTTCTGACGCTGCCATCCTCGATGATGACACCGCTTGGGAAGGTCTTGATAAGCAGATCCGCAAAGGTAATACCGATGCTTCTGCTAAAGCAAAGGCTTTCACTGGTTACGGTGTTGAAGAAGACGTTATCCGAGACATCCGTGGCGATGTTATGGATTCTGATCTTCTTGAAGATGCTGCCCGAGTCGTTGGCGAGAACTTAGGTATCCCTTCAGTAATGTTGTTGGATACTAAGGCTCACTCTGACCTTGGCCGCCAGTTCTTCCCTAAAGAACGTATCAATCCTATGGGCGTTGCTCAAGGTAAAGCTGGATTCGTGCTCCAGTCGTTCGTAGCCGCTGCCGGTGAGTTCCAACTCATGTCTAGCGTCTTCATGCGACCTAAGCGCACTCCTGCGGCTCCTTTGGCTGGAATCGCCGCTCCTGCTGCTCCTACTTTGACTGTTGCTGTTGATGCCCTGTCAAAGTTCACTGCTGCTGACGCTGGTACTTACACTTACCGTGCAAGTGCTATCACTGAAGCTGGTGAAGGCGCTGTTTCTCCTGTATCTGCTGCTCAAGCAGTGGCTGCTGGTGAGCGTGCTAACGTAGCTATCGCCGGTGTTGCTGGTGCAATCGCTTATGCGGTTTACCGCTCTCCGCTCGGTTCTGCTACTGGTCACGAGTTCATCGGTTACGTCGCTCCTGCGGCTGTCGGTGGAAACGCTACTATGCGAGACTTGAACCATAAGCTTCCTGGCTTGTCACAGGCTTACTTGTTGACTAAGGATGCTGAAGTTCTTCGCTTCAAACAATTGGCCCCTCTGATGAAGATGGACCTTGCAGTTGTTGCTACTGCTTACCGCTGGATGCAACTCTTGTACGGAACTCCGATTGTTTACGCTCCTCGCAAGAACTTCCTCATCGAGAATATCGGTCGAGCTGCTTAATCCTCCTGAGATCTAATCTCAAAGAAAGGGCTGGTCAAATGACTGGCCCTTTTGTTTTTGTGAAGTTGAAACTTACCAAAAAAGTGTTATATTAAGAGAGGGGTCGCAATGGCCCTGTGGTCGATAAATCCCCCTCCTTCGACTACTTCCTCCTCCGTGGCCCCTAGGGTTCTCTTAGGGGCCTTTTTTTACAAACTCACTTGCCTTTATGATAAACTTGAGATAGTCTGTAATCTATGAAAGAGTTCAAGACAGATAATCTAGCTCTTTGTCCTTTTTTAGAGATGAATGGGCTTAAATTTTTGCGTACTGAAGTGACTGTAGGAAAACACGATAAACCTACTGTTTTGTTTGTTTTTCAAGACAATCTAGGACAGGGTAGGGACTTGCAGTTAGACTTTATGCGATCAGAATATAAAAGGTATCGAGATCTTCTTTTCTTTTTTAGAAATGAGATCGAGAAAGTCAATCGAAGTTTGACTCAAAGACGTTCTTCTGCTATAGAAGACGAATTACGAGGCGAGGAAGAAAATGAGTAGCAATCCAAACCTGAACCTGAAGAAGTCGTCACGAAACCCTTCTTCAATTGCAAACGATCAACATAACGACGCATCAGGAACAAGTCGCTCTGCAAATGGGGATATTCACGCAGTAGAGCGCATCATTCCTACAGCCGAGCATACAGCCGCTGCGGGAGCAAATGTCCCTGAGAGAGGTACTTTGCGAATTGCAAATACCACTGCAAGTTGGCAGTTTGTCTCAATCACCGATCACGATGCTGTACCTGGAACCGTAGATGCAACCACTGGAATGGCGATTGCTCCTAACTCATCTACAATGATGTTTACTGGACTCCCTTCTAGCGATATGAAGTCTTTAAAACTTCGATCTTCTAACGTAGGTGTTCAAGTTATCGTGATGAAGCCCTAAGTGAGGGTATATGCCTAATCAACGAATTCGAGGCAATCAGATAACTGATCAGCGCACGATAATTCAAAACGAGCACGACGA
>LWDK01000051.1:8506-25424 GCA_002083485.1 Proteobacteria bacterium SG_bin7 | reverse complement strand
ACCAACGCCTGCGCCAGCGCCACGGCCTGCACCAGCACCACGACCAGAACCGCGTCCTGCTCCAGAGCCACCGCGACGTCGTCCCGACCCTCCAAACCCAAATCCTCCGCCACCAGCACCGCGACCAGCGCCGCGACCTCGCTAAGAGCGTGAGAATTTAGGTTGAGAAAAGAAAAGCCCTTTGGATAAAACCATGGGGCTTTTTGTTTGGCATGCTTGTGTTTAGAAACTATTTTCTTTGCGAAACAAATGCGAATTGCAGTCTTTTCATAGCGATGAGTCTCATCATGACTAACAGACAAATAAGAACGAGCATCTCAATGATTCCCGAAAAAATATCAGTCAGCGTAGTTGGTCCAGAATTAATGCTACCACATGATAAGAAACCATGGCCCTTTTTCTCATCTGTTGAAGAGGACAAATCTGTTGTTTGTGCTTTGAAAACACCGGATGGAACTTTCATGGATGGGTCGCCAAGTAATACCCAGCTACGCATTACATCCTGTGAGTTTTTGTCTGCTGGCATAGTTTGTTTTGCGCGTTGTTGGATATCACCTAGGCGTAAATCTTTAACCCCTGAACTGGTGGCGGCCGCAAACTCATTTATGAATGACGTTGTTAAGGTTCTTTGAGCCGACGGCACGGTCATGGCCGTTGATCCCCAGAAGGCGATAGCACCACCATTTTTATTGAAAATAAGCTTTTCTCCTAAACTATAGTAAGTTGGATCGGCATCGTAAAAATATCCATTTAAACAGTTAAGCGCCATGACAATTGGGTAGCGAGTGTTTGTAAGTGCATCGGCATCACTGTCTTTGAAGAATGTCGCACTCGCCCAACGATCCTCTGCCCCGTGGCCGATGTAAGTCATAAAGTAGGGGCCGGCATTAAATTCATCGACAATACCTTGCTTACCAACAGCGTCGGTCACTAAATCGCGATTCACTTTTGTCGTCGAGTAATCGGGACGAGCTGCAACAAGTGTCGCCATCATTGCATCCGCTTGTTCAGAAAAACTTTCTCCGTTAGAGACTTTGTCGTTGACAAACGAAGCTTTCAACAATCCCGCTGCGGTCGGAGCAGCAGTTCCGGCTTCATAGGCAAGAATTTTTGTAATGTAATCGTCAAGAACCGCAGGATCAGATGTTGGTATTCGTCCTACTGACATAAGTGGGAAGTCAGAACCATCGGGGTTGGCAACGAAATAGTTGTCGCTGCCGAAATCAATGTAAAGGCCACTGATAACACTCACAGGAGCCAATCGTTTTGCATCTGTACGCGCATTCGCCCAGCGGTCGCGAGGGTCATAAGTTCCATCACCAATGATCAATAAATATTTCGGCTTCGGCGCCGTCCAGTTGTTGTAAGCATAGAGTGCGAAATCACGTAAGCCTTCTGATGTCGCCATACCGTTTGAGAATTCAGCGAAGACATCTTCGAGCGAAGCTTTTACCACACGAAGGCCTTCTGTCTCACGCACCCTGATCAAGCGATCCATGTAAGCTAACAATGATTTTTCCCCGACAACGATAAGATCGGCGCCATTCATTGTAGATTTTAATGGGATATGAGCACCTTGTTGCAATTTCATGGACTGCGGTGATAAATATAACCCGTCACGTACGGCGACATAGCGTGTTCCCATATCACGATCTGAATTGTCAAGAGCTGCAAAGGTTGCATCATGCGTGACGCCACCATCGCTTGAAGACCACGCAACGTTATTGAGAATGGTGACACGATTACTAGATTGCGAAACATCATAGATGGTAACGTTGGTGCCACCAAAACCAAAAAGGTTGACGTAGTAATTTTTGAAACGATTTGTGAAGTCAGCGGTATCGTTAATTGCCAAACGGTCGCCTTCAAATTCCACTTCAACGCGATCGATATCAATGAAATCCCAGTCGCCAGGAGGAACCATGTCGGCGAGAGCGCGAAGTTTAATGGTATTTGTTCCACTGAAAAAATAGTTTGGATTTAGCACAAAGTCGACTCGCGATGGCATATCGTCCGTATAGGACTTTTCGGCGATCAGATTTGGCGTCTGATTAACAAATACACCCAGATGATGATTGGCATTTATGGAATTCGCGGCACGAGCGCGCTGATAGACGCGTAAGTAAACGGGCCGTACTGAATTTTGATTTAAGCGTTTTAAATCAAGGTTTATCGCCATTGTCGCGTGAGCTGGATAGGGGTTACGTGAGCCATTACGTTCGGCATAAATACGTTGCCAATAAAAATGATCTTCGTTATTGCCGAGCGGGTAGTCGACTAGGTATATGTTGTCTTGTTCTGAAGATACCCGGAAGTAAGAACCCGCTTCTGGCGTAGGGCTTAATCCCGTGGGATCAGCATTGACCGAGCCGATTCTCATTGGTGCAGTGCTGGCACCAAGAATATTGTAGTTACTTAAAACAACTTCATTGTAATCGTCGTCAACGTTGCGAATGTGATTGACGAAGAAGCGAATCTTGTCTCCACTTGAGAATGTACTAGTTGCTCCGACAACTTTGATCGACATTTCTTCGCCGCGAATATACGCACGGAAGTTCGTTGAATCTCTTCCGGCAAAAGGGCCGTCAACATGGGCGGCAACCATATCACTGTAAGTGATTTCATAAAATCCTGACTGACCGAATTTCATTCTTAGCGCGCCATCCGCCGCCGATGGTGAAATCGTTGTGGCCACAGAAGGTGGTTGATTGTCCCAAACAGGAGCTCCATCAAGCGTTATATCGAGAATAATTTTAGTTGCATGTTTTACTTGTTGGTTGACGGCGTGATACTTAAATGGATTTACTTTCAAAGAGACGAAGGCTTTTCCACTGACGACTTTGAGGGCGCTATCTAGAGAATAGTAGATTGTTGGTACGAAGCTATTTACGCTATAAGCAGTCGCATTTTCAGCGTACGAAGGTTGTAAAATGTTGCTGGAGTCCAGAGTCCAACTTGGTGCTGGTTGAACTTTTTTAGCTGTTACCCCTGACTCGGTGATACTGGAATTTGCGATACTCGCAGAGCTGTGTTGAGAACTTACTTCAATAAGCAACGTACGCTCGACTAATTCAGGATAGCCTGCTTGAGTTGTTGAGGCATAGCCGGGAACTGTCAATTTACTATAAGTTGCATTCCATGTGGATGCCGACCAAGACTCTGGCGGCGGGATAATCTCAAGGCGTAAACTATTTTGTGTCTGTGCTAAAATATGTACGCCGTTGCCGAGGTCAATAACTCCCGGAGTGGCAATTGGACCTGTTGAAGGACTGTTTCCGTTGTTGGGATTAGGATCAGTTGTGCCACCGTCATTTGTCCCACCCGGAGTTGTCGGTGGAGCGCTAAGACTCGCAAGCGGCGTCGCGCTCACGGGACCATGTTTTTCTTTTGAGCCGTTGAAGGCCACGTCTTCGACCATGTAATAATAGAGTGTGCCGTTAGTAACCTGATTGTCGACGAAGCGGTACAGGCCGTGATTGGAAGTTGAAGTCAAAACATTACGAATGAGTTTTGAGTTGATTTGCACGTAACCGCTGGAGACATCTTGGCTACGATAAACGTTAAAACCCATGTGATCGACTTCAGCACCAGTTTGCCATTCGATAGACACGGCACCGTTGTAGGGGATAGCGTCTAAAGTGGTAATTGATACTGGTGATGCCGAAGCCGCCATGCTGATAGTGCATGCGGTGTTTTGAATGTGATTATTGGGCGTACAGTTAACGGCAGGATTTTGTCCTGGCCACCAGTTACCAAACCATTGATCAAAAGTAATTGTGTTGCCGCTACATCCACTGCCGGTAGTAAAAACGGTGTAGTAAGTTCCTGCTAGGCAGTCGGTTGCTGAGCGGTAGGCATTGAAGGCGCCCCATTGGAAGCCGACATTGGTAGCTGTCGAGGGAACTGTTCCCGTCGTGTTGAGAGTCATACCTCGGCCGTTGGTTACAAGATTTGTAAATTGACCACCATTTAAATTTGTCAAATTTGTTGAACCGGTAATTTGTAAACCATTGGTACTTAACTTATCAAACCAGAATCCTGTGAGATTCACAGTTCCTGACGTGGCATTAAAACTCCAAGTTCCGCTAGAGGATGTGATTTTACCTTTGTTGGCCGAACTTTGTGTGAAGGTGTCATTGGTTCCCGTAATTTTGAATGTACCACCACTAACCGTTAGGGTCGTGGTATTTGCCATGGTTAAAGTACCGCCGCCGGCAATTTCAAATGTAGTTCCTGAAGGAAGGCTAAAACTATTTGAAGTTGTTAAGTTGGACCCTGAAGGAATTAAGAATGTAAATGCTTGCGAAGCGGGGAAAGTTGGAGTTGTTAATGTCATATTGGAGTTGATACGAACAGTACCATTTCCAGTTTTAGCAAATGTTAGTGCTGGCATAACTTGGGGTGCAGTACTTGATACCGTTTGAGTTGTGCCTGTGCCGCCATCGGCAAGCTCAAGATTTCCTGTTCCATTGAGTGTGATAGTTCCGCCAGTATTATCGTAGTTACCATAAACTTGTAGTTTACGACCGGTGTTAATTGTTAAAACCCCGTTTCCGACGGAAAGGTTTTTGCAAATGCCATTGGTGGCCGTGATCACCGGATCATTCGTGACATTGACGAGAGTACAGCTTTTGGTGCTATCAGGAACACCATTTGTCCAATTCGAAGAGGTTTCCCAAACGGTATTTGTAGTACCCGTCCAGGTGGTTGAATTGGCGCCGGTGATGCTTGAAGGTGTGGTCGCCAATGTGACTGGTAAGGCGCTAGCGACTGTGTAGCTTTGACTATTTACGAAATCTGCCGACGCATTAATTTTTGCGCTAATTGTATTGCCGTTAACAGCACCTGCTGCGATGTCCATTTCGACATAAATGCAGCGTTTCGGTGGCGCGGTTGCATGCATCGGGATCGTCGCGTCGCCAGCACTTAAACTAAAAGTTTTTGTCAGAGGACTACCGGTAAACGCTCCTGAGCCAATCAGTGTTCCGGCGAGGCCGTCACAGTCACTATCATAGTATATTCGTACAGCAGAAATATCTGCTGCTGTGGCTGTGCCTGTTGCGGACAGTTTTAAACTTGTGATGTCGGTATCCTGATATCCAGCACCTGCTAGAGTTTGTTGGAAGCCAAAGCGTCCCATGTTGTAAGTGGATCCCGCAGTAACGTTTGCAGGACTTGCGGCTTCACGAGTAATATTGATTGTGTTTAGACCACCTGCCCAGACTACGGTGTGAGTGGTGCCGTTGTTGACATGGTTTGCGCCGCCAAGATCTCCGGTCCAGCTGTTGAGAGTGGTCGTCCCTGAAGAGGCAACACCAGAGACATCAACGGTTTTTGTTCCTGTTGCAGCAGAGCCATTTTTATCAAATTTACAGTTGTCCATAGTGTTTGTGGGAATGGTGACATTGGTTTTAAATAGTGTGGTGTTATTGTTAACGGGATACAGAAAGTTACCATCTTGGAAGTGGTTGGTGGCGTTGATGGTTGCACCTGTGAGATTAACTCCGGTTGTGTTCAAATGGTCAAATTGATAGTAGCGTGCTTCAACGTTACCACTAATGGCAACGTTGAAGGCATTAGCAGAGCCAGATGAAGTCATGGTGGCTAGTGCCGCGGCCGAAGTTCCTACCATTTTTAGTGTGCCGCCGCTATTGATGGTAACAGTGGTTCCGTTGGCCATTTTTAAAGTACCACCGGCTTTAATATCTAAAGTTTTTCCTGTTGCCACCGCGAAGCTGTTTGAAATTGTTGCGGCTTTTCCATTATTAATTGCGAAGGTATAGCCCGATCCACCGGCGAAACTGATTGTGGTAATAGGAACGTTGGTGCCGGTGACAAAAACAGTTCCCGCAGTTTTTCCGAAACCAAGAGAGAAAATCGTACTACCGCTACTAAAATTCTGGTTTCCCGTCCCTTGAAAATTTAAGGTACCGCCAGAATGAGTTAGCGTGCCCGTACTTACAAAATCTCCGTGCACGTCCCAAGTGCCGCCGGTCATTGACATAGTGCCTTGATTGTTTACGCTCTTACAAGTAACCGTCATACCCGCGGCGATCAACATATTATTAGTTACGCCGGTACTGGGAATTGTACAGTTAACTGCATTTGTTGGTAGTCCCGCTGACCAGTTGCCGGCAACGGTAGGGTTATTACTTGTTCCACCAACCCAATTCGTGTTGGTTGCCCCGCTGATAGCGATCGCGTTACCAAGGTTTACAGGGAAAGACGTGGATGGATTCGCGGCATAGGCTTGGTCATTAGTTTCATGAGTTGAAGCATTGATTTCAACCCCGACAGTATTGCCGTTGGTGGCTCCTGCGGGAATGTCATACTCGACATAAACACAAACTTTTGGCGGAGTTGTGGCATGATGAAGTATGACAGCATCTCCAGTATTTAAATTAAAAGTAACGGTTGCGGGGCTTCCCGAAAACGTTCCTGTGCCAATGAGAGTGCCACCGGCACTGTTACAATCTGTTTCTGAATATATCCTCACAGCACTTATGTCAGAAGCAGCTGCGGTGCCTTTTAGAGTTAGTTTTAGAGAAGTGATATTAGCGTCGCCAAACCCAGCGCCCGGAACGGTTTGTTTAAAGGCAAATCGTCCCATGAGATTTCCAGTCGATGGCGCTGTAACTGATCCGAGTGCGGTCGCTGCGTCCTGCGTGATATCTATCGTATTTACTCCTCCTGTCCAGTTGATGACGTAGGACCCTTGAGTTTCATAAGTGTCGCCCGCAATGTCGCCTAAGTACTGATCTAGAGTTAATGTGCCGGCACTGACGCCAGTTGTGCTGATATTTTTTGGACCTGTGGCTCCTGAACCACCTTTGTCAAATCGACAATTAGCCATAGTATCGGTGGGCACTTGGCGATTTAATACTAGCATCGTAGTATTGTTATCAACAGGATAACTGAATTCACAGTCTTGTAAATGATTGGTCACATCGATTGAAGCGCCGCTAGCAATATTTACTCCGGTTGCAGATAAACGATTGAATTTATAATAACGCGCACTAATCGTTCCATTGATGATCGCATTAAATTTATTAGATCCGCCCGTCATTGTTGCTACACTTGATGATGAGTTACCGACCATAATAAGTGATCCGCTCGCTCCAACGGTAAATGTCGACGCGTTACCCATCGTCACGGTGCCACCGCCTTGAATTGTGAAAGTACCAGCATTCACAGTTGCGCCATTGGTAAGTGTCAGGTTTTTTCCTGAAGGAACTAAGAAATCAAAAGTTTGGCTGATGGTTCCAAGAGTTGTAATCGTGAGAGCCGAGCTCGCAATATTGACGTTACCACTACCAGCAGTTTTATTAAATGTGACCGAGCCAATCGTTGTTGTACTTGAAATTGTTTGATTGGTTGCGACTCCGCCATCAGCAAATTCGAGGGTGGCAGTTCCGTTAAGAGTTAAAGTACCAGTGTTTGTGAAACCGCCATAAATTGTCAGCTTTTGCCCGGTGTTGATAGTCAATGTACCGTTACCAATGGTAACCGTTTTACAAACTGCGCCGCCGGCACTGATGATGGGATTAAACGTACTGCTGTCAATTTGGCAGCTTTGCGAACTTGTCGGCGGTGCTCCCGTGGACCAGTTAGCTCCAGTTGCCCAAGCCGTGCTAGTTGTACCTAACCACGTAACGGATGTGGCACCGGCAATTGTCCCGGCGGTTCCAAGTGTGATCGGTGGTTGGGTCGTAGAATCAACTGCATAGTTTTGCGAATTTGCAATATCACCGCTAGTTAAAATTTGAACGCCAGCTGTATTGCCGTTAACCGCACCCGAAGCGACGACATATTCAACATAGATACAACGTTTTGGTGGCGACGACGTATCCGCTTCAACAGTGGCTTGGCCAGCGCTAAAAGTAAAGGTGCGTGAGGCAGGGTTTCCCGAAAGTGCCCCTTGACCTATGAGTGTGCCGCCAGAACCTGAGCAAGATGAGTTATAGTAAACTTTAACATCTGAAATATCGTTGGCAGAAGCTGTACCTGTAAGGGTGAGTTTTAAGGAGGTAATATCAGTATTCACGTAAGAGGCTCCCGCCTGGGCCTGTTGGAAGCCAAACCGTCCCATATTGTAAGTTGAACCCGCATTTAAGGGAGTGGGCGTTGTTGCTTCTTGTGTAACCTTGATGGTATTGGTTGCCCCCAACCAAGAGACCAAATAAGTAGGGTCGTTGTCAAAAGCGGGTCCAGCCAAATCGCCGGTGTAGTTGTTAAGGGTAAGCGTTCCGGCGGAAACAATTGTTGCCGTGTCGATATTTTTTGTACCTGTAGCCGCTGACCCTCCCAAACTAAAAGTCATGTTGTCCATAGAGTTTGTAGGTACAACAACATCAAGATCTAGCAGTTTTCCATTGTTACCAATAGGATTGGTAAACGTACCATTTTGTAGGTGGTTAGTAGAATCAATTGTGCCAGCGATATTTAATCCTGAAGTACCTAGATTACTAAAGGTGTAGTAATTGGCGCTGATGGTTCCGCCCGCAGCGACGACAACGTTGTAAGAGTTTGATCCACTATCAGAGGTTACAACGGCGTTCGCTTGCGATGTGCCGACCATTTTCAATGTGCAACCGTTGTTAATGGTAATAGTTTTTCCATTACCCATTTTCAATGTTGCCCCAGGGGCGATGTCGATGACATTTCCAGCCAGGGCTGAACAAACTAAATTTCCCTTCACAGTTAGAGTGTATGGGGCATTTACGTGCAAAGTTCCATTGGCAAGAGTCAAGTTTCCGCCGTTTCCAGATGAATCACCAATTGTGGTGTCGCCATTGATTTCTATGGAATCATTTCCTGCGGCCCCAGTATTGGTGATTGTTACATTCGCTGGAATTGCAGTGACCGCCGATAATCCTTGCGTAACCGTTCCGGTGAAAGTTAGCGATGCGACGTTTGTTGGGTTGAGAAAAGTAAACCCCGAGCTTACTGACAGACCGCCCTTAAGATCAAGAACGCGATTGACCGCGCCAAAATCAAGCGATCCCCCAGTCACAAACATGGCGTTTTGGCAAACGCCCGCAGCATCGAGTAAGGTGGTGCGGGTACCTGCGCCTACCTGGCAATCGCGAGTTCCCGTCGGTACGGCTCCACCAGACCAGTTGCCAGCGTTACTCCAGGCAGTGCTTACGTCACCCTGCCATCTTCTGACCGCATCACCGGTAATTAGAGTATCGGGAGCGGTAGTAATTGGCGGTGAGGCGGAATCTGAAAATGCATAACCCTGACTATTGACGACGTCGTTGGTGCTTTGAATCGAAAATTTGATCGACTTTTTATTAGCAGCGGTATTTGTTGTGCGATAGCGCACGATAACACAGGCGCGTTGGGTATCACTGTTTGACGTCACTTGCCCTGACGGAATGGTAAACGTGTAACCTAAAGGGCTTCCTGTTAACGAGACTTGCCCTGCAAAAGATGTATCGGTACCACCAGTATAGGCACAATTGGCATCGACGTCGCGGTACAGTTCGATGTAGTCGATGTCAGACGCCGTGGCAGTGCCGGTCATTGAAATTTTAATGGATGTAACATTGGTCGCCGTTGCGGCCTGATTTAACGTAAAAGCAAATATTGCTCCGGTACCAGTTGTCGCTTGATTAATGGTGTTCGCAGGGGCGGAGAGGTCTGCCACTGTGATTTTTGTGGCTCCTTGGCTGCCCCAGCCAATTTTATTACCCGCATCGGCGCGTTCGTTGGCGTTGCCGCCAACCGTTCCCGTCCAATTATTAATTGTGATGGCGGTGCCCGTGTAGGCGCTATTGATGTTTTTTACGTTGGCGGAATTATTGTCATTTGAAAAACCAAGCTGATTCATTGTTGCTGGAAGAGTTGACGCAGCGGCAATTGTAATTTGATTCCCATTTGCAGGCGGAAAGTGGAATTCGCCGTTATCTAATTTTTGTACCACGCCTGTGGCTCCAATATTTAAGCCGTTGGCACTCATTTGCGAAAATAAGAAATAATTCGCGTTAAGTATTCCGTTCATGGCAAAAGTGAAGTTACCACCAGGGCTTTGGATTTTCCCTGAGTTTCCAGATGCACCAGCGACAATAAGCGAAGCTCCACTGTTCACGGTCAACGTAAGGCCCGAAGCTAAGTCTAGAGAGCCACCAGGCATTATTTTTAGTGTACCGGCGACAGTAAGACTGTTGTTGACCATCGAGAGTTTTGCTCCGGTCCCAATAACTAAAGTTGCTCCTGTGGGAACCGTAATCGCACCGCCGTTGTAAACAAGATCCGCGTTTAGGCTAAGGGTTCCGGTCCAGCCGGCAGTGAAGTTAAGTTGAGTATTTAAAATAAAAGGTTTGGTGAGAGTTACATCTTGATCGGCGGCAGCGTTACCAATGGTCAACTGCTCGATGAAGTCATAGTTTTCAAAAGTTTGAGCTGCTGTCCCGGTCATCGCAATGACAAATGAGGTCCTAGTGATATTTAGTGAGTTGACTGTTAAGTTGCGAAAATAGTCGCCGGTCACACTGAGAGTAATATTATTCGTCGATGCGTTTAAGGAACCCGATTGGATTTCAAGACAACCAATTGTTTGGTTGGAATTGACATTAGGAATATTCGCTCCAGAAACAATAATTGCGTCCTCAGAACTTGTGTCAGGAAAGTTGTTTCCGGACCAATTGTTGGCAGTGTTCCAGTTGGTACTACCGGCGCCAGAGGTCCAAGTACGAGTGGTTCCACCGCACGCGGCTTGGGCGAAGTTCTGCAAAGAATGGAAAAAGAAAAGTAAAAGGATTATCACGAATTGCGGAGAGTGCAATCGCGGTCGGGAGTTGAAATAAAATAATTGGCTAGTGTTTAGCCGATTCAAAAAACGTCCCATAATCCTAGGCTATTTATCGGAAGCTCCAGAGCTTAACTTAACGAACGTCTTGGAATTAGACGGTCTATTATATCAATGTTTCAAAATGAGTGTTTGTTGCAAAGTGTATCAAAGTGAAGCGAATCTATTGAGATGCGGCAGCAGATGTAATTTCAGGAACAGAGACTGGGGATACAGAAGTTTTTTGGCTTTCAGAAACCAATTTCATAATTTCATCAGCCGCCAATGGTGCTTCGGAAATTCCTAAAAACCACGACCGTCCATTTTTGAGATTTAGTAATAGTCCCTTTTTCCAAGGGGGTCCGAAGAAAAATAGTCGCCATCTCACACGGGTCCAAATCGAAATTGGAAAGGGGAATGTGTAACTCCACCGAGCTTCAGCACCTTGAATTTCTGAAAGCGGAATATGGTAAGAAAAATAAGTTAATGTCTTTAAGATCAGAGTGTCTTTGACAATAAATGCGCGGCGCGGGTAAACGGCAAAGCCAAAATTAATAGTGGCGGTTAGAAGTATGACGCTCAAAATGTTGGGGATATACTCGGCAAAGACTAAGCTATCATTTAGAAATGACAGTTGATAAAATGGTTGGTCGATTAGGTAAAACTCCAAAAAAACAAAAAGGTAAACGAGCACCGCAGTGAGCGCGATTTCGACAGCTTTAAAAGGTAAGTAACGGATGTTGCGCATCCAACGCACGTGTCCGTGAGCAAATGGTTTTAGAAGTAATTTCTTTTGGACTCCTAAGAGCATAACGAAAACCATGATTGCCATCATAATCATATTTTCGTAACGGAAGAAGTAAGGAGGAACGTAGTTGTAAGAGTAGCGTCTTTCTGGGCCAAATAGGTTTTTTAATTTTTCATTATAAGTTTTTAAGTCGATTTCTTGGAATACTTCAGCGGGGGTCCGCATGTCTTTATATTCTTTGAAGAAATAGTAGTAAAGATTCGCAATTCTTAACATCGTGTCTGAGTTGCCATCAGTAAGATCAAACTTTTTGAGATAGAGATCTTTGGCATCGATAAATTCTTGCTCGGTCAAACCCGTATCGTGAGTCTGTCTTTGAATGAGCGACTTCACAAGTTTCAAATTTTCACGAAAATTTTCATGGCGAGTTTGAAAGCTAATTAATCCGTACCCAAATTTATTTTGTACGCTGGTGGACGGACTAACCGTGTAAGTTTGACCTTTTTTATTGCGCAATTCTTTCATGAGACTATGAGAAAGGTAGTTGGTATAAGATTCCATGACTTCTTCGTCGACGCGAGTAAGATCCCAAAACTTAGTGCCGTAGGTGATGGAAGGGTTATCCTGGGTCACACGTGTTCTTATGTAAGGATGTTTGCTGGGAGTAGGTTTGCCAATATCGGGAATTGATTTGCCATTGGGGTTTGCGGGAACTTTTGCCCAAGTGTTTTCAAAAAGGCTCTTTACTTTTTTTGGATCAAATCTACCGGCGACATAAAAACGCATATTAGCGGGATGATAGTATTCCTCGTAATGTTTATTAATTTGATCGGCTCTAAGCTTAATCGTTGAAAGGCGTTCTTCGTCGCGAGAAAACTCATGAGAATCAAATTTAACCTTGAACTCGCTCTCCCAAAAATCAGGAAGTTCAAGACTTCGCGGTTTGAGCGCGGCTAACAGATCGAATCCTAATGTTTCGGCGATCACACCAGGTTTTCCAATTTCAAGTAGTACCGCATCTTTCTCTTTATCGATATGATCTTGCAAAAAACTGCGATCATTGAGCATTTTGTAAAACTGGTTTAAGAGCCACTCACTTTTGTCGCGATTGACGCTGGCCTTGTAAACGGTTTTTCTAGGATATGTAAAACCGTTGGCGCTGCCGCCGTTTTCTTCGATGAGTTGTAAGTAGGTGAGATCTTCAGCAAGGCGAGAATCGCGGAATAAGGAATGTTCTAGCAAATGCGAGACGCCAAAATTGTCTGCATTCTCAACGTCCCAACCAACATCGACCTCAAGCTCAATACTGAAAATACGTGCTTCGCGACTGGGCGCAAGTACAACAGTGAAGCCGTTATCAAAGCGTACGAGTTCAACATCTGAAAAGAGCGAATGTTCTTGCGCGAAGGCTATTTGCCCGACTAACATCCAGAGAAGACAAAAGGTTTTCACCATGATATATTCATCGGAAGGTCAGGGTTAAAACCTTTGGCGAGAAATCAATATTCTCACTAAGGAACATAACGCATGTCGCTGAAAATTAAAATGTTAACTTCAGATCGCCTGTTCACGCCCTTGTTTTGGACGCAATTTTTTGGCGCCATGAATGATAATATTTTGAAGAACGCGCTCATCTTTATGATCACTTTTAAGAACGTCGAAGTTTGGGGTTTAGGCGGTCAACAACTCGTTGCTTTTTCCGGTGCCGTTTTTATTTTACCGTTCTTTTTATTTTCAGCGGTGTCGGGACAGATTTCCGATAGCATGCAAAAAGCCGTCGTCATGCGCTTGGTAAAACTTTGGGAAGTGATTTTGATGCTGGTGGCGGCCTATGGTTTCTACACTCATCATTATTCTCTCTTAATGATAGTGCTGTTGATGATGGGCCTTCATTCTACATTTTTTGGCCCAGTAAAGTACGCTATTATTCCTGATTTGGTGCCCGAAGAAGGATTGGTTGCGGCAAATGCTTATATAGAAATGGGAACATTCGTTGCGATTTTACTAGGAACTATTATTGGAAGTTCCGCCGCGAAACATTTAGATGCCGAGTTTTTTGTGATTTCGGCTCTTTTAGGTGTGGCGCTCTTAGGGCTTATTGCATCGCTCTACCAGAAAAATGTTCCTATTCCAAATCCCAATTTAAAATTAAATTGGGATCCTATTCGCCCGACGTTTCAAGTTATTAAGGACTCAACTAAAAATAGTGCGCTTTTTAATTCGATTTTAGGAATTTCGTGGTTTTGGTTTTTGGGTGCCGCCATACTTACAATTCTTCCTGTTTATGTCAGAGAATTATTGAGTGGTAATGAGTCGGTGGCGCTACTGTTCCTAATTACATTTACTGTCGGAGTTGGTGCTGGAAGTCTTTTATGTGAAGCTCTTTCATTTGAGCGTATTGAGATTGGACTTGTGCCGCTTGGGTCATTTGGAATGTCCGTTATGATGTTCTTTTTGTACTGGGTCCGTCCCTCATGGAACGTTTCCAAAACCGGTGGCGAGCTCATGGGCTGGACACAGTTTTTGGCTCTTGCCGAAGGTCGGCAAATTTTTGTTTGTTTATTGTTGTTTTCAGTTTTTGCTGGGATTTATATCGTTCCTCTTTTTGCACTTGTGCAACAGCGAAGCGAAAAAGAGGTACGTTCTCAAATGATTGCTTCTAACAATATTATTAATTCGCTTTTTATGGTGATTTCGATGGGATTTATTATGGCGCTGAGCGCGCTCGGGGCAAACTCCTACCATATGTTTTTGATTTACGCTCTGATGAATCTTGCCGTCGGGGTTTATATATACTATCTCGTTCCGGAATTTTTCTTACGGTTTATGAGCTGGGTGTTAGTGCGTGTTATGTACCGGCTAAAAGTCTCTGGTGAAGACAATATTCCCAGGCATGGGCCGGTGATCTTGGCATGTAATCACGTGAGTTTTATCGATTGGTTAATTCTTGCAGGAGTCTCAAAGCGTCCACCGCGATTCGTAATGGATTATAATTTCTTGAAATTACCAGGGGTGGGGCCTTTGTTTCGCCAGGCTAAAGTCATTCCGATTGCGACGTCGAAAGAAGACCCGTCGATATTGGAAAAGGCCTTTGAACAGATTGACTATACCTTACGCAAAGGAGATGTATTAGGAATTTTCCCGGAAGGAAAAATCACACGCGATGGAAACTTAAACCCCTTTCGGCCGGGGATCGAAAAAGCAGTCGCCAAAACCCCGGCGACAGTGGTACCCGTGGCTCTCGTCGGTTTTTGGGGAAGTTTTTTTAGTTTTAAAGATGGGCGAGCGTTGATGAAACCACCAAAGAGATTTTGGTCTCGGGTAGAGCTTAGAATTGGTAAACCTATTCCAGCCAATATGGTAAAGGCCGAATATGTACAGCATCAGGTTGAGAAATTACTGGCGGAATTGCCGGCCTAAAATATACGGTTTCTGTGGGGGAGCGGTGTCCACAGCGTACAAACGCCAGCGCGGCAATTGCTAGGATTTTGAAATGCTTTCTCATAAAAACCCTCTCGGAAACTGACTTTAGGATCTAAATAGGGATTGGAAAAAAATGAAAAATGTAAAAATATTTTTGTTCTCAGGGATTTTATTTGGGGTTTTGAAACCGATAATGCTCATTGCGGGACAGTTACGCCAAGATGAGGCACGACAGATAATTTTTGTGCGCGGCAAGTCTTCGGCCATAACTGCAACACTTGAGCTGCGGGTTCAGGAGGGCGGAAAAGAAAGGCTTGTCTTTGGGCCGGTGTCGGCGGTGGTGGGCAGAAAGGGAATTGCGGAAGTAGGGAAAAAACGCGAGGGCGATGGTAAAACTCCCCAAGGAAAATTTAAAATCGAGTCAGCGTTTGGTTACGAACCTAAAGTGGAAACCAAGCTGCATTTCGAACAGGTTACCGAAAATGATAAATGGATCGATGACGTTGCCTCATCTCAATACAACCAGTGGGTGAAGGGTGAAACAAGCGCCAAAAGTTTTGAAGTCCTTCGCCGTAGTGACGACCTATACAAGTACGCATTTGTCATCGGCTATAACCGTAAGCCGGTGGTCCCGGGGGCAGGAAGTGCGATTTTTGGGCACGTGTGGAAAGATTCTAAAACGGGGACAGCCGGTTGCGTGGCAATATCTGAAACCGATATGAAGAATATATTGCGAATGCTCGATAAAAATTTGAACCCAGAAATTGTAATTAGTGCTACCGCCGTAGAGTCGCTAAACTGATCGCATTTTCTTTCTGATTTCCTTATATTTTCTGACCGCAGTTTCAATAGACTGTCGAGTACCTCGATTTTCGAATCTTATTTTCTTTAGGATATCACGCTTGTCACCCGCCGAATCAAGCATTGCGTCGATTTCTTTTTGCGTTGATTTGATACTTGCAATTATACGACTGCGGTCCTTGCGAAGTTCTTTTATTGCTAAAACTACTTTTTTCCTATCCTCATCAACTCTCTTTATTTCGTTCTTAATTTTTTCAGAGTCTTTCGAATTTGCATCCCTATACTTATTTTTGAGATCACGCAGGTTCGCGCTAAATTGCTTTTTCTCTTGTAACAATTTCTTTAAGTCCCTTTTATCGCCCAGGACCTTTTCTTTAATGCCTTTGACAGCAGCATATTTTTCTTTCTTTTGATCTTTTATTTTTTTAATCTCGGATCTCGCAGACTTAATAATTTGATGATTTTTGTCGATCGCGTTTTGTTTTTTCTTAATTTCTTCTTTGAGCCTTGTAGCTTCTTTGGCTAGATCTGATTTGCTTCCCGAAACTGGACTTTCGCTTGCAGTTTGCCTTTCCTCAATAAACTCGTCGATAGGTAAAGCTCCTTTGCTATCGATATTGTATTCAGAGTTTAGTACTGCTTCGATTTCTGAAACCAACACTGGCAACCTATTATTTAGTCCAATCTCCAAACCGTTCTCAACCAACTGGTCTATAGTTTCGAAATCTTTTAAATCGGAATTGTCTATTACTGCGTTATCAAAATCGGCATCAGTAGTTTTTATGCCGGTGACTTCGATATTGTCCAATGTCGCACCTGTTACGTCGGCCCCAGTTAAATTTGCTCCGGTTAAATTTGTATTCTGAATTATCGACCCTGATAGATTTATTCCTGAGAGGTCATTACCAGTTAGATTCTGATCAGAAATCTTTCTTCCGCTCTGATCATTACAGCTCGCTAACACTCCAGTGTTTAGTCCAACTAGGCCTTCGTCATTTTTACACGAATTGGTTTTTGGATCAAATACGTATGGACTGTCTTCGGTTTCAGATAATGGGAGTGCTTCGTCGGGGGAGTCTTCAGCGATTGCTATGGTCTCAGCTGGAGTTGGCGAAGTGGTTTCAGGCTGAGCCACGACGTTTGGAGTTGGTGAA
>LWDK01000051.1:0-8342 GCA_002083485.1 Proteobacteria bacterium SG_bin7 | reverse complement strand
GACGTTTGGAGTTGGTGAAGTGGATTCAGGCTGATTGGTGACAGGTGTTGGGGCCAAGTTTGGAGTTTCTGTGATTGGCATTAAGTCATCAGGACTTTCAGCAAGAGGTGACTTTGGTGCCATTTCTAGAGAGCACCCAATCAAAAACTGGGAACCTAATAATAAAGAAAGGATCATTGTTTTCATGTATTGCCTCATTTTGAGCTCCTTAAAAACTTGACCTAATATCCTATCGGACAAAAGTCTTAAAGACCCTTAATTTTTTGCAAAGAAATTCGATAAGCTTAAATATGAAAAAGAAACCAAGTATTGATGACTCAATCCAACTCAGTGAAGGGTCAATAGAAGGATTTCACGATCTCCTAAATATTTTTTTGGAGTATTTTGTATTCTTCCGTTGGATTTATTTCAAAAATCGTCCGCGCGGAAATTTACTGCTGCTGCGCTCATGTCTCGTTGTGGGAACGTATTCGGCAATTTACTATTACTTCTTCGGCAGTTTTAGCTTGGTGTTAGAGGGAATCGAGGTTGACTCGATAATCTGTTTTGCGGGGGCAATCGTTTTTGGCTACTCAAATATGTTGGGTGTATTTCACAGAAAGTCGGATTCCTGCACAAAACTCTACGTTCAGATGGTAAGTCTCAGTACTACGGGGAATAAAAGCGCCGCGGAACTTCTCTCCAGTACTTTATGTTTGCAGTTATTGACCCTTGACCTATGGGCGCATCGGATGTTCCGCCGGGTATTTTCAAATTACTTGCATTTAGCTATCAAGTTTACCTATACGAATAGTCCGGAACTAATTTCTCATCACAATTTGCCCGAGAAAATTGAAGACGCTATTAAAATGGTAAACTCGGGAAAATTACAAGCTAAAGTGGCAAGAATGTTTCTTGATAACTATCAAGGGCATCTGCTCGAAGAGTCGAAAGTCTACAAAGCTGTAGCGTAGCCACGCTAATTTAACGCGAATAATTTTTCGAATGATGCGTGCGCAGCTCACGGCTCAAAAGCCACGCAGCCAAAATAGAAATCAAAGAAAAAATAGTCATCACCAGAAAAACTCCGCTCCAGCCGTATAGATCAGAAATTTTTCCGCCAAGTCCGACACCCAAAGCACCACCAATGTAACCGAAGCCATCTAAAATTCCAGTACAGGTTCCAGCGCGTTCGTGGCCCGCGATATCAAGGCTCAAGGCTCCTGCCGACATTGAATATGGACCGAAAAGAAAAAATCCAGACAGTCCAATTATAATGGCAATCAATAAAAGCTCATGCTGAGGTTGTTTCGTCAAATAGTACAAATAGATTTCGGTAAGCACTAGTCCCACGAGCATATAGATCATTGGCCTTGCCCGGTCTCCGTTACTGACGTGGCGATCCGTGTACCAGCCCAGCAAAACCGTACCAATAACCCCGAGAAGCGGGAACAAAGTTGAATTGTATATAGCCTGGGAATTTCCCATGCCAAGATCTAGCAAAAGTTTCGGTGTCCAAAAAATAAAAACCGAACGTAAAACATGCGCGAAAAAACTAAAAATTAATAATTTTTGAAACATCCGAAGTTTCATTAAATACACTACGGTCGCCCAACCACCGTGATCAGAATTGTTCTTCATAACGGTTTTCTTTTCAGTAGTACCTTTTCCAAATGTGGTTCCAGAGATTACTTCTTCTGGAGAGTCTTTACTGGCCAAAGCGGACCAAACTAGTATTCCTGTCAAAACCAGCGCGGGGTAGAGAAATATTGCCTTCCAGCCTAGGCCAAGGCTAACGAGCCATCCCGCAAATAGACTTGCAAGTACACCGCCAAATTGAAAATTTATACTAATAATTCCCATGATGGTTCCGTGGCGCTGAGGTTCGTACCAGGATCCAATTACTTTTATGAGTCCACCCCAACCCATGGAAAGAAAAAAGCGCGCGCCACACCAGATGACGATAAAATAGGTGAGCGATGATCCAAATGTAAATAAAATATTAAATACAATGGCGCCCATCATTCCGAGTAAAAAGAACTTTTTACCACCGAGTTTGTCAGCTAGCGGCCCGTTTACAAATTTTCCAATCGAATAAAAGACTTCCGAATAAAAGGCGATGAGCCCAAGTTGAGTATTGGTGTATCCAAACTCTTTTCCTAGTAATCCAAACGAGGCCGGCAAATTACCGCGGCAAAGGTAATAGCCAATGTAGCCGATGAGCATGACCCAAAAAGTACTAGTCCGCCAACGCAGTAGTATTTTTTCTTCTTCGGAATTAGGGGCTCGTAGTTTCACTGGAGAATATGATTGTTGTTTTTAGTTTTGATACTGCAAGCGGGACAAAAAGCTTCTTCCTGAATCGTCCTATTCTCGTAGTCCACTTTATGGGTGAAATTTAAGTCAGTACCACACAAACAACATTGGTTGAAATCGGCGATTACATCTTCGTATGTTTTAGAAGTAAAGGATATCTGAGATGTCTTTTTCGTGGCCTTTGCGGATCGCACAAATTTCTCCATGCTAGAACTCATCGGCTTTGAGCGATTAAAGTTTACATTGTCATCATGCGTTAGTGAAAAAATAATGACCCCCGATCCAGACTTTCATAAAGAAAACGTATGCCCGAAAGTTATATCAGTTATGTGAGTTCAGTATTAGGAGTTGATGCGATTTCGATCTCTAAACCGGTTTTTTTGTTTGAGAAAAGCTCTGACCTTCAGAGTGTGTTGGTGCCAGGTGCGGCAAGTGATTTATTAGAAAAAATATTAATGGCCATAGGCCTTAAACGCAGCGATATTGAAATTCAAGAGCTCGATTTTGCACATTTAAAAAACGTGGCCTCTTTAGACCATATTGTTTTTACGAGTCAAGCTTCAGAAAGCAAATGGAGTGAACTTAATTGCAGAATAGCGACGTACCACCCAAGTGTTCTTATTAGCTTTCCAAATTTGAAAAAGACCGCCTGGGAAAGCTTGCAAAAGGCCCGACGCTAAACCTAGAATAAAAGGCAGCAGCAGGGAGGCTGGCAGCTTTGAAGGCATCTTCGACGTTCGGCGGGGTAATATTATCTTTTTTCTTATTAATTTCGAGTCGTGGTTATGCTAACGAACCGCAAGTGCGCGTGCGCCTTTTTGAAAAATATGATCGGGTTGTGGTTACAGGTGACGTCACCGTTACGACTGATCGGACCCTTCTCGGGTCACGTCTAACAATAGAAAATCAAGGAAGGAATTATACCTGGTCGCTCGAGCAGATTTCGGGAAAAATTATTTATCTCGAAGATTTTTCTAGGCCGCTGAGTTTTAGTGGGAAAAATTTGATTTACAACAATTTGAAGCTTCCGCAAAAAGTGACCGTCGTTCCGATTCTTCAGTCCAGCGGAAAGTTTTCGCGATTTATTGTCTTGGGAGTGTTAAAACTTGAAAGTTATTTAACTGGAGTTTTGCCTGGCGAAATGCCGCTAAGCTGGCCTCTGGAGGCGTTGAAGGCGCAATTGGTCACCGCCCGCACTTACACTTTAAAGCAAATTGAAAACCGTCGTAACGAAATATACGACGTGGACTCGACGGTGCGTGATCAGCTTTTTATTTATGATGCCCCTATGACTGACGAGAAAAAGAAAAATTTAAATTTGGCACTCGAAGCGACTCGGGGGTTGGTGCTTAGCAATACCAAAGGAGATGTGGTGCTCGCCAACTATCATGCTGACTGCGGCGGGCAGACTGAGCTTGCAAAAAATGTTTGGAACTATGGGGTAACGGGGGTTGCCGTCAGTGATTATACTTGTGCATTTCGACCTTCAGGGCAGTGGACGTTCCGAATTTCAACACAGAGACTGTTGAATAAAATTAGAAGCGAAGTAACAGCTCCAAGTTCCTCAAAACTTGCAAGTATTGAACTCATGTCTTCAACGGTAAGCGGAAGGGTAAATGTTTTAGGGTTTGTGTTTGCCGACGGAAGTAGATCCGAGATAATGGCAACGCGCCTGCGTGAATTACTTGGCTACTCACTCTTAAAAAGCACGCGTTTTGAGGCCTTTTTATTAGGGGACCAAATTACCTTTACAGGTCGGGGGTTTGGACACGGGGTTGGACTTTGTCAGTGGGGAGCCAGAGATCTAGCCAAATCCGGAAAATCTTTTAGAGAAATTTTAGCGCATTATTTTCCGAGCTTAAAGATTCTTTCGGCGGCGAGCGCGCTCAGGACGCAGAGCTTGCAGCAACAATAACGGAAAAAGGAATAGTGTGACAATCGCCAACGTCGTACCTGGAGGCAACCCTCCGCCGCGATAACTGTTATTAATGATTCCGCAGGAGCTAAATTTGGCTCCGCCGTTGTTAGCTGTGCTACTTTGAGATGTATTTCCGCCATTATTTCCTGATGCTGGTGGCGGTGCTGGTGGCATGGGATCTACAGGTGGCGGTGGTGGTGTCGTAGCTAAAATTCGGATATCAGCACAAGAAAAGTAGTAAGGGTCGTTAGGCCTGCCTTCCATGAACTGCCGCATTCGCAAAATACAAGAAGGACATGTTTCGGAGGGTAAAACTACATTCTGTGTGTAGCGGTGATAAGTTGCAGGATTTCCCTGGTTCACGTTACCAGGAGTATCCGTCACCTGGCCGATATTCTGGCCGAGCGGGTTTTTGAGTGGAATCCAAGTGACTCCATTGTCCTTAGAAAGATCTAAAAGATAATAGCCGTTATGATCTATAGTTTCTTCCCATTCAACTGATATTTGTTTACCAATTTCGTAGTCTGTTATTGGAGTCGTGGCGGACTTTTCGACGCCACCACATGGATGGGATTGCAATTTTGCCGAGTCAGAGTTTGTCCGTGGCAGCGGTGAATTAAAAGTCGCTTTCGGTTGAAAGGTATTATTAGAGAGTTTCGCGTGGCCATTGGCGATGGAACTCAATGCTAGTGACACGATTATCGTGACTATCTGATTTTGAGACATTGAGGCCCCTTTCAATAAGGTAACTAAAGCGTTATCGGCTGTCTCGTAGCTAGACCTTAATTGGCAGCGAGAAAATTTTCTGAAGTTTCAAATCCGAGACGTTGGCAGGCAATGTCGTTTCCCTCGAGACAAGATACCTTATAATATTTTTCTGTAGCTTCGTAATCAACCTTCTGTTGGCTATTTAGAAACTCAGCGGCTGCAAAACAGGCTTCTGGGTGATTCATATTTTCGCAAGCGGATTTATAATAAGGAAAAGAAATACGCGCATCAGTAGCATTGAGGAGCTTTGCTGCCTCTAAGCACGCCGTATAATTTTTTAAATTGCACGATTTACTAATATACCAAATTCCTAACTTTCTATCGCTACCGATTTGTGAGATCCCGGCGTGGTAACATTCTTTGGCATTACCGAGTTTACAATTTTGTATTTGTAACTTTATTAAAGACGTTGGATCGAGCTTCGACCATTCCACGTCGTCACCGATTGGGTCTTTTGATTTTTTCCTTTTCATTTTTTTGCTTTTTTGATTGGGATCGTCGGGGCGTGCATCTGCTTTTTTGGGCTGAGAGGGATCGCGTTGAAATTGATACGAATCATAGTAATCGGTTTCTTCGTCGTAACGCTCGCGGAGTTCGAAATCCTCACTGGCAGGGCTTCGAGAAGGAACTTCTTTGCGAGAGTTTTGATTTGAATATAACCAAAAGCTTAAGCCCGTTATTACCGCCAAAATAAATTTAAGTTGTGTATTCATTTTGCCCCCGAATACAAATGTTTATCGCAAGTTGGATGCCAAAAGAGGCGTAATATGGTGCTCGGGAGGGGCAATAGGTGTTCAGGATTAGCCGAACTGTCAACAAAGTCGACAGGCGCCGGCGAAGAATGGCAGTCCTCTTAAGTTATGGTCTCATTTTGATTTTATGGCACTTGGACATGGGTTTCCATGGCACTGGGCTTGCTCTTTGGAGAGTGTTGAACAGTTTTTATTTTCGGAGGATTTTACGATGTCTAGAAAGTTTAACTTAATATTCCAGGGGTTACTTACCGCGATTTTAGGTTCTTCCGTTGTGGTCGCTTGCGGAAAACAAGACGCCCGTAAACGTATTGCTCCATCGGGACAAACCTCAACCGGTAACATTGGTGATGGCAAGAATGCGAAATCGGGAACTGGTAGTGGATCGGCCTCCGCGGGAGGATCAAATTCTGGATCTGCTGGTTCTGGTGGTGGGTCCAAATCCGGTGGCGGGTCGACCTCGAGTGGTGGTTCTAGCGTAGATCCAGACAAAAACACAGGCGAGGAACATCATAAAGATAAAGAGGAAAACACAAAAGAGGAACTTACAGCTCTTGGGAAAATTGATGACATTGTCAATTTACTATTGAAAGAGGACGAAACTGCGAATAAAAATATTAAAGCCGCTCTACAAAATAACTCAGCAATTTTAAAACAAATTTCTGCAGTTGGTCTTTCAATCAAAGGTGAAAGTAAGAAATTGCAACTTGAATTTGTTGTACAGACAAAAACAACAAAAGAAACTTTTTTCACCGACGAAGTTACATTCGATGATCTAAAAAAAGATATGAGTTTAAAAAACACGTCAGCTGAGTCAAAATCTACGTTGGGTGAAATAAAGGTCCGCCAAATATCGGCAAAAGAATACCTGGTGAGAATTGCAAAAAGTTCCGACGAAGCTCTCGGGCTGATATTCGCAGATGATAGTAGCCATCTCCAGCTAACTCATGTCCTTGGAGAAAAAAATAATGCTGAAGTTGTGAAGTCTCTAACTAAAGTTGCCGAAGCTAATGCTCAGGGCGATAAGCTCGTAGGTAGTATTGATGAAGCTTTGACCAAACTAAAAGAAGTTCAACGGCTCTTAGAGAGTGCTCCTAGAAGTAATCAAAAATGGACATCCAGATATCCGACGATTATTGATGACCAAACTCGCATTTTTACTCAACTCAATGAAGTGCGAACAAAAGCTTTGGAAATCAAAGCCGTCAAGGACGCAAAAAGCGACGAGATTAAGGTTATCGAACAAATTGTTGTTGGAAGGCTTCAGGCTATCAACAGTAGTATTGTAAACCTGAAAAATACTTTGCGTCAGGAAGCGATTATTGAAGGCCAAGATGGAACTGTTAGTAATATCCTGGTTCAAGTAGTGGGTGTACTAGAAACAGTTAGTTTCCAACCCAAGAATTGAAAGATTATTTTTTTGAGGAATGTATGGGTCCAAAAAATTTAACAATTTTAATCTCGGTTTTGATTCTCGCCGGCGCTTGTACCAAGCGAGATGAGGCGCCACGAAAAACCGAATTAAAACCGCCAGCACCACCAACAGGAACTCCAAATGGGACTCCAAACGGAAATTCATCTCCTGATTTAGTGTCAAAGGATGAAAAACGCCGTGAAGAAAAGCGGCTAAACTTGGTCACTACGAATCCCGATATTTCTCGTACGCCGCTGATCCGCAAACCACGACTTGACGATATAGTGGCAGTAAATCTAAGTGCCCAAGCCCAAAAAGAATCTCTGCAGAGTCTAAAACTGTCAGTTGTTTTGAGGGAAAAAAACCAAATTATATCGGTGAAATTTGTGTTGGCAAAAAAAATGACGGCACTTGGTACCTACCAATCGCTGACTCTTGTTGATAAGGCGCAAAAACTCAGTGCAGAAGCGCGCTGTTTAGTTTCGTGCAGTGATGTCCTGGTTCGCGTTCGTCGCGTAAAGGGCGAAGAAATTGCATTTGTTTTTAAGGATTCAGAACTAACGATGATACCTTCATTGGATAAGGATCCCGAAGCAAAACGTGTACAGAAATCATCGCGCCTTCTCGAGATAGGATACTCGGTTTCAGACTCATTAGAGGCGCTGCAAAAGTCAGTGGGTATGCACAAGACTACTGTGGACCGCAAGCTTTTCGAGCAGGGCAACAATGAAGAGATTCGTCGCGCTAGTGATTCGCTAGCGAATCTTTTGTCGGAACTTCTCGTGGCATCAAATGACATTTATGATCTGTCCCGCTTGTCTATTAGTGGCGGGATTGCCACGCCAGAGCAGCTCAGTGCTGGTGATCAGAAGTTGATGAAGGCTTCGCAGTCGCTTGCGTCACTCAGCGGTTTAGTGGAAGTCCAAAAGGAAATTGACTCCGTAAATCAGCTTCGCGAAAAAGTTCAGTTGATGGCTCAGCTGTTAAGTAAAAATTAACGCCTAGCCAGAATTTAAGGCCGACAAAATCAAAAATGCCGTCTGCTCAATTCAACCGACATCCAATTAATTGCATCTTATCAATCAATGTGGGGGTCAGCGGAGTGTAGGCCATGTTTAATCGGTTTATGCGGTCTTGAATTTGGAGGCGAAAAAAATCCCGGCTTGTTTTCTGTAAATATACTGATTGTGTTTTT
>LWDK01000050.1 GCA_002083485.1 Proteobacteria bacterium SG_bin7 | reverse complement strand
GATATGAGCTTCTGAATCGTTAACCTTCATAGCAACAATCGCTCTTCTTGTCGTAGCACAAGAAGCTAATTGAAACGCTAGTACTGAAACAATTAATACTCGAATCATAGTTCCTCCCTTAAGTTTATTTTTTTATCGCTACAACCTTGGTCTTTTCATAAAGTTGATAAATACGGCGTGCTGAACCAAATGCAGTTCCAGGTTTTTCTAAAGTTGCAGCAGCAGCAGCAAGACCCCACCTTAAAAGCTCGTCCGCCGAAGTATTCTTTTTGTAAAACTGCGCAACCATCGCGCCTACCATAGAATCGCCAGCGCCGACGGTTGACTTGATTTTTACCTTTGGAGTTCGGCCAAAATAGGAATTTTGCTCTGTTACTAGCAAAGCGCCACCGGCAACGGAAGAAATGCAAATATACGGTATTTTATTTGAAAACACTTGAGCTTTTTTGAGCACCCCGCTGACGCTTTTTACATTTGAGCGGGTCAGTTCTTGAAATTCAACTAGATTTGGTTTTATAAAAAAAGGCTCACTCGCGATCAGATTCTTCAAAACAGTACCAGGACTATCCACAATACATTTTGTACCATTTTCCTTAGCCAGTTTGATGATAAGTGCAATATCAAAATGGTCAAAACCCGGTGGCATAGACCCACCAATTAATAGAAAAGGAGTGTGTTTTTGTTTCTCTACAAATTGAAAAAGCTTCTTTTTTTTACTACCTAATATATGAGGACCGGGAAATGTAAGCCTCGTCTGTTGGTGATCCTTTGTGTTTGAAACCGTAACACAGATACGTGAATCGTCTTTAATCTTGATAAATTGGCTTTTGACTTTTTCTTTATCGAGCAGACGTTTTATTTCATCCCCAATGCTGCCGCCTAGAAATCCTGTCGCAAGAACTGGCACTTTTAAACCTGATAAAATTCTCGCAGCATTAACAGCATTGCCACCTGGCGATTTGACCTCGTCATGGACGTAGGATTTTTCATTAGGTTTTAGATTATCGACAGTCCCGCTTAAATCAAGAGCTGGACTTGGCGTAATTGCGAGAACAAAGTTTTTCATGAGGTCCTATTAAAGCAAGATCAACGCCACTGGCATGGTATCTGCTATTATAAATAGTGTGTATTTATATCTCAATTAACGAAGGAAGCTTCGGACTTTGGGGACAAATTGACAAATTGTACGGACAAAATGGCAGGACAACATAAAGGAAATTTATGTCATTAGAACACAGCACGCATCATCAGCATCATCATCATGTTACAAGCGCTTCCACGGATCATAAAGAGACACATATTGAAAAAGTCTCTGCCCATCAAGGGCACGATCATCACTCTCATATGGTCGAAGACTTTAAAAGACGTTTTTGGATTTCCATTGTCTTAACTCTGCCGATCCTTTTGCTGTCTGAGCAGATTCAACACTTCTTAAGTCTCGGAGATCGAATTCATTTTACGGGAGATCAATATTTACTCTGGGTTCTTTCCTCTATTGTTTTCTTTTATGGTGGCTACCCATTTCTAAAAGGAATCGTCGACGAACTAAAAAAATTTAAGCCAGGAATGATGACTTTGATCGCGATTGCCATCAGTACCGCTTATTTTTATTCTTCAGCAGTTGTATTTGGTCTTTCTGGAATGGGCTTTTTCTGGGAGCTTGCCACTCTTATCGACATCATGTTGCTCGGTCATTGGATCGAGATGAAATCCGTGATGGGAGCGTCGCGAGCACTTGAAGAGTTGGCAAGACTAATGCCTGCATCTGCTCATAGATTCAAAGCCGACGGAACAATTGAGGACATTGCGATAAGTGAACTTCTTTCGGGAGATCGTATTCTTATCCGGCCTGGAGAAAAAGTTCCTGCCGATGGCGAAGTCGTCGAAGGTTTATCTTCAGTAGATGAATCCATGCTGACTGGTGAATCAAAACCCGTTTCAAAACAAAAGGGCGCCAAAGTTATTGGGGGCGCCGTTAATGGCGAAGGATCTTTGAAAGTAGAAATCAGAAAGACTGGAAAAGAATCTTATCTTAGTCAGGTAATTGAATTGGTCCGTAAAGCGCAAGAAAGTAAATCTAGAACTCAAGACCTTGCCAATCGTGCCGCCGTAGTTTTAACAATTGTCGCCATCGGCGGTGGCGCACTCACGTTAGCAGCTTGGCTGATGTTTTCAAATCAAGATTTCGCATTTGCTTTGGAGCGCACCGTCACAGTCATGGTTATCGCTTGTCCCCATGCCCTAGGCCTAGCTGTACCACTTGTAGTCGCTGTATCGACGGCAATTGCCGCCAAGAACGGACTTCTTATTCGTGATCGCGCGGCGTTTGAGAGCTCACGCGAAATTGGCGCAATTATTTTTGATAAGACTGGAACACTAACCCAAGGAAAATTTGGAGTAACAGATACCTTGATTCTTGATCCTCAATTTAAAAAAGAGGATTTACTTTCTTTGGCAGCGGCAGTTGAATCTCACTCTGAGCATCCCATTGCTAAAGGAATTGTTAGTTCAGCTACAACTAAAAAATCTGTCACTAATTTTAAATCAATCCCAGGAAAAGGCGCGCAAGGCATTGTCGACGGTATTGAAGTTGCCGTGGTTAGTCCTGGGTACCTAAGAGAAAATAATATGCAAATTCCAAGCGGTCATGATGAAATCCAAAAACTTTCAACTCAAGGAAAAACTGTCATTTATGTTTTGATTAGTGGTAAACTTGCTGGTGCCATTGCCCTCGCCGATATCATAAGACCCGAATCAAAAGAAGCCATTCACCGCCTTAAAGCTCAAGGCATTAAATGCATGATGCTCACGGGAGACAATAAATTTGTCGCGAAGTGGGTTGCCGAGGAAGTTGGACTTGATGAATATTTTGCGGAGGTCTTACCGCACCAAAAATCTGAAAAAATTAAAGAAGTGCAAGCGCGAGGCCTGACAGTTGCAATGACTGGAGATGGAGTTAACGATGCTCCGGCTCTAGCGCAATCCGATGTCGGTATCGCCATTGGTGCGGGCACCGATGTCGCGATTGAAACTGCCGATATTATTCTTGTACGCAGTAATCCTATGGATGTAGCGGCGATTATTGGTCTTGCGAAAGCAACGTATGGCAAGATGATTCAAAATCTCTGGTGGGCGACTGGATATAATGTGATTGCAATTCCTATGGCGGCGGGTGTTCTCTATAATTCGGGAATTCTTTTAAGCCCGGCGGTGGGTGCGGTACTTATGTCTCTCAGTACAGTGATCGTCGCCTTTAACGCAAAAGCCTTGAAGTTAAAGTAAGGGGGAATAATGGAAAAGAGTTTTGATCTTTATCGAATTGGAAAATGGGGTGCGATTGTAATTATCGTTTATTACTTACTAACTGAACACCAAGCGCACGTTGTTGCCTTTCTTCCTTATCTGATTTTGTTAGCGTGTCCGCTCATACATATTTTTATGCACGGCAGTCACGGTAATCATGAAAATCATCAGCATCATCAACATGAGAAGGAGAGACAATAATGAATCACACAAACTCAAGCGCTTATGGACTTTGGAGTCTTGTTATTATCAACTCTTTTATTTTCATTTTCTTTACCTTCAGCTTTTTTAATCCAAAAACAAAAACAGATTGGCGAACCTTCAGTGCATTCTCAGCTTTTATTGTGGCTCTTTTTGCCGAGATGTATGGTTTTCCGCTGACGATTTACTTACTATCAGGATGGCTGACAAAGTGGTATCCGCAAATTGATTTTTTCTCACACGATAACGGACATCTTCTTCATAACCTCCTTGGGTTAAAAGGCGACCCTCATTTCGATATCCTTCATATCTTAAGTAATATTTTTATTGTCTTTGGGTTTATTCTTCTTTCTTCTGCCTGGCCAGTTCTCTATCGCGCGCAACGAAGCCACACCTTAGCGACTGAAGGTTGCTACAAATACATCCGTCACCCTCAGTACGTAGCATTTACGCTCATTATGTTGGGCTTCTTACTCCAGTGGCCGACACTCCCAACATTGATCATGTTTCCTATTTTAGTTATTACGTATGCAAGACTGGCGATTCGCGAAGAACATGATGTTGAAAGAGAATTTGGCGCGGCCTACCGAAAATATGCAAGTAAAACACCTCGCTTTTTTCCGCGTCTTAGGACTGGCGATTCGCTATCGACAGAAGGAATTAGAAAATGAAAATAAAATTTTTGGGTGCTACTGGAACAGTGACGGGATCAAAATACTTGCTGGAAGCAGTTGGCGGCATGCTACTTGTCGACTGCGGAATGTTCCAGGGACCCAAAAACCTCCGGCAAAAAAATTGGAATAATTTCCCGGTAAATCCAGCAAATCTCAAGGCTGTTGTTTTAACCCACGCGCATATTGACCACTCGGGGTATTTGCCGAAACTTGTAAGAGAAGGATTTAAAGGACCAATTTTCTGTACGCGACCGACGGCAACCTTGTGCAAGATCTTACTTATGGACTCCGCTAAGCTCATGGAGGAAGAAGCTCGCTATGCAAATAAGAAGGGATTTTCGCGCCATAAACCAGCGGTTCCACTTTTCACTGTTGATGATGCCGAGCGCACGCTGAGCCAAATTCGTCCCTTGGACTTTGGAATGGAACATGAACTTCCTTTCGGTCTTCTCTGTCACTTCCGTCATACAGGTCATATTTTAGGAGCAGCAAGTGTAAAAATATGGAATCAGAGCACAAGCATAACTTTTTCCGGCGATGTGGGACGCATGAACGATCCGATGATGCTCACGCCGGAGGCCATCGAGGCGACGAACTATTTGGTGGTCGAATCAACTTACGGTGACCGGCAACACCGGCCGACCGATCCCCTTGCCGATCTTCGCAGGGTCTTCCAAGAAACCTGGTCCCGTGGTGGTTCCGTGCTGATTCCAGCGTTTGCTGTTGGCCGTGCTCAGCAAATTTTGTTTCATATTGGTGAACTTAAGAAACGCGGAGAAATGCCCGACTTCAGAGTGTATCTCGATAGCCCGATGGCCGTTGATGCTACGGATCTTTTCTGCGAGTTCAGTAAAGATCATAAACTCTCGATGGAGGAATGTGAGCGCACTTGTAAAAGCGCAAAATATATAAGGAGCATCGAAGAATCAAAAGCCCTGCAGAAATCAAGTGAACAAAAAGTTGTGATTTCGGCAAGCGGAATGGCAACCGGTGGACGTGTCCTACATTATCTTAAAACGGCTCTTCCCGACACTAAAAACACGGTTCTATTTGCCGGATACCAAGCGGCGGGAACTCGAGGTGCGGCACTCGTGAATGGAGCAAAAGAAGTAAAAATTCACGGCGAGTTATTTCCGGTTCGGGCGCATATTGAAAATATTGAAAATCTCTCCGCTCACGCCGACGCAAGCGAAGTGATCGATTGGCTTGAGAGATCGAAAATATCCCCAATTAAAGTTTTCATTACACATGGGGAACCCAAGGGATCTGAAGCAATGAGAGTGAAACTTTTTGAAAGGTTTCATTGGACGTGCGTGGTCCCAAAAGAAAATGAGGAATATAAAATTTAGCTTCCAGTACTGGAAGCTACAACAACAAAGGAGATACCAATGAAAACAAACTTACAAATTCTAGCCGCGCTAGCTTTCTCAGCAAACCTCGCGTTGCTTCCATCCATCGCTTTCGCCGAAGACGACATGATGGGAACCATGCCGAATCAACAAAAAGATTCAATGCCAAGTGATACATCGGATGCGACCGATTCCACCGATGCTGATCATGATCACGATCAGATGATGAAAGATCATTCGCAAATGATGAAGGATCATAAAAAAATGATGAAGCACAATTGTAAGGGCAAGGATTGTAAAAATCAGAATCAGGCTAAGAAAAAACCGATGAATAATAATCCGAACAATTCCGGTGGTATGGATCACATGTGATTGAGCGCTGGGCCAACCATCCAAGAGCGGGTTGGTTTTTATTCGCGTATGCAGTGGCTGCTACAATTGTTGAAACTGTGCCAGTGACTTTCATTCTTTCCGTTTTTGCAATGAAAGGCCGACAATCGAAATGGCGGGTTGTCGCCTTATCGTCCGTAGGTAGCGCGTTAGGTGCTTTGTTACTGGCAGGCGCATTTCACTTATGGGGGTTTATGCTCCTGTCAAGTTACTATCCTGATTTGGTAACGGCTCCCTCCTGGACTTTCATTGAATCCTGGGTCGCAAAATACGGAATGTTTGCCATCGCGGGAATTGCCGCAGTTCCGCTACCACTGACTCCAGCGCTAGCTCTTTGTGGATTAATGAGGATGCCGCTTGTGATTCTGTTCGCATCGGTTCTTATAGGAAAATTCTTGAAGTATTCGCTCACGGTCGGTTTTGCATTTCAAGCAAGTAAACAATTTCGTCATTACATCCGCAACGGAACACAGGTGAAGCTATGAAAGTTCATTTTCTAAACCAACCAACAACACGACGTGAATTTCTCGCTACGACTTCGGCCGCTGGTTTCTATGCCGCATTTTCACATTTGATTCCAAGCTATGCTTGGGCTGAAGCCGCCGCCAGCACTCAGACTCACTCACTGAGCATTGCCAGAGAGGATTTTGTCGTCAATGGCCAAACAGGATCGGCCGTTACTGTGAACGGATCCGTTCCTGGTCCGCTACTTCGATTTCGCGAGGGCGATGAAGCCGTCATTCAGGTGACCAATAAACTTCAAGAAACAACCTCAATACACTGGCACGGAATTTTGCTTCCGCCGCAAATGGATGGTGTCCCCGGAGTAAGTTTTGCGGGAATAAAACCAGAAGAAACTTTTACTTATCGCTTCCCGGTTAAACAGAGTGGCACGTATTGGTATCATAGCCATTCTGGTGGTCAGGAACTCGAGGGACTTTATGGTCCACTGATCATTGATCCCAGACAACCCGAACCCGTCAAGTATGATCGCGAGTTTGTCGTTCTGCTCTCGGATTGGAGCTTCATGAATCCGATGACGATGATCGCGAAACTTAAAAAGCAAAGTTCTTATTTTAATTATCAAAAAAGAACGTTTAGTGATTTTGTAAGCCATATAAAGGCAAACGGATTCGGTCCAACCGTCAAAGACCGAATTCAGTGGGGAAAAATGCGAATGGACCCGACTGACCTTTCTGACGTTACGGGCGCGACCTACACTTATTTAATGAATGGTTTTTCTCCGGAAGCAAATTGGACCGGTGTCTTCAAAAAAGGAGACCGCGTACGACTGCGTTTCATTGCGGCGGGAGCAATGACCATTTTTGACGTGAGCATTCCTGGTCTTAAAATGAAGGTCTTTCAAGCCGATGGACAATATATTCAACCCGTGGAAGTTGAAGAGTTTCGCATTGGTCCTGGCGAAACCTATGATGTGATCGTTGAACTCAAAGATGATAAGCCGTACACCGTATTTGCAGAAACGCTGGATCGCAGTGGGTATGCGCTTGGCACACTGGCCACCAAACCTGGATTAAAAGGTGATGTTCCGCAAAGACGAAAGCGAGCTGTGCGCACAATGGACGATATGGGTATGGCGATGGAGGATATGCCCGGCATGGCGATGGGCGGGGTTAAGCATGGACCTGACACTCACGGTCCGGGAAACTCAGCCGTACCTGAAGAAACTAAAAGCAGACTCAGTGAGCCGGGAGTTGGTTTAGAAAATAGCAATCGACCGGTTCTTGTCTATTCAGACTTGCAGGCATTAAAACCTTATGAAGATCAACGCACTCCTCATCGGGAAATTGAACTTCATTTGACTGGCAATATGGAGCGCTATATGTGGTCCATTGACGGAAAAAAATATTCCGATGCGCCTGCGCAGATTCTTTTTCGTTATGGTGAGCGCCTGCGAATCACTTTTGTAAACGACACAATGATGGAGCATCCAATGCATCTTCATGGCATGTGGATGCATCTTGAAAATGGCAAAGGTAAACTTCTTCCAAGAAAACATACGGTAATCGTGAAGCCAGCCGAAAGACTCTCAGTCCTTGTTACAGCTGATGCGCTGGGAGAATGGGCCCTTCACTGCCACCTACTAATCCACATGGAAATGGGAATGTTCCGTGTAGTCAGGGTGGCGAAATCATGACATTGCAATTTTTATTTATTTTATCATTTTTTTTTAGTCCAATTACGCAAGCGGCAACTTCAGAATCACTCACACAATCAAATCTTAATCCAAACGTCGATTGGCCAAAACCTGTTGATGATAGTGAAAATTTCGGACTTACTCTACTTGAGCGACTTGAATATGAGTCTGGTCAAGATAGTTCTGTCAATTGGGATTTAATCGCATGGCGTGGCGGAGATTTTAATCGAGTTTGGATAAAAAGCGAAGGCTCTTACTCGCTTGTAAAGCGAAATCGAGGGCAAACGGATTTTCAACTTCTTTATGGAAAACTTGTCAGCGCTTTTTTCGATGCGCAAATTGGCGCGAGAATAGAACAAGCTTGGGGAGATCAAAATTCAACGCGGGTATCAGGCGTACTTGGGCTGCAAGGGCTATCACTCTATTTTTTCGAACTTGAAGCCGCTCTTTTTTTAGGCGGCAGTAGCGGTGTCTCCGCTCGAATCACAGGAACCAAAGATTTTCTTTTTACTCAAAAAACCATTCTGCAGTTCCGAGCGGAATCAAGTGCCTCAGCAACAAAGTCAGAGGAATTTGAAACGGGCGCGGGAATTAACGATCTATCATTGAGTTTAAGACTTCGTTATGAATTAAAAAGAGAACTTGCCCCTTACATCGGAGTTAATTCGACAACGTTGTATGGGGAAACTCAGGATTTTGGGCGTCGGGGTGGCGGCGAGAATGCCGGTTGGAGCGCAATCGCCGGACTTCGTGCATGGTATTAGCGAAAGGATCATTTATGAAATCTAGATTTAACCAATTATTCTCACTCGCCGTTATCGGGTTGTTTTTTGTTTTCTCCGAATACTCAAAAGGACAATCACTAGAAGACCATGCGAAACACCAACCAGGTCCTCTCGACTCGCTTCAAAAAACGCTAGATAAAAATACTTCGAAAATGCGTGGGAAAAAAACCCAAGATCAAGACACAAAGATGCCGATGAACTCTTCCAGCGGGATGATGTCTAATATGGATCAAATGATGGGACAAATGATGGGGAAAATGCCGTCAAATCAAGCTTCCGCACCATCCTCCGAGCTTCCTGGGTTCCCCGGCAGTTCTCATATTTACCATATTGGGGCTAAGAATTTTTTCTTAGATTTCTCTGGAATTATTTATCTCTCAAATGAGCAAACCGCCCAGCTAAAGAGAATTAAAGAGCGATCGCAGGAGTCACAAGTTTCCTCTAATCAAAAAATTCAAAAAGCCGAAGAAGATCTCTGGTTACTGACAGCATCTGACCGACCCGACATCAAGAGTATAGAGACAAAAATTAAAGACATTGAAACATTGCGCGGAGAAAAACGGATTAATTTTATCCGTGATGTTGGCGAAGCCGCCGGAGTATTGGCAGAAAAACAACGAATTGCGCTTCTGGGTAAGACACCTGGAAAAATGGAGGGAATGTGAATCTGCGCAGTTCCTTGCGAAATTTCATAGCGCTTTTCTTTTTTATTTATGCGCTTTACGCGGATGCGCAATCTGACCATGAAAAACACCATCCGGGTCAAACGGGCCAAGGTCCCACACAAGCTCCAAGCAAAGGAATGGGCGCCGGCATGGAACAGATGATGGATGAAATGATGGAAAAAATGGGAGTTCCGCCACCTAAAGATTTCTACCCATCACTCATGACTCTACCGGAGCTCTCGGACGAAACTCGGTCAGATCTCCAAACTCAAGGCCACGAGCGTATGAAGAATGGTGCCGCCATTATGAATCGCGCTTTGTCCGATTTAACTTCGGCCACAGAAGGAGATAATTTGGACCGAATGAAATCCGCAACTCAAGACTTACGCGAAGGACTTGAGCAATTTGAAAGCGGCATCGCTACCCATGAAGCTCTTGAGCGCGGTGATAGTCCGCAAAAAATTGGTCTTACATGGTTTAAAAAAAACTTGGGTATACAAGAAGAGGCCGACGCTGAAAGAGATGAGTCCCTTTGGGGAATGAGTCCATTCCATCTTTTTGCAATGATATTACTTTCCGCTTTCGCAGTTGCCATGCTCTTCATGTATTTCTTTAAAATGCGGCGAGCAACAAAACTTCTTGAACGCCTCTCATCAAAAGAAGTGGCGCAGGTAGAAGCTCTAACAGCAGCTCTCCCCCCCACTTCAAAAAAACCGTGGAAAGGAAAACTGTTAGTCGGAACCATTTATCAGGAAACGCCGACCATTAAAACATTTAGACTTATGATGCCGGATCGAAGTGATCTGCCTTTCACATACGTTGCGGGGCAATTCATGACGCTCACCGTGGTTGTCGATGGAAAACCCATCAAGAGAGCCTATACGATGGCGTCTCATCCTTGCGATAAACGCGCACTCGAAGTGACGATCAAACGCGAAGAAAACGGTCTTGTCTCGCGCTATCTTCATGACGTGGTCCATGAAGGTGATTTAATTGATATTGAAGCCGCTTATGGAAATCTTACGTTTTCCGGTTTGAGCGGCGAAGATATCGTACTCATAGGCGGAGGTGTGGGCATCACGCCACTAATGAGCGTCCTCCGCTGTTTAATTGCCTGCGGTATGAAAAACAAAATTCATTTGCTTTATGCCTGCAAATCGATGAACGAGTTTGTGTTTCGTGATGAACTGAAACTTCTTCGTGATCGAAACGCAAATCTAAAGATTATGGTTGCGGTCGATAAGCTCGACGGCAATTTCCCTGGCGCTTTTGAGGGACGTCTCACCAAAGAGAAAATAATTTCTGCTGTTCCAAACATTACAAGCACAAGAGTGCATCTCTGTGGTCCTCCGGGAATGATGCAAGCGATGCGTCGAATCCTTACCGAACTTAAGGTACCTGAAGATCAAATAAAGACAGAGTCGTTTGGGCCGGCCAAGTCCCCGGCTGCGCCAACTCCTGCTCCAATAGCTAACGAAGTCCCGCAAACAACTCTTAAGCAAGTTACATTTAAAAAATGTGGAAAGACTCTGGGAATCCACGAAAACGAAACCGTACTCGAACTTGCAGAATCATCTGGGATTGATATTCCGTACTCATGCCGAATCGGTACGTGTGGAACTTGCAAAGTGAAACTCATAACAGGACAAGTTAGTATGGAGGTACAAGATAGCCTCACCGACGAAGATAAACAACAAAATATTATTTTGGCGTGCCAAGCAAAAGCTAAGTCAGATCTCACAATTGAGGAGTCATGAAAACACGAGATCAAGTTGTCGCTTTTTTATTCTCGACCTTCTTACTCGTGCTATGGCTTGGGTTTCTTATCCACCGCGATGAACATTTTGCCGGAAGCTTTTGGGGCGGGGTCTTAGCGGTCAGTGGAAGTATTTTACTATTGATTCCACTTCTTTATTCCCTCTTCAAACGCATTTCGTTGTTAAAGAGAATGGCGACAAAGAAAATTTCCTTTTCTACTTTCCTAAGCATTCATATCTATGCAGGCTTTATCGGCGCGATTTTGGTACTTCTTCATACCGGTCATAAATTCCACGGACTTCTTGCCACTGTTCTTACCGGAATTCTCCTTACCCTCGTTTTCAGCGGATACATTGGCCGCTACCTCTTAGCTCAAATCTCTAAGGAGATCTCTGAAAAAAGACAACTTCTCAGTGGGTTAAAATCTCGATACGAATCTCAGTTAACTCAATTTAAGGCCTCAAATGAAGAGCGCCAAGCAGTTGGACTATTCACGGGATTGTTTTCTCGGCTAGTTGCGCCATTTTTTCTGCAATCAGCACCACTTGCCAATATAAGAAATATTTTCTATCTAACGGACGCCATTGCCGACGTCGAATATGCAATTTCTACTCATGAATTGATGAAAGGGCTTTTTTCATTTTGGTTAAAATTTCATCTCATCTTGAGCTTCGTCTTTTATCTCCTCCTAATACTTCACATTGCTGGTGAATATTATTTTGGACTGCGGTGGTTTTCATGAATTGGTCAAAAACTATATTAGGCATTGTTTTAGTTTTAGCGGTTTCGGTCGGATGGATTGCCCACCGAGATCTTAATCAGCTACAAGCGATTGCATTTCTTCCTGGACATCTTTCTAAAGCTCATTCGTTTTTAGGTGATAAGTGCACAAGCTGCCACATTCCAAATCAAGGTATTTCAGTCGCTTCCTGCATCGCTTGCCATGCCAATAACACCAATCTTATCAAGCGACAATCAACGAGCTTTCACGCAAGTATTCAAAGCTGTAAAGAGTGTCATCGCGAACATCAGGGAGGGCTCAAACCGCCGCTAGGGATGGACCATCTAACACTTGCAAAAATTGCGGCCGAAACGCATGAACCAAAGTATAACAAAATTCAAAATCAACTCCTGCGCCAGTATTACAAGAAACGCCACGCCCAAGAAATTTCTAGCGAAGTTGTTTCCATCAATAATCGGGAACTTCCCCTTATTTCCACACTCAGTTGTACTACTTGCCATGCAACAAGAGATAAACACCAAGGACTGTTCGGAACCTCTTGCTTAAGCTGTCACACCACTCAAACTTGGCGAATTGCCGAATACAGGCATCCTTCTCCGAATTCCCGAAACTGCTCTCAATGCCATCAAGCTCCGCCAAGCCACCACATGGGCCATTTCGAGATGGTCTCACAAAGAGTTGCGGGCCAAAGACATGCAAGAGTCAACCAGTGTTTCCTTTGTCATCAGACCACTTCTTGGAACGATATAAAGGGAGTGGGCTGGTATAAACATCACTAAAAAAACTTTTGGAGGTAATTATGAAATATACATCGGCTAGATCGACATCGCTAGCACTTGGGGTGGCTTTATCTACGGGCTGCCAAACTTTTTTCGCCGGTCGCGAAGTGTAAACGTTTTGAAAAATACATCTTGGCATCTTTTGCCATCTGTTCAGTACACCAGCGAGCATAGAATTTACTAAATAACACGCCGAGGATTTTTTGTGCACCATGTGGCAAATTGTAGTCTATAAAAACTTTAAGTTCCGAGTTCTCCCCTGCGGGAATTAACTCAAAACCCATTCGATATTGATCCAAAATTAAAAGTTTTTGCGGGCCACTTGTTTCCCAGATTTTCTTCTTTGGAGATTCACTCACCGTCACAAATTCGCGCACGAACAGCTCAATTCCCATCATCTTTCCATACAGAATAATTTCAGCGCCAACTCCTTGACCCTGCTTTTCATCTAATTTCACATCCATTTTTGATCCCGCCATCATCCACGACGATTTACCCATGTGAGCAGAGAGGTTTCTGTGATCATTTAGATAATCAAAAGCTGATTGCGGTGATGCCTGAAGGATAGCTTTAGTTTCGTAATGATATTTAAATTGAGAATTCATATTGAACTCCTTTTTAGAAAAAAACGTCTAATAATTAAAAGCGTGATAAAATTAAGTGAGGCCATTTGTATTACCGGTAAAATTGAAATGTCAATTCCAGGTATGACTGGGTTTAGTGACTTGTAAACCCACATCCGTTTAACGATCGCAACATGTTCGATACTCGCAGAGATCAGAGCTGATATGATCGCAAAACCAAACCAATTCGCAGCGCTGACAAATTTTAATCCCCATGTAAATGAATCCTTGAAAAGTCCGCCAATAGTGTAAGAGGTCCAAAAGATAATGACGTCGCCGCCAGTTGCTAAAAACATATTTAAATGTGTAGGCGCTTTGTTTAAATGGACAAACAAAGGTCCACACTGGGCGTACTCCCAAACCAAGTGCAAAACAAAATTCGTAAGTGTTAAGAATACTAAAAATTTTGAGGGTCTCATTGCTTGTTCATACCCACCAAACCAGCAAAATAGTGGCTCCCGCTACTAATGAGATTAGCCAAGGAATAAAAAGAGCTCTAAAAAAAGCTCTACCGCCAATAAAGCCAGCGATGGCACCTTTAAAAAACACATTCGACATGCTCGCAATAATGATAATTGGCCAGCCTTCTTGAGGAAGAAGTTTTCCCGCCTCCACGAGTCTCGAAGTAGAAAGGGTGATAGCGTCCATATCTGTTACTCCAGAGAGAACCGCCACTACCGAAAGACCACCACTACCGAAAAATGTTTTGGAATATGCCACCGCAAGTAAAATAATTGAATACAAAACACCAAACATTAAAGCGGTTCTAAGCTCCGCTGGGTTACTCTGCGTGGGCATTCCCTCACCATTGGATTCAGACTCTCGCCACTTCCAAAACGTGCAAAGTACAGAAATTAAAAACATACCTCCCAAAGGAGGCCAAATTGCTTGAAATGATGGGGCGGCCACAACGACTTCCAAAAATATTCGCACGTACACGGTTGTCCAAGCAATAAGAACTACAATGGCACCGGACGGAATACTTTTATTAAGCTCGTCAGCGCGCTTTGAATAGCTCAATGTCGTCGCCGTACTTGAGATAACGCCACCAAGAATTCCGCCAAGGATAATCCCAGCCTTTTCACCAAAAAATTTATAAATGATATAACCGCTTAAGCTAATGGCGACGATAATCATTACCATAAGCCAGGCTTCATGGGGGTTTAATACTCCAAAGGGACCAAAGCTCTGGTTCGGAACAACTGGAAAAATAACAAATGAAATCAAAACAAACTGCATGATGGCTCTGATCTCTTTGTCGCTAAATCGTTTAGCCAAACCATGAAGCTCTAATTTGGCCTGAAGAATGACGGCTAAGATTCCAGCGATAGTTGCAGCAAGCCAAATGGGGCCAGCTCGGACTAATACTCCAGAGGAATACATAAGAAACATCGCAAGCTCAGTCACCAGACCCGAGTGCTCAGCCAATGCCTGATTTAATTTTTTTTGAAGATGTCCTGCAATGATCGCGACACCGATACTCAAAAAGCCGGCGCCAATAATCCATTGACCGTATTTTTCAGCGAGAAGAGCACACACAGTTCCAAAAATAGAAACTAACGAAAATGTTCTAATGCCCGCCAATGGCGAATCCGCCCACTGTCTCTGAAGACCTACAACCAGGCCAAGCACCAAAGATATAATAACCTGATGAAAGGGATGGACATCTTGAATATTCACAAACTCTCCGTTTCTTCACCAAGACTTTTCATTGCCTCGGCAAGACTACGCTTTCCAAATCGCTTGGCCTGTTGTTCAATCCAATCTTGACATAACTTGAGTTCTGAAGTGACACATCTTAATATCTCTCTTCTCGCAAAGTGCTTGTAGTTAGCCGGAATGACATGCCACTTAGAGTATTGCGTGTTCGTCTCATTAAACATTTGATCAACAGCTTCGACATAATCGTCCCATTTTTTTCGTGACTTTAGGTCGTCTTTCGTGAGCTTCCATTGTTTGTAAGGGTCGCGAAGGCGATCTTCGAAACGCTTTAGCTGCTCATCTTTACTAATAGCCAGAAACACTTTTACCAGTTCAACACCATCGTCTTGCAACATTTGTTCAAAATAATTAATTTCGGAATAAGCTCTTTTCCAATTTTGTTTTTCAGTAAGATTCTCAACGCGTTCAACAAGAACTCGCCCGTACCAGCTGCGATCAAATATTGCAATGATTCCCCGTTCAGGAATTTTTGTCCAGAATCGGTATAGCCAATGTCTACTCTGTTCTTCTAAGGACGGTGGTCCAACGGGATAGACATGAATACCTCGCGGATCCAAGACTTCTGTGAGTTTTCTTATCGCCCCACCTTTTCCAGAAGCATCAAACCCTTCTAAAACAATAATTGCGCGACTTTTTCGATGCCAAATTCCTTGCTGAATTCTAAGCATTTTAAGCTGAAGCTCTTGAATTTCTTTTTTGTAATCAACCGGCTCACCATTTCGAAAGGATTTGCTGTTCTTTAATATTCGGGAAAGAGATAATGATTTCATAATCCTTTTAGCTCCGCAACCTTGTGCTTCTTACAACAATCAGGAAGTTCACTCTTTATTAATTCAATCGCCTTCGAAACTTTGTTCATAAAATTATTTTGGCTTTCAACGTAAAATATTCGTGGATGTCCTTTCCAAGCCTCCTCGATCCCTTTATCGATCTCGGCAGCCTGTAGGGCCGACTCAATACGCACCGGATTCTCATAGTTGTATCCCTGAGAAAGCGGCGGAGTCCTAAGATGTATCACAGCTGAGTAACGAGAAAATTCTTTCGCTCTTGACGTACCGACTTCTTTCCAAAAAAGGCCCTCTTCATCTGGCCAATAGGCAAGCCCATCTACGGTGCCACGATCACAAAGTGCAATAGCTGAAATCTTTTCATCTTCAACGAGCGTCTCAAGCTCGCGTTGCACGAAAAATATAGCTCTTTGCGCCGCTTTTTTGGCAGAAATATTATCGTGTCTCCAAAAACCACCGCCGAATATAATGCTAGCAGACTCAGGCAAGATCGAAATATGCTGACAAAAATTCTTCCGCACTATTTCTAAAATGGCAGTTTTCCCTGCGCCAGGACCACCAGTGAGGACAACCTTTTTACATTCGTGTTTTAAGTTCTTGCATTCGCAACCACTCATTTAATTTCCCTTTCACCATATTTTTCGCACTTCCACCGCCGTCACCGGAATGAGTGTAAGTAAAAACATTACCAGACACTCGCCCCAACTGATTTCGTTCACTTTGAAAAGATTACGAAAAAATTCTGTATGATGTAGCATCATTTGAAAGGTTATTGGAAAACCAACAGCCAGTAAATGATAGACATTAGATGAAAATCCAAGTTGAAAAAACGTTTTGGTATCACTGCGACAAGCAAACGATCTGAAAAGCTCCGCAAACACTAAGAAAGAAAAAACGTGAGTTCTTGCCGTAATGGCATCTTCGGTTTTGAGACTGTAACCATAAATCGCTAACGATAGAATCGCGGTGATCGACCCAACAAAAATCATTTCGCGATAAAAATGACGGTCGAAAAATGATGAAGGCGATGGACTTTTACTTTGTTCTAAAAGGTTTTTTGGTACGGGCTCAGCCGCTAAAGCAAGTGATGGCAAGCCGTCGGTCACTAAATTAATCCAGAGCAAGTGAATTGGCATGAGTGGCGTAGGCCAACCGGCAATAGCGGCACCAAGCATAATTAGTATCTCGGCAAGATTACCTGATAGTAAATACTGAATTGTACGCCGTATATTTCCATAAATGGCGCGCCCTTCTTCAATCGCATTTACTATCGTTGCAAAATTATCATCGGTTAAAATCATACTCGATGCTTGGCGTGCGACTTCGGTTCCACCCTTTCCCATCGAGACACCAATGGAAGCTTCTTTTAGGGCTGGAGCATCGTTAACACCATCACCAGTCATCGCCACAATTTTTCCGTTACTTTTCCAAGCGCGCACAATTTTTAACTTATGTTCAGGCGAAACACGGGCAAAGACAGCAACGTGACTAACTCTTTTTTCAAGCTCAGCTTGAGTCATTTTGTCAAGTTCAACTCCAGTTAAAACTAGATCAAATTTTCCTTCTTCAATAATCCCAAGTTCAGTGGCAATCGCTTTTGCCGTCATGGGGTGGTCACCAGTAATCATGACGACCTTGATTCCAGCATCTCGACATTGCTTAATCGCTGGAATACTTTCTTGTCTTGGCGGATCGGCAATGGCTACGATTCCGAGAAATTTTAGATTTTTTTCCACGCTCGAATGATCTTTGAATAGCGTCACGCTAAAATCTTTAGAAGACATTCGGTCTGAACTCATCGCGATAGCTAACGTCCTTTGCCCTTGAGAAGAATAGATCTCTACTTTTTTATTTATTCTATTTCTTTCTTCGTTGCTCAAATTACAAAGGGGAACAATGGCTTCCGGCGCGCCTTTAACATGTACGATTACGCCATCGACAGCATTGACAGCCACACTCATGCGCTTCCGCTCGCTATCGAAGCTCCATTCGGCAAGACGCGGGCATTTGTCGTTTAGATTTTTAATATTAATCCCTTGATCCTTGGCAAAATACAATAACGCAATTTCCGTTGGATCTCCCGTGATCGCACCAGAATCATCGTCAATGGCGGCGTTAGAACATAGTACTCCCGACTCAACAAACTCCTTTAAGCTGCCATTGAAATTAAAATACTCGCGCACACGCATTTTTCCAGTGGTAAGTGTTCCTGTTTTATCCGTGCAAACGATATTGGTGGAACCCAATGTTTCAACGGCCAGCAAATGGCGAACAATCGCGTTTCTTTTTGTCATTCGGCGAATAGCTAAGGCGAGTGCGAGCGTAACAACTGTTGGTAGGCCTTCGGGGATGGCAGCAACTGCCAGACTAATTGCCGACATAAACACATTGAGCCAAGACTCACCGTGAATTAATCCTAGACCGGCAACGATTATGACGATAATTCCACAGAAAACCAAAAGACGATTACTTACTTTCTCAAGACGCGCCTGTAGTGGCGTTTGCGTAAGCTTCGTTCCTTCTAGCATCCGCGCAATATGACCCATCTCTGTATTCATACCGGTTGCCGTTACCTCGGCTCGCGCTGTACCTGTGGTCACGACCGTGCCAGCAAATATTTTGTTATCGATTATCTTGTTAACAGGAAGTGACTCACCCGTAAGAATAGATTCATCCGCTGAAAGCTGATTAGCCTGCAAAATACGGCCATCAGCCGCCACATAGTCACCAGCTTCTAGGACAAGAATATCACCAGGACAAACTATCGACGCTAAAATCTCAAGGACGTTTCCGTCGCGCATGACCCGCGCTCTTGGTGCCGATAGTTTTTTGAGTGCTTCGACCGCAGCTTCGGCTCTAGCTTCTTGTAAATATCCAATAATTGCATTAATTAAAACGATTACAATAATCGCGGCGGAATCGACGTACTCTCCGAGCAAAAATGAAACAAAAGTCGCGATTAAAAGTGTAATAATGACCGGGCTTTTAAACTGGTTAAAGAATTTTTTAACTTGAGATTCTTTAGCCTCGGCCTTTAGAACATTAGGTCCGTATTGTTTTAGTCGGCGCTCGCCTTCGCTATTTGTCAGCCCTTTCGTAAAATCTAAATTTAATTTTCGAGACGCCGCTATTTCTAAACTCATTTAGATACTCTTTGTTCGCGAAGTTTATACACGATTGGGATAACTATAAGAGTGAGGATTGTAAGAGAAATCAATCCACCAAACATTGGCGAAGAAATTCTCTTCATCACATCGGCGCCAAGACCTGTCGCCATCATCACAGGCATAAGACCGAAAATGTTCATGCTCACGGCCATGAGTACTGAACGTAAACTTTTTTGCGAGCCCTCTAAGGTCGCCACGGTAAAATCCTCTGGGGTTTTCAACCTCCCCGAATTTCTTCGCTGACTCCAAGCCTCGTCTAAAAAGACAATCATAATTGAAGTGGTCTCTACAGCAACGCCAATAAGGGCGATTGCTCCGGCCCAAACTGCGACGCTCGTGTTGTATTTTAATACCCACATTAATAAAATCCCGCCGATAAGAGAAAGCGGCACCGACAACATGATCATGACAGTTTTTGAAACTGATCCCATACTCATATAGAGAAATCCAAAGATTAAAAGTAAAGTTAGTGGCAAAACAATTTTCATTCTGGCCTGCATACGCTCCAAATACTCATATTGACCTGTCCACGAAATAAAATAACCCGGGGGAATTTTTACTTCACGTTTTACTGCGGCTTTGGCGTCTTCGACGTAACCTCCGGGATCACGATCGGTTAAATCAATATAGACATAACCTGCTAAAGAGCCATTTTCATCTAGTACCATCGGTGGTCCTTGACGTGTTGAAAGTTTTCCGAGCTGGCCCAGGGGAACTTGCACGCCTGTCGGAGTCGCCACTAATATACGGCTAAGCTTTTCAATATTATCTCTTAGTTCTCTGGGGTATCTCACACTGATCGTGTAGCGCTCACGCCCTTCAACCGTTTGTGAAATTTCCATTCCACCGATCGCGGTCTCTACCACCATCTGAGCATCACCAACATTTAAACCATAACGACCGAGAACATTTCGGTCGGGCTCAAAATCAATGTAGTTTCCGCCAATAATACGTTCAGCATAAACACTTCGTGTTCCACGCACAGTATTTAAGGTTTTTTCAAGTTGCGCTCCTATATCTTCTATCATTTTTAAGTCTTTACCAAAAATTTTTATGCCCACCGGTGTTCTAATTCCGGTAGAGAGCATATCGATTCTTCCACGCACCGGCTTTGTCCAGGCACGATTTAATCCGGGAACTTCCACCGCTTTATCAAGTTCCGCAATAAGCCCTTCGTCATTTAAACCCTTTCGCCACTGATTTCTTGGCTTCAGGCGGATGGTATATTCAAACATTGATAAAGGCGCAGGATCCGTGGCGGTCTCAAATCTTCCCGCCTTACCAAAAGACGTTTCAACTTCAGGAATTGTTTTTATCGCCGTACCTTGTCTCTCCAATAAATCTTGTGCTGCCGTCACGGATATGCCTGGAACGGTAATTGGCATGTAAAGCAAATCGCCTTCCCAAAGTGGGGGCATAAATTCAGAACCCAAACGCATAAAAGCAAAACCAGTCAAGAAGACAAAACCAACCATTGCCGCGAGCACAAGCTTGGAATTGTTCAAGCTCCATTTTAAAATTGGCCGATATAAATTATTTAAGCGACGGTTAACTGGATTTTGTTCTTCAGATCTAATTTTTCCTCTGACAAAATACGCGATGAGTGGCGGAGTTACTGTGATAGAAACGAGTGCCGCTGCGATCATAGCGAAAGTTTTTGTATAGGCTAAAGGATGAAAAAGCTTTCCTTCCTGTGCCTGGAGGGCAAAAATAGGTAGGAATGATACACCAATAATTAATAACGCACTAAAAATGGATGGACCAAGTTCACGGCATGCTTCAATTGCAAGATCCTTGGAGTCTCTTTTTCCACCATGTTCCGCAATTTTCTTATGCGTGTTCTCAATAAAGACGACCACGCCATCAACAATGTCACCGACTGCTAAGATAATCCCGCCCATAGACATAATGTTTAAACTAATATCCATATAGTAGAGCGGAATCATGGAAATCAAAATCGACAGCGGTAAGGTAATCGCAACGACAAGTGCGCTTCTAAAGTGAAATAAAAATAACAAAATAACTAGGCAAACTAAAACAATCTCCTCGATGATACTATCTCTTAAAGTCGCGATCGCCTCTTTAATTAAATTTGAACGATCGTAAATGATTTTTAACTCAATCCCTGGGGGAAATGCGTCTTTAACTTCTTCGATTTTATTTTTTACTTTTTCGATTACGCGCGAGACATCTTCTCCTTGCCTCATCACCACCAGCCCACCAACCGTATCCCCTTTACCATCAAGATCAGATAATCCGCGGCGTATATTCGGCCCGAGGCTCACATTACCAATATCAGCAACACGAATGGGAATATTGTTTGGTCCGATGCCAACCGCGATATTTTCAATTTCTTTTGGATCTTTGACATAGCCAAGCCCACGCACATAGTACTCGCGTTCTGAAACTTCTAAAGTTCTGCCCCCCACGTCTTTATTGCTATTACGAATCGCACTTATGACTTTCTCAATGGGAATGCGTAAAGCGGCCAACCGATTTGGATCTACTTCGACCTGATATTGTTTTTCAAATCCTCCAACACTTGTCACCTCAGCCACTCCGGGGACAGAGGCTAGCCAATATCTCAAGTACCAGTCTTGAAATGTCTTAATTTCTGATAGGTCGTGTTTGCCCGAATTATCGACGAGCGCATATTGAAATATCCAGCCAACTCCGCTGGCGTCAGGACCAATATTCGGTGTTACTCCTTGCGGTAGTTGACCGGAGAGTTTGGACAAGTATTCGATGACTCGCGATCTTGCCCAGTATAAATCTGTTCCGTCCTGAAAGATGACATAGACAAACGACATTCCAAACATTGAAAACCCGCGTACAACAGATACTTTAGGTGCTGATACCATCGAACTTACAAGTGGGTAGGTAATTTGATTTTCAATAAGGTCAGGACTACGTCCCATCCATTCGGTAAAAATAATAACTTGGGTTTCTGATAAATCAGGAATGGCATCAACGCGGATATTTTTTAAACAATAGACGCCCCAAAGACCTAAAAGAAAAGTTAAAATAATAGTTAGTTTAGAATTTTGCGCGCACCAACTAATTATCTTGCCAACCATGATGGCCTCTTACTTTCCGTGACCTTGGTGACCAGCGGGTTGCGATTCACCTTTACGCAATGCTGCTTGTAATTTACTTTCGGCATCAATAAGAAAGTGGGCACTTGAGACAACCTCCTCTTGGTCCTTGAGACCCGAAAGCACAATAAAGGAATTACCGACTCTTGGGCCGACTTTGATTTCGCGCGGCTCAAAGCGCGATTGGGAAGTTTTCACAAAGACAATTCTTCTTGTGCCTGTATCGATTACGGAATCATCCGGAATCACGACAGCCTCGCCTAAGTCTTTTTTGACTTCGACATTGACGAACATTCCTGGTTTTAATTTTTGATCTTTGTTTTCAATTTCAATTCGGGCTTTTGCCGTACGGGTTTCGGTTTCAATTTCAGGGTAGATATAGCTAATCTTTCCTTTAAATGTTTTATTTAAGTCATAAGGAAGACGTAGCTCGGCGTCATCACCAACACTAATAGTGGCAATATCAGATTCGTAAAGCGTGACGACAATCCATATACGTGAAAGATCCGCGATATGGTAAAGCTCCATCTCGGGATTAATATACATTCCACGAATGGCGGTTTTATTAACAATAAAACCATCAACTGGTGAATCAAAGGAAAGGCTACGCTTTGCTTTTCTGGTTTTTACCAGCCGATCAGTTTCTTTTTGCGATACGCCCCAAAGCTTTAGTCTTTCTAGAGCAACCTTAGCAATATCACTACCGGCAGACTTTTGTTCTTTCGCAGAAATGTACTCTTCTTGCGTAGAAACCAAATCAGGACTGTAAAGATCAAAAAGAGGCTGACCCTTTTTCACGGCCTTCCCCACGTAGTCGGCATAAATTTCTTCAATCCAACCATTAATTTTTGTATGTACATGGGCTTCTTTGGTTTGATCGGCAGTCACCGTGCCCACAGTGCGAATGGTATGAAGGGTTTTTTCTTTTTTTGCCTTGGTTGTCTTTAAACCGATTTTAGACTGTTGATCTTGGGGCACATCTACGGTAACCCGCGGCTCATCCTTATTTGAAGCTTGTCCCATATTCATCTTTGAGTGATCTTCTTGGGCGTCCGAGTGTAATCCAAAAACTAATAACAAAAGAAAAATAAAAATTTCAATTATCGTTTTCTTTTTCATCACATATTCCCCATTCCTGCTCCACTTGGCATTTGCGTCGGTTCTGCCGCTTTTGTTTTTCGAGTTGGGCCACTCATGCCGCCACCCATATTCACAGTATCTGAAGTCATCGAACCTCCCATTGCGCCAGCACCAAACAGACTCGGCTTAGACGGCGCAAGGCGTAGTACCGGTGGCGCTGAAAGCAAATTTGTGATTCGTGTTCTTGCTAACTCCACGTCGAGCTGAGCTGCCAAAAATTCCAGTTCTTGAGTCTTTTGAACTTTCAAAGTTTCTAAAAATTGTGTCAGCGGCAACTTTCTGGCGGCATAACCAGTTTTTGCATTTTGTAACGCTAAATTTGTCGTCGGGATGACAGAACTTCGATAAAGATCAACAATATCTTTTGTCGTTTGTAGCGCTTGTTTAGCATCAACCATTTCTGTGTTTAAGCGATTTTCTAAATTCTTTTTTTCAAGCACTATAGCTTCAGAATCTAAAGTGCTTGCCGACACATTTTCCGATTGCTTGCGCCAAAAATAAAGTGGCACATTTATTCCAACCATGACACCCCAGTTATCTTTTTCATTCATCATGTCAGAACTTGGCTTCATGGCCATTCCCTGGATAGTAAAATCAGGCAAGTAAGACAGTTTTGCCAATTTTTTTTCTTTTTCTGACTGAGTAACGGCGTATTCCAGAGATTTCATCTCTGGCTGATCCTTCGTCGGCGAAACATCATCGTTCTTTGACTCAGAAAATTTGACAACAAGGTTTCCGAATACTGCGTCTGTCGGTTTATCGCGGAGTTCATTAAGAACCGCAAATAATTTTTTTTGCTCGCGCTCAAGTCGCAAGCGTTCAACTTTGAGTACCGAGATTTCTACTTTCGCTAAGAGCCAATCGTGATGTCCCGTATCGCCGGTTTTGTAACGGGATTTTGTACTCTCAACCGTACCTTCAATTAAAATTTTCTGCTTCTCATTTAATTCAATCGCGTTTTGATTATAGAAAGTCCGAAAGAAAGCTTGTGTGGCCAACACTATAACTTCGCGCTCGGTTGTTTCGGAATCACTACGTGCTGATTTCGCTTTACTTTCGGCGATATCGCCACGTGCACTCAGTTTTCCGGGAAATGGAATCGATTGACTTACTTGATAGCGTGTCGCCGATCCCATACTTCCATCAAAGGGAATCTGATCAACACCAACTGCTATAAATGGATCGTCAATCGTGCTGGCAGGTTTCACGCGATGACTCAAAGCCTCGGCGCGACGAGCTGCTGATTTTATCGATGGATTTGAATCCCTAACTTGTTCTAAAAATTCTTTAAGCGAAAAATCCTTTCCATAGGAGTTATATCCTATGAAAAAGGAGAGGCTTATAATTTGCATTAAAAGCCTCACACATCACCTATCTTTTCTCTACAAATGCACCTTCAGAAAATTTAACACCGGGATCAAATTTTACGACGGAATAATGGTCGTTCAAGATTTCTGTAACAGTTCCTTGGCCAAGCTCCACCTTTGTACAAGTGCCACCACCCCCAACACCTTTAGCCGGGCAGTTATTTCGAAATAAAGTGACTCTATCGCCAACTTTTGCTTCCGATTTATCCATACATACATGGGCTTCGGTATCACTAACTTTCATGGCAACACTTCCCCGCATAAGTCCATGGGCACATCCCATCAATGTGGTGGCAATAAGTCCTGTTACAACTAAGATGATTCTTTGTTTCATTTCTTTTCTCCTTCAAAGGTTGATATTCATCCCATACTGTTGAGCAAGGTAGATGCCACTGATTGGATTCAATTAGTTTGATCTGATTGAGATTCCTTGCCAAGTTGGCATAACTCACTACCAAATTGTCCATGCGTAATACCCCTACGGGGTATCAAAATGATTATAGGATCGAGTAAATTGGTCAAAAACCTCGTGTTGCTTCAAACAGAGACATTGGAACGTCTCTTGCTTTGTGAAGACAACGAGGAAAATTGATGCAGAAAAAGGGTGCCTCGCACATTTCACAAACCGAACGACTAACTAAAATTGAAGGCCAGGTTCGTGGCGTAATTAAGATGGTCGAGGAGGAACGTTACTGCATGGATATCTTAACGCAGTTACGATCTATGCAGTCGGCCCTGCGTTCTGTGGAAAGAGAAATTGCCCGTGCCCACGTCGAGTCCTGTGTGAAAAAGGCGATCGATGCTGGAAACTCAAAAGAGTTGAAAGAACATCTGCAAGAAATTTCAGAATTTCTTTCTCAGCTCTATCGGACCTAAATAAAATCCAAAAAAAAATCAAACTGAACTGTCCACGAAATTAAACAAAAAGATGGGATTTGTTGGTTCCAAATAAGTCCGATTTTGTGGACCGTTTTCAAATTCAACAAATAATTTTCAAAATTTAGCCCATCTTTTTACTTTTGGCACAACCTCTTTCTTTTCTTGCAATTCTATATTGTGAAATCAATTGCGTTGAATGATCGGCGCAAAGAAAGGGGCAACTATGCATATCACGAATTGTCCGCGATGCGGAGTTCAATCATATGAGCATCTCGCAACACACTCCCATTGTTGGGACTGCAATTTCACTCCCGAAGAACTGGAAAAACAATGTGAATGGCGACGACTCGAATTTAAGTCTTCAAAAAAGTCCTCATCCCAAAATAAACATTTTATCAACCGACTCCACATTTACAGTGGCCGGCCTTATGATTCTGGATTGCTACCAATTTTACCTATGGTCGATAGGAGAATTAAAACTACCGGAACGTTTAGCACCTCAACCTTCAGATTTTTTATGAAAGGAATTTTTATGGAAAAACAGTATTTCGACATCCTAGTTGCAAAAAAATATAAATCAAAAGTTACTGGGCAGCCCGAAAAGCGAACGAAGTGGAATCGCGTCGGCAGAGCTTGGCTCACTAAATCTGGTGAATCCTTAAGTTTTGAACTCTTCATACTGCCTAACGTGTGCTACCTGATCCAATCCAGAAATAAAAAACCAGACCAGGAGAATAACAATGCGTAAAAAGCTTGTGATATTCGTATTGATAATTCTAATTCCACCGCTTGCTCACGCATCGGTGGAATCCTCACTGCTCGGATTGAAAAACGTTTTGTTGGGTTCGATTCTGCCGATCTTCGCGGTCCTGGGCCTCGGGTTTGCTGCGTTTAGTTTCATAACTGGAAATCCAAACGCCAAACAACATTTAATTTATGCTATCACAGGCGCCGTTATTCTGTTCGGCGCCCAAAGCATAGTTGATCTTTTGCAGAGGGTTGTTCGATGAAGAACTGTCCAACCAGCAATATGAATCGCTCTCAGCTTTGGGGATTTGAGGTAAGTCACATTGTGTGTTCGTTAGGTATCCTCGCAGGAACGAATGTTCTCTTAAACGTTTTTGGAGCACCATTATTCCTATCGTGGATTTTTGGTTTAGGAGCGTTGGCGATACTTCGATTTATTTCTCATGGGCAGAAAAATGGGCACCTTGAAATGTTGGCTCGCTTTACCATCGAACCAAGAGTTTATTTGGGCCACAGGCAGCGAGCCGTAGAAAAAGCGAGTTTCAAATGAGAAAGCCATATAAAGCAGGAAGTTTCAAATTACTCTGAGTACACTAAGCATTAAGATGCAAACGTAGCTACGACGGGGACTCTCATAATGGGCTGGGCTGAGAGTTCACTTAAAATGGTCCTTGAACGCGAAGAATACGAAGCTATCTACGGCAGACAGTAAAATATCAGTCCGATATGTTGCTAATTACACAAACAAAATAAAATTAGTGAAATTTTTCTATTGAGATTTTCCAACCAATTGTTGGTTAATTTTTAGCATGCTTGTGAGACCAGTTTTTTTGCTATGAAAAGCTCGCCTTTGAATATCTGATAAAGCGGACACCATGAAGCCAGTCAGGAGTAAAATTCCTACTGCCTTAAATGCGACTTCAAAGATCCGATAAATAATACTTTCCATGATTTCCCCCTTACTTTTCAGATTAAAGGAAACCTTCCTTTAATCGAAAAGTCCAGAGGTGGCCGACGTATCGGCGAGTCATTGTTTACCTCAAATATATTGTTTTTAAAGTTTAAATAAATTCCGCTCGCGGAAAATCTTTATTTAAAACCGCTTTTACTCCTAAAGGTTTATCAACATATTCTGGTGGCAACCCCGTAGTAATAAATAGATTTTGAAAACCGTCTGCGACGATTTTTTCGGCAACCTCTTTGCCCGAGATAGCGCTGTCTGCAAAAGTGTAATCAACAAAAATGGGAACCGCTTTGTCAATTTCATCGGAATTCGCTTTAAATTCCTGCCATGATGAAAATGTCAGTAGGTTTTTTTGTTCACGCTTTGCTTGAATGCTCCAGCTTGTGCGGCTGGCTTTGGAGTCATCAATGAAAACCAAGTCAGGTTTACTATCCGCAGCGGAAATCTCGCGGCGATTTTCCGCGACCGGCTTTTCTATTATTATTTCCGAAATCGGCCACGATAATTTCAAGGTAGTACCACTACCTACAGTGGACTCCATATTTACAGTACCGTTCATACGTTCGATTGTGGATCGGACTTGATATAAACCGATACCGGTTCCATTTGCTTTGCCAATTGAAACTTTATTTTCAAAAACTCGCGATAGGTCTTCTTTTTTAATTCCACAACCGTTATCGGAAATTAAAATTTGAAACTCTTTATCGTCGGCGAATATTTTTATAGTTATTTGTCCCAATTCTCTGTCGCTTGCCTCGACTGAGTTACGCAAAATGTTAGAAAGAGCGACTATGAACTCAGCGCGGTCGCCCTTAAGATGCGGAGAGAAATTCGAATCATATTGGATTTGAAATTCAACTGGGCGTATATCGCGAGCAAATATCTTAATACTCTCGACCGCAGTTTTTACGCAAGATACGACATCGATCACATAACTTGTTGTCGGTGCCAATACAATTTCTCTTCGATATTCGCGTAAGAGTTTTTCTGAAAGATGTTTAATCTGTCCAAGCTCGCTCGAAATTAATTCTTCATTATTCTTTTTCTCATCACTTGCCAAAATAGTTTGAAGGTTTGATATGGGAGTTACGATATCGTGTGCCATTTGAGCGGCTACATCCATTAATACTTCGCGCTTTTGTTTTTCTGCGATTTCTTGAGAATACCTGTTTAGATCCATTTCAAGATTATCAATATGGCCTTTTAGGTATTTTAAAAGAGGAATCTCTAAATCAAATAGCTTAAAGAAAAGACTCGCCTTTTCGGGTTCGGGAATAGATCCCATATCAAAGAGCTGTTTCATTTGTCGCTCGATTAAATCGGCAACCTTTCTTTGAAAACTCAAAACTCCGCGACGAACTAGAAGTAAAAGAAAAGACAAAATTGGAACAGACGCGAGGTAAATATAAATATAGGAAACGTTTAAGATTGACGGTTGTTGATAATAAATTTTTACATCAACTCCAGTGATTCCTTGGAATTCACAAGACTCGTGGGCAAGGGAGCTTACTTTTTTAATGGGAGGAGAAATTAAAACCCCGTGATCTTTAAATTCAATTTCGGGATATGCGTCCATACTTTGATTTGAAACTGAGCTTTTTAAAAACTCCAGAGCTTCTCGCTGCGCACCCACTTGAATCCGCGGCTCAATGGCTTTGCAAACCTGCTCGGCTAATCGATTAAAGTGATTATATCGAATAATATTAAGAGCCACATGGTATATTCCCGGGACATTCAGTCCTAGAATCATGCTTCCCAATATAAGTCTTCGAACCAAAGCCGAATTTTTCATAAGATTGGATGGTACTCCGGCAATTCAGGTGGCAAATCCCACTTTTTAAGAAGATTTCCGAGTGCGAGAGATTCATCGATAGATAATTTCTGTTTAAAGAAAAGAGGTATCAAATCTCGGCCAAATGTATAAGCGCCTACAAGAGGTACTGGAAGATCCAACACTTTCTGAATATCGAGCATTAAAATGTTAGATTCAACTTTTGGATGATCTGATCTCTTAAATGATTTTCCATCTTGTGCTTCATGAGTGTGATTTAAAAAATGATGTTGATACTTTCTAAGCCAGTTCTCATCGATCGACTGCGGTTTATTTTTAACAAACGCGTCCCACTGGCAGTAACTCTCAAAAAAAGCATTGAGCCATTTTGGCGAGTTATTTATTTCGGTGGCGTCATCACACAGGTATCCAAAAGTGCGGCCAGGGAATTCTTTACCTTCAGTCGCTACTATCCCAGCACTAAAACCCCCAAATGAAAATTTTGAAATATAAGGGGTTAGAGTTTGGCTTTTAAATGGAACTTGAGAATCAATTTGAAAACTATGCCAACCACTGTGCAGATAGGTGTATAGCAGTATATGTCTTTCTAAAGCTTCTATAACAGAATTTTCAAGTGCAGATTTCAAAGAAAAATGCACCGCCCAGCCATTGCTAGAGTGAAACCCGGGTGACGGGAGCGCTGTTTGAGTTTTAGATTGTGTAACTGAGATCTCAGAATTTTCGATCTTTACGACGCTATTGGTGGATATAACTTCTGTGGTCTTTAGAATTTTTTTTGCAATAAGTCGTTCAATGACTTCCCCAGAAGCGATTGATGCCGCTTCTAATCTACTATTTGATCGACCAAAGCCAAGGTATTCATTATTGTCGCTATCGATCGCAGAAATTGAAAAACAAAAATACTCTTTTCCACCTAAATCTATGGTACTTTCGAAAACTTTTGATTTCAGGAACGCGTTCTCAGCAATCCATTCTAAAAGCTTACGACTATAATTCGCTTCCTGCGCAGGAGGGCACGTATCAAAGTCACCTGGATTTATAATTTGGCAATCAATCATCATTGAGAATCCTTTTTCGTCAGCCTCCAGAGTTGGATATCAGCATCCGTAGTTGATTGATCGCCAATGTCAATTTTAGGAGAAGAGATGATATGACTCCTAACAAAATAAATAGGTACGACAGTCTGAGATTTTAAGAGCCATCGCTGGTAATCTTTAATGCGCTGAATTTTAATCGGGTCTTGGTCCGGCTGCTCGACATCTAATAAATCCACTGGACTTGTTCGCGATCCCGTCAAAAATCGCAGCTGCACTGCGGGATATCTTTCGGATGCCACGTAGGTTGTAAGCAAAAAATCATATTTACTTTTAAAATCCTCTTTTGCAGCTATGAGCTCAAAATACTCAGCCCTATCGATTTTTATTATTTCAAGTTCAGTTCCAACTTTTTCAGCTGCGCGTTTTATAAATTCCAGCATTTCATTCTTAAAATAAAAACCTGGAGCTGCAATTCTTAAGGTCTTCGAAGACTTTAAAGGTAGTAGCTCATTAAAATCGGATTCCTTTAGAGAAACCTCTGGAGCAAATGGCAAGAAAGTCCCAGCTCTAAGTAAACGTTTCTCCGGCGCATCAGCTAAGGCGTTTAACAAATCACTGCCAATTTTATTCTGCGAATTTAATCCAAAAAAATAGATAATCGATGACGCCGTCGTGTAATGGATACCGACGCTCATCTTTTCCCAATCATATTCATTGTATGTGACCCTATCCTATTTTCTAGACAGTTTTCAA
>LWDK01000049.1 GCA_002083485.1 Proteobacteria bacterium SG_bin7 | reverse complement strand
TAGGATACAAAACGTAACTAGAGCAATGTACATGCCAGGAAGTTACCGGCATTTCGGTACCGTTTTGCGCCCTCTTCTCGATTTCGAAACTAGCAAAATGATCTCTTAAGGGTCACGAAAATTTTTGAAACTAAATTTGACTATTAACGCGATTAGTTATACAAAAATGATAGATCGTTTTTGAGGCGTAGCTCAGTTGGTTAGAGCGCTTGCTTGACATGCAAGAGGTCGCTGGTTCGAGTCCAGTCGCTTCAACCATTCTCGGCTTTTTTCATATCAAAATAATCAGAGGTCGCAAGAATATTATTCACGGCTTGATAGATCATGTCGCGAATTCCTAAAATTCCTACAAGGTTATCTTTATCATCGACAACCGGTAAATGACGTAAGTGGCGAGTTGAAGCGATAAAAAGTGCGTCGGTTGCGGGAGTTTCAGGTTTCAGTGTTACTACCGGGCCGCTCATAATTTCTCTAACTTTAACTTCGCTGGCCACACGTTTGGCAGAAACAATTTTATAAACAATATCGCGCTCAGAAATAATTCCACAGATTACGCCCTTTTCAACCACAACGAGGCATCCTATATGAAGCGTTTTTAATTTATTTGAAGCTTGCCAGACATTGATATCGGGGGACACCACGTGAACTCTTGAATTCATCATATCTTTTACTTTAATTTTGTCAAACACGAGGGTACCTCCCGAGATTAAACTCTATCGGTTTACTAGGTAATATTCATTAGAAAAAAACTATCTTAAAATAAGAATGTCTAAAGATTAGTAAGTTGCTGTCAAATTTGTGGACGCGTACCAAAGTGTTTCACCGACGACATATTGCGAGGTGCGTGAAGTCCTAAAAATGGGAGCGCCAGCTTCAAAACCCAACCGCACATTTTGATTACTTGTTAGTGGCAGTCCGGAACGAAACCCAACGGCTCCCTCCCAACCTGAACCATATCTAATATTGGTGCTGCGGGGATTCCAAAAATTGTTTACTGCCAAGTCTTTGCGATCTGTATAGCGCGCACTCAATATCGGCGTTAGCCACGGCACTGCAGTATAAGATACCGCAGTTGTAAAACCAAAGTCGTCACCAAGTCGATAGCCAATAGAGTTTTCTCCCGTGTGAAAAACAGCATCAAGTTTTTCGGAGAAGGCCCAGTCATTTAAATTATAAGAGTAATTTACTACAGGCATGATGTCGTAAGTCCCAGAGGAAAATTGTTCTTGGGGAGGGAGTGCTTTCCCGTCGTCATTTTTCAGAGTTACCGCGGTCGGGAGATTTAGGCCCAATGAAAAATCAAGAGACTGTGTCTTATCTTTCAAGGCGATGTAGATTGCCGAAAGCCGCAAATCACTGAAACCTTCCACGTGGATATTTTGCATTTTAGTGTTTCCGGCGAGGCGCTTATCTAAAATGTTAAAATTATGAACGAGATAGGCGCTTCCGACGCGCCAACCCCATTTTTCGCTCATATTGTATTTCAGAGCTAAAATATGCATTTGCATATCGCCATCTTTTAGGTTTATTGGGCCTGGGTTAGAAACGCCAACGAAAGAACGAAAAGAATATCCGTAATAACTTGCAACTTTCGGTGTCTTTGGAATTTCCACTTTTGTTGCCGAGGTCGTCGAAGTTGTGACAGGGTTTGAGTTAGCTTGCGCCACACCGTTATGGGCATGGGCGACAACCACGATCGCAGTGAAACCGATAACGAATATATTTTTTCCCATTAGAAATTGATAATGAATTTAAAAGGTATTGGTCAACTAGTAAAGTTCAACACGGTCATTTTCAGTGATACCGGCACCCGAATGAAGCACGGCGATGGCTCCGTCTTTGCCAAAATAGCTTACGAGTTCAAGCGTTCCCTTCATTCTACCTGGAACATGCCCAATGAACGCGCCAGTCTCTGGATCGTAAACCTCTTCACTATCTTCAGTAGCTTTTAAGATATCACCGATTTGTAGGCCCGAAAGCCGGCCAGCATTGATATAGTACTGGTCGCCTTTAATGAGAGCGATTCGACCTTCCCAATTAAGTTTGTCGATAGCCATAGCCAATTGTTTCACTGTAGTTTTAAATGCTTTGACAGCCACATCGCCAACCAGATTTGGATCATCCATCAGGTCACGGGTCGAACCGTTTCTTCCCGTCGTCGCCTCCGCCGCACCATCCCGCGTAACATTTAAGATTTCTTTTCCGTTTTTTGCCGCGAAAGCTCTTATCTGAATCGTTCCCTCCATACGTACACCTTGTTTGCTAAAAACTCCGACGGAACTTCCAATTTTGTGCCCTCGCATTTCTAAGATTTTTCCTTCAACAACAGCAGCTATTCCCATACCATGGGCAATTTTGGCTATAGCTTCAAGATCATATTGAAAATTAGAGAGAAACTGATTGAGATCTTTGGGAAAATCCTCTGGGCTTATCACAACAAATCTCTCCGTTGAGTTTAACCAACTAATAAGAGAGGAACGCGCGCCTTGTGATGCTGCCGTTGAATGTGTTCCCTGCCCACTTTTGATACCTGAAGTATCGATAAACGGTAAAACTAGGACACGTTTGCGAGGAGATTCCACCTGCCCTTCGAACGGTAAATTTTTTTCAGGAACCGAACTTACATTGCTATTGTCACTACGGCGTTGAATGAGCGAACAACTGCCTAAAAGAACGAATGAAATAAGCACTATGTATTTCATTTCTAAATTATAGCGGGAATTTGAATTAAAAACCAACCCGACCGATGTCTAGGGTTTATTCTCAAAATCTAAACGAAGTGCCACAACTTCAGCACTGACACCATCTAGCTCGACATTAAAACCGTCAAAGCGGGACTTTTTAAACTTTTCAACCAAACCGTCAATTCCTACCGAGGAATCAACTTCAAATGTTACCTGGCTGGGTTCAAATAAACGTTCGCGAATAGATTTAATCTCGCCGACTTTTTGTTCTACTTGGGTTTTGAATTTGTTCACCTGATAGTAGTCAAGTGGACCACGTAAAGTCAGTTTAATCAGACGTGTGCCGAAAGTACCTTTTTGCCAAGCTTCATGCATTTGGGTTGCAAGATCATTTGCGATATCGGGTAAAGTGGTATCGAGTTTATTAGAAATGGTGCGCTCAAAAACCCCCGGCTCTGTATCAAGAGCTCTGACAACTTCGGCTACGACACGACCATTTCCTGTATGCATTGCTGTCATACGTACGTAAATACGAGAAACTTCGCTGCCTTCAGACCCTTGTTCAAAACGAATATCTCCCTTAACTACGATCTGTGATTTAAAAAACTCACCCAAAAAAAATAAATCTTCTAAGCGAAGTGCATCGATTTGATAGGCTTGAGGAACAAGATTTTTATCATTAGCAGCGGTTGGATTACGTAAGAAGAAACCCTGATTTTTGAGAGCTTTTGTCAGTTCGTTATGAACCCCTGAAATTTCTTGATGTAAAAAGTTTTTACTTTTATCGTTATCGCTCACCCACCAGCGATACGTGAGCATATGAGTTTTATCGGTCATTGCTATCATTGGCAATACAACGGCTGGGCCATCCTGTTCGTAGAGAAGGCCATTCTGTAACAACATCTGTTTCAAGTTCTGAAGAGAAATTTTTAGGGTTACCGTCATCTGGCGGGAATCACCATTTCCTTCGAGGCGCCCGACTTTTACGGTGGGAATATATCTTCCGTAATTTTTTATAATCTTGGCATTAATCATATTCTTATTTTTATTTACTTTTTTATCGCCGATAAGGTCGGTAATGTAGCGTAAACTTACCTTTTCAATGACCTCATCTTGAATTACTTTTCGAGCTTGAAAAGGGTCTTGGTGTTTTGCATACCCGACTTCGCTTAACTCGAGATATTCGTCGGCCCAAAGAGACTTTGGGGTCGTGATTACAAAAAGAAATAAAATGAAAAATAGAAGTGCTTTTAACATAGCATAATTAAACTCTAAAATTCAGGCCTCGTCTATGGCCTATGACGCTCATTGTTTAATAAAATGTGCCTAATTCCAATTCAAATTTTTCCGATAGAGAATTGTTATGGGTCCACTTGAAAAAGCACTGGCTGTTAACCGGGACGATACTCAATACGGAACTTTTGCCGAAATTGGCGCGGGTCAAGAAGTTGCGCGCTTTTTTTTTCAAGCCGGTCTGGCTTCTCATACTATTGCCAAAACAATTTCCGCATATGACATGATTTTTAGTGATGCCATCTATGGTCAGGAAAAAAATGGTCGCTATGTTTGTGAGCCTCGAGTGTTAAAAATGGTAGAAAAAGAATTTAGATTACTGGTAGAACGTTTGGATGAAAAACGTGGAGCGAACACTTGTTTTTTTTCTTTTGCCGACACGATCGCCACCCATTCTGGTCCCAATAAGCAAAACCATGGATGGCTCGGAATGCGTTTCCAAGTTAAGCCTCGAGGAGCAAGCAATGATATTGTTTTGCACGTTAGGATGCTTGATCGGGCAAGACTTAATCAGCAAGAAGCCCTCGGCACACTGGGGGTAAATTTAGTTTATGGTGCCATTTATCTTCATAAAAACGTCGGCGATTTGGTAAGTTCATTGACAGATGCGATAAAAAAAGAGCGTATCGAAATCGATATGATTCGCGTGGAAGGTCCAGACCTCTCTCATATCGACAAAATAAAATTGAATTTAGAGCTATTGAAAACAGGCTTAGCCCCCGCAGTTCTCTTTACGGCTAATGGAAATCCAGCCCAGCCTTCCGAAGTTTTTTTTAAGCGGCCATTGATTGTAAAGAGGCTAAGTTTGAGGGTGGGAAGTGAATTTACGCCAGAGCGTGGTTGGCACAAAGTGTGTCTTGACCATTTTGAAAAGCTAAATAAGGAAGCCTTTAAGGACCATTTAAAACTTATCGAAATTTCGATAGATGAAGACTACAATGAGGCCATACCGGTCATTCAAAAACTGTTATCTTTAGGCCAAAACATTTTGATTTCGCGTTTTGCGCGCTGGGTAGATCTAAAAAGTTTCTTGCGTCAGCACTCCAACCAATTTGTCGCTTTAAATGTCATGTGGGACGATCTTCATAAAGTCTTTGATGACTCTTCTTATAAAGATTTTGAGGGGGGATTAGTCGAAGGCTTAGGAAAGCTCGTGGGTGAAAATAATTGCGTGTTGTTGGTCGACAATACGCTTGCGCAGGACCGTGAAATTGACTTTTCCGCCCCACACCGTTCGCTCTATAATTACTTCCGTGACAACAAAAAGCTAATAAATATGTACTAAAGATTAAGGTCGTGTCGGTCGTGCAAATTGAATCGCGTACTGATATTCTCCATCTTTTGGGATCACCCGTACCACCCGGCCATCCCACTTGAGAGGGGTATCAGAAATTAATTTAATTTCTCCACTGACAAGTGCATTTTCTTTCAATACGGGAACATTTGGTGCCGTTGAGCAACGGACCAGCATTCCAATTTCGCTGTAGTTAACAGTTTCAAAACTCATTGTGTAACCATCACAAATTATCGTTACCGGCACCTTTCCTTCAAAACGAACAGCTTGGCGTTGCGAGGTCTGATCGCGCAAGAGAGTTTGTTTGGTCTTTCTTATTTTCTTTACAGTATAGGCTTCGCCAGAAAATAACTCGTACGCCGAAAGATAGTTTTCATACACACAACCCGTGTCAACGTTAACTCTTTTTGGCGTAACCTCTACTTGGGCCACGGGAGTGTGTCCATGGACAATGATTTTCTCCCACTTAAATTTGCTATTAAAAAATGAGTCTCGAATCCAAAGTAAATCATCTTTGTGTCTGGCGGGAGTAATATAATTAAGCGGCACATCTGGAACTCCAGCGTGGACAAAGAAAAAACTCTCGGTTTGCGAAAAGAGCTGTAGCTTTTTCAAAAATTCAATATGCTCATCGGGAATAACATACTTTCCTTGTTGGTTGGCATAACTTGCGAGTGTAGCACTTCCACCATTGTAAATAAAAGCACCTGCTTCCGTGGAACCCGGATCGGACAAGAAATCGAGAAACATGGCCTCGTGATTTCCCATTAGAGTTGTGACTTTATAATAATTTTGCAGGTTCAAAATAATATCTATGACTTCTTTTGAGTTTTCACCACGGTCTATATAGTCACCTACGAAAACAATACGCGACTGCGACGTCAAAGGAATTTTATCAAGCAAAAGCTGAAGTTCTTCTGCGCATCCGTGAATATCTCCAATGACAAATATTTTGTCATTCAACATCGTTTTGTGTCCTTAATACTTTTAGCCGCGTCTCATCTTGAGACTAAAATAATTATTTAGAAAATTTTCTGATGTGTCGATAAGAGAATACTGGTCCTGGCTGGGGGCGTAATTGCAAAGAAAGAAAAAGAAGACTGGAAATTCTGATTTTCGTCGAGTTTACGAAAATGAAAAGTTGCATGCGCTGTTAACAGTTGGGACTGCCCTCGCATCTGAGCGTGAAACCCCTAAAATTCTGGATATGATTATTACTTTGGCCCAGCAGAACTCAGGTGCAGATGGTGCCAGTGTCTATCTTATCGAAAAAGTTCCTCAAGATAGTTTCGGTGGCACCCGTCCACATCACGTGTCTAAACTTAGGTTTCATAAAATGATTAATAACTCGGGGATTCAGGTTGTGCCATCGCTTTACCTCCCGATCGACAATAAGAGCATCGCGGGGTATGCCGCTCAATCAGGTAGAACCGTGCGCATCCGTGACTGTTACGTTATTGATAAACACCACCCATTTCACTTTTTAAGAGAAGTCGACAAGAACAATGGTTATCGCACCAAATCGATTTTGGCTGTACCGATTAAAACATCAAAAGGTAAAGTCCTTGGCGTTTTGCAGCTCGTCAATAAATTGCGCGACAAAAGTAAAAAACGCAGTCAGTATCGATTGGGAGAAAATGAAATTATCGCTTTTTCCGAACAAGATGCACATTTTGTAGAAGCCTTTGCTGCCCATGCCGCGGTTGCCTTAGAAAACGCTAAACTTACACAAGATATTGAGAACCTTTTTGAAAGCTTCGTTAAAGCCTCGGTAACTGCGATTGAGGCAAGAGATCCAACAACGAGTGGTCATAGTGATCGTGTCGCAATAATGTCGGTGGAATTTGCAAAAACGCTTGATGGACTCAATAATGGTCCATTTTCGTCGGTGACATTTTCAAAAGAGCAAGTTCAGGAAATTCGTTACGCCGCCCTTTTACATGATTTCGGGAAAATTGGCGTGCGTGAAAACTTACTTGTTAAAAGTAAAAAACTTTTTCCGCATGAGCTCGAAACACTTCTTATGCGTCTCGACGGAATGAAAAGTCTGAACGAAAGCCGGCTCTGGCGTGATACCTTACAAGAAATTATTGCCAGAGTTAGTATTGGAAAGACCGATAATATTGAAGCGGAGCTTGGCGCAGCGATTTTAAAAATCAATGGCTTCAATCAGCAAATTGAACAAATCCGCGTCGGAATTATGAAGGCCAACGAGAGCCAAATACTGGATAAAGACTTTAACGTCAAAAAATTACTGGAGTGGATTGAAAACGCCAGCCGTAACTTGGGCGTGAAGCTGGTGACCGAGGACGAATATCAAAGACTGTCGATTGCACGTGGTACCCTTACAAGTAAAGAGAGAAAAGAAATTGAGTCCCACGTCTCGCATACCTTCGAATTCTTACGGCAGATTGCATGGACCGACGATCTTGCTAATGTTGCTGATATTGCTCATGCTCACCACGAAAAAATGGACGGCACAGGTTACCCTCTCGGCCTCAAGGCCGATAAAATCCCTGTACAATCGCGTATGATGGCTATTGTAGATATCTATGATGCTTTAACGGCGATGGACCGTCCGTATAAGAAATCCGTCGATACACTTCGTGCCTTAGATATTTTGGGAATGGAAGCTAACGAAGGAAAAGTTGATAAAGATTTACTAAAGATCTTTATTGAAGCGCAAATTTTTCAGAGTATTGTCGGTCACAACGGCAAAAGAGCCAGTTAAAATCCACCGAAAAATACGAGACTTAGCGCAAAAGAAATAAGAAATACTTTAAGACCAAATAGCATCAGGTCATTCATGTGTTTCTCATCGTCAAAATTTGAGAAAAGGTTGACCGGGTCTTGGTTTTAAGTCATTTGTCTAGGTCATGAGTGCGCCAGAAGTTACTATCGCCAGAAAAATCTATTTTAGTAGTGGGCATCGCTACTACAATCCCCGTTTCAGCGAAGAAGAAAATAAAAAACTTTTCGGAAAAGCGTATTCGGTTAACGGGTATGGTCATAATTTTATTTTGGAGGTTTATCTCAACGGGCCTGTAAACGCCGACAGCGGTATCGTTATTAATCTTATTGAAATTGATAACCTTTTAAAGAAAGTAACAGATCCATTTGACCATCATTTTATAAATACCGACGTACCTTTCTTTAAAGACGTAATCCCAACAACGGAAAATATGGCTGTGTATTTTTACAACAAAATCCGTGAAAATCTTCCAAGTAAAAATATAAAACTCCTTAAGATTCGCCTTTATGAAGGTGAGTTTATGTGGGTGGATTATGCTCCATCTCTCTAAGAGGTTTTATCTCCACGCACTACACAATCTTAATAATCCTGATTGGAGTGACGAAGAAAACATCCGTGCCTTTGGAAAGTGCTATCGCCTTCATGGCCATGATTTCAAAATTGAATCCATGTTTAAAGGTGAACCGGATAAAGAAACGGGATTCCTAATTCATCCTGATAAATTTGATTCCGTAATTTATGAAAAAATCATTGACCCCTACCAAGGCAGAAATTTAAACGTATTACTTCCGAATCCTTCTGGTGAAGGTCTCTCTATAGCCTTTTATGAAATTTTAAAAAAAGAATTTGGCGAAAAACTCGTGAGCGTGAGCGTGAACGAGACGCTTAAGAATTATTTTAGATACCCGCCGACGAACGCCAGCCTCTACTAACAAAATTGGGCATATCTGGCTAATTCAGGTCCCTTACCGCTCTTTAAATGCAGGATTACTAAAATGTCTTTGGGCATGTTCTTTGTATAAAGATTTTTTCTAGTTATGAGGATGTTAAGAATGGTGCGTATCTGGTTAACTTCCCTGGTGATTGTTTTCTTCTCTTTTATTTCAGCTTCATCTGAAAATATTGACGGCTTTGACGTTGAGGATTTTCCTAACGACAATTTTATCTCAAATTTAGATATCCCAAATAACGAAATCCGCTATGGGCAAAGTTTCTTAGAAAGCGATGATTGGCAAGTGAGTCCTTTATCGCAAATTGATGTTTTTGCGAAGTCGTTGATGGGACAATCATTATTT
>LWDK01000048.1 GCA_002083485.1 Proteobacteria bacterium SG_bin7 | reverse complement strand
AACTCTCACCCTTATCGAAGGTGATTCAAAATTAGCTTTGGAAATAGTAAACCCTAAATCTGGGGATTTCAAAGTCAATGGGAAGCCCTTTAAGGCCACGCCACGTGATTCCGTTGCTCTGTTACTTCGGAGGCTAGACGAAGTAATAAATGCAAAAACAAGTTTTTTCAGAGATTTATTCTTGCCAACAGCTAACGCTATCGGGCCGTTGGGGTTGGGGGTTGTTGTTGTTGTTGTCGTCGCGGGAGTCGTCATCGATTATTTAAGGATAACTTGCGATGAATTTCCCGAACACTTCGCAGATAAGACAAGCGATAGTTACAAAGATGTTGTTATTCGACAAATTGACGCCTGCGAGTCTAATCGAACCATTGTTCATCTCAGCGATTCGGGAGGTGATAAAAAAATTTCCTATGTCCGCGCTGATCTTGCTCAGGAAGGTTTTATCGAAGAAGTTACTGGTAGCGGCAAAGAAGCACAAACCATCAAATATATAATTGCTGCGAAAACCAGACGTAACGACCCAAATAGTTGTGTAACAGTAGAGATAAATGGCGTCGGCTATGCCTGCCCAGAAGATCAGGGGAGTTTTAACAAGTATCTTAGTATTAGCGAAAGTATGATTTTGGGTATTGGTGACCACTGCCAAACTTGTAAAGACAAGAAGGCTGGCTACGAAAAAATGAATAAGGAATTTGCCAAGATCGCTGACAAAAAAAATAAAAAACGTGGCCAACCCTCACTCACTCAGTAACGCATGAAAACTCGTGTAAAGTAAATTCCTGCAAATACCGCCGCAACACCCAACACAGGGGTTAGCCCCCAATACATCGCCGCCATAAAATATTTGGCTTCGTTGAGCAGCACTACGGTTTCCAATGAATAAGCTGAGAAAGTTGTAAAACCTCCCAAGAAACCGAGAGTGATAGCAACCCGTAAATCCTCTGAAATTAATGACCGCTCTAGTCCTAACGTGTAGACACTCCCGATCAAAAAAGATCCAAGGACATTTATCAAAAAAGTCCCAACGGGAAACGAAGCTGGATAAAGTTTCAAAGCTGCTACGCCAAAATAATAACGACTGAGGACACCCAGAAATCCAAAAGCTCCAAGGAGAAATATTCGAGCCGACATTGTTTGATGCTAAACATAAAGAGGTTGAACTTCAATTTATTTTCTGCTGGGATTAAGAAATGCAAACAACAATATTATTTTCGATTATTGGGCTTCTCTATTTAAATTCAGCGGCTTTTGCTAAGCTTGACATGGCACCGCCAAATTTTACAATTAACAAAGGTCAAGGCAATGCGGTCTTTGTCGATTTCACCTCGGCCGACTACGAAATTACTTATGACGTCAAAAAAGCAACGACAACCGTAATATCAAAAATTCATTTTACCAACGAAGAGCGTGGTTTCCCTATTTTTGATTTGGTTGAAAAGCCAATGAGAGTTGTTATTGATGGAAAGTCCACAGATAGCCAAATCATCGAAGCTCCGAGAAGTGGTGAAGATGAGTTGATAGAATTCCGGATTGTCTCCGAACCCATTGATCCAGGAAACCACCTACTCGTCATCGAACATCAAATAAAGTCAACACAGTATAGTAAAGGAGGTGTGAATAGCGGTTTCTTTATGTCGGATATTGGTTCGCGCGCCCTTCTCGAACGCTACCTTCCCTGTAATTTTGAATATGATCAATTAAGTATGCGTTTTATGATCAAAGTTATCGGTGCGACAGAAGAGGAAGTCATTTTCACCAATGGAAAGTTAAAACAAGAAGGTAACAATCTCTGGTCTATTGCCTTTCCAAATTATTTTAACCAGTCTTCAGTTTACTTTCATATCCGCGAAAAAGCTGGTACCGACATTTTGCATTTTGAGCATAGATCTATTGATGATCGCAATATGCCTATCACTATTTATAAGACTTCTCGCGGCGACATGGAAGAGTATAAAAATCTTACTGTTAAAACTTTGTCGAAATTTGAAAATTTGTTTGGGGCGTTTCCGCATCCCACACTCACGATTTATATTGGTGGAAATGGTGGCGGCATGGAATACTCCGGCGCCACTGTAACAGATGCGTGGGCACTTCCGCACGAGCTCGCCCATAGCTTTTTTGGTCGCGGAGTTATGCCCGCTAACGGCAATGCTGGTTGGATCGACGAAGCCATGGCCACGCTTGTGGGCGGCCCCTACGCCGCTGACCCCAATGATATTCGTGCCATGAATATGAGTAATCACTCAGTATATTACCGCGACAATGATAGCAATGGCTATACTTATGGAATGAACTTCTTAGCATTCCTGGGAATTCAGTTTTCCAAAAAAAATAATGCTCTGAATATGAATGGATTTTTAAAAACCTGGATGGAGATTGCCGACCATCATGTCACAACGGTGCAAATGCTCCAGAATAATTTAGAAAACTATTCACAGCTTGATTTAAATTCTCTTTTTCAAAAATATGTTTTTGGTAAAAGTAAGATTATAAACAAATTTAATTTACCAAATCCGCATATGAAAATCGACGACGAAACTTTAACGCAGATTCAGTGATTTTTTCAAGACGGTGGCAACAGACTGTGGGTGGTATCAATTTGAAACACTCATAGTACCAATCTTAGATGACGGAATATCACGTTGAGAACATTGTTGGAATAAAAGCATTATTACTAGAACCACCCCAAAACCCGAGAAGTATTTTAGTATTTGCATCTCCAGTTTATCGGGTGGTTAGGTCCAAAACTTAAATATTTGATGCAGTGAAGAACAAATGGTTGTCAGGCACCTAAAAGACTTTTCCTTGGTATGCTATTCCCCAAACAGTGGACTTCCACATATATTGATTGCCAATAGACATCTGGAGTGAGTGACTGGAAAAGTGAATCGCATAGACTAGCGATAAACCTGCCGTAAACGACCACTCGCGATCGATATTAAAGTTGTTGTCTTTAAGATCCCAGCCAATATTACGCATGAGCACCGGCAATTCAAAGCCAACACTTGTTTTTGGTGAAGTGCGCTTCATGAGGGTCGCATGGCCGCCAAAAAAAATCCATCGCTGGTTTCCGACAACATCGTTAAATGTTCCGTTGAGATTCGAGCCTTTGATAAGCCCAGACCCAACGTCGGCGCCGTAACTATAACTCCAATGAGAGTTCGCAAACGGATTGACCCAATCAACACTAACCAGAACCCCCTCAGATTGCGTCGTCATAATACCGCTGGTCGTCGTTCTTGTGGCATCAATGTTTTCCTGCCACAATAAAACCCCTAACCGTTGCTCGAAACGTTTTGGCATCGTCTCAACTTTTTCTACTTCTACTTTGGCTGACTCTTTTTCGACTGCCTTGGATTCTTCTACCGGCTTTTTTTCTTCAACATTCTTTTCTTTTTTCTCTTTCCTTTTTCCAGTTTCTTTCTTCTCTTTTTTAACTCTCTTAGCAGCTCGTGATTCTCTTCTCTCTTTTGCCGACGCTTGTGCGAAAGCATCACCGCCATGCAAACTAAGTCCAAACCCTAAAATAAAACTTATCAAAAATCTCAAACCCTTGTCCTCTTTCTTAAAGCGACACATGCAGCTGTGACAACAAACTCCATTCATCTTCTGGCACACCTGGACCATTTATCAACTCACGAGTATTTTCTGCTTCAACCCGCAATTCATATCGGTGGAGTGGAAACATAATAAGCCCAAAACTCGCTTTTATATTATTTGGACGCGTACCAACAAACTCATCTTTGTATCCCTGCCCCGAGAAAAACAGATGGTAACCTCGCGCTAAGCGCTGGGTCGCTTGCGAAAAAAAGTAATACCCGTCTTTAGATCCCCCGCCGGCCTTGGGATCGGTGATCATTCCAATCTCTAAAAGCAGTGATGCGCCCTCACCAAATCCTTGCTTAGAGTGAAACCCAATGCGTCTGCGATCTCCCTCAGCTTCACTACTTGACGACAAAAAAGAAAGTCCCACGCGCCAAGCTTCCACGGGATCATATTCGAACATCATCGAAAATCCCTTTTGCCGAAAGGTCGGTCTGTCATCCGTAAGATCGCCAATAAAATAATTGAAGGTTCCTTCAAGATGTTCTTTCACATAGTGAAAAATATAACCATGAGATTGATCATTTTGTGCAATTCCCGTCTTCGCTCGGCTATATGCCGTGTGATTTACAGTGCGAATGCCATAAACTTTATCCATTTTTCCAAAGTACTGCCAAATTTTATCGCTTAGTTGCCAGCGAAAATAGTGCTCGCGCGAAATAGTTTTTCGTGTTGATGGCTCAGGTAAAGTACCGTAAGAGACGACCGCCGTATATTTTTGGTCTTTATCGAAGAAAAATGCAGAATTGACATCCATTTGCATCAACATTGACCGCGTTGTACCGCTGGGGGGATTCGGCATTGAATAAAAGTATCTGGCTTTAATTCCAGGCCTAAACCAATTAGGTAACTTCTTTTTGCCAAGAAAGCCAGAGGACTCCCCTAAGGCTTCATCACTTTTCTTGCTATTAAAAAGTTTTCCGGCGATTTCACTTGCCCATAGAGCGCGGCCATAGTCGCTAAGCGCACCATTGCCGTGGCCATTATAATGACAGGTCAAACATGAAGCATAATTATAACCGATGAACTCGGGATAGGCCCAAGCATTTTGGAAAAATATAACTGCAAGCAATCCCAGAATTATTGACACTCTTTCTAAAGGATAACTATCATAGAAGTTGCAGGCAAGTATTCATAAGGGGTTTTCAGTGGCTAAATACACAATATTTATTCTTTTGCTGTTACTTTCAACACCTCACTTCGCATTTTCAGAAAGCAAACTTGAAATTGACGTGAGTTTAAGTCCTGCCGGAAGTTATAAGGCAACAACGACAGAGGTAAACGGGTCTGCTTACAAAACTGCAGATGGTGTCGCCGCTGAAAATATCATCGTTAACTTTAAGAATTTAAAAACCGGAATTGGTCTTCGCGACAAACATACCCGTGACCGCCTGGCTGTCGACAAATATCCCTCGGCCAAGCTTGTTAAGGCCATCGGCAAAAACGGTAAAGGCGAAGCCCAAATCGATGTGCGTGGAAAGAAAATTAAAGTTAAAGGAACATATAAAATTGAAGGCGATAAACTAACGGCCGAATTCCCTATCGAAATTTCAACTCTAGATATCAAAGATGTTCGCTATATGGGAGTTGGAGTTAAAGATACTGTTACGGTGCATATAACCGTCCCTTTAGAGGCGAAACGTACCGCTAAAAAGTAGATGTAAAAGATTCCACCAAGTTGTTCGCCCCAACCGTCTGTGCTATAAATAGCACCGTGGACATTAAAAAGTTATTAATTATTTTAGTAGTGTTGGCTGGCTGCAATATCCCTGAGAGTTATCATAAGCAGGAGCCAATGCCTGCGAACTTCAAAACAATTAATCTTTCAATATTTGAAACACGTTGTGTGGAATGCCATGGCCCTAATAAAAAGGCCAACAACGTCGATTTATCAAGCTATGAAAAGATAATGTCGAAAGATATTTTTCCACCGCTCGTTATTCCAGGAAACCCCGAACGCAGCAGTTTATACCAAAGCGTTTTCAGAAATGACGAATTCACTATGCCAAAAGGCCGCCAACGACTGAGCAACAAAGAATTACAAGCTATTTATGAGTGGATCAAAAATGGCGCGTTGAAAGACGAAATGCCGAAACCTAAAAAACCTGATGAGCCTACCGAGTCCGAACCAGAACCAGATCCAGGGTCAAATGAACCTGGTGGTAGCGATGAAGCTGGTGGAAATGAACCCGGCCGCGGCGACTCGTCCAAAGAGCCGGGCTAAACTTCTGATTTTAGAATCTTAAACACAAAATCCGATCCGAATGCCATTGACGGGGTCAATGCTCCCGATGGGATTTGCGCTTTAAAAAACGAATTCACTGCCGCCACCGCAGCATCGGCGGTGAATTGATAGCCGTGATTAGTTTTAATTTTTTTCTGTAAAACTCTACCGCTAGCATTTTTAACCTCACCCCACACTATTGTACTTCCAGTTTCAAGTTCACTTTGGTCAGGACCCGCACCTTGTTTTTTTACCAAGCTTGCAATAACTTTACGAACGATTCCAAATCTAGAAAGCCCCATTACAGCTTTAAATACCCTCTGTGCATTTGCCGGCATTGCGATATAAACTTCGATATTGGGAATTTTCGTTGAGATGTAGGCCGTTGAAATGTCGCCCCAACTAAATAACATTGCAGGCTCCAGGCTCTCCGTAAAATCAATATCTCGAGATCGCAGTTTTGTTTTCTGAATTTTTCCATTTTTTCGATGAACCAAACCATGTTGTAAACCTTCGACCCCAGTTAATTTTGTTCCACGGCTTGTACCGCCAAAAGACTTAAATGCGAGAGTCAAATGTGTCGCATCTGGCATTTCATGTCTTAAAATCGCCGCCATACAATCGGTGGGCACGACATCAAAGCCTACCCCTGGTATTACGGTAATTCCTGCATCCTTAAATTCTTCATTACGAGAAAATATGGATTCAAATACGTCGATTTCACCAGTAATATCCATGTAGCTTGTTTTCGTTTTCAAACAGGCATCGAGAACCGGTTTTGCTGTCCGAGAAAAAGGACCAGCGCAGTTAAGAATAAGATCTATTCCCTTGAGATTGGAAATAACTTCACCAGGATTAGATAAGTCAAACCTTACGGGAAGACCACTCGAACGCCCCGCAAGAATTGCTTCTACACCTTTCTCTTTTGCCTTTTTGGCGATGAGAGCTCCCGTGTAACCATTGGCTCCATAAATCATTAATTTCTTTTTTTTGTCCATAAGGACAACTATAGACTATGTTGAGGCGTACCCGGTCAAGAATCTTTTCTCCCGAAGGTCTTCTTGTTAGCACGCTCGCTTAACTCTGAAAGTAACTTCATTGTTTCCGGATCTAACTTTTTTACCTGAGAAATTTGCTTTCTTGCCGCTAGTTTTTTCTTTGGCTTTCGGTATCTAAAGCCTTTTTCTCAATTGTTTCCATTGCTTATCTCCCTTAAAAATTATTAAAAATACCGTTTTACAGTATTACTGTATTTTGCTATAATAACCCATGAGGTGACCCATGGGCGCACGTAAGAAGACCACTGTTTATCTTGAACCTGAAATCCTGAAGGCTGCTAAACTGCGGGCGGTAGAAGCCGATCAGTCTTTGGCTGAATACCTCCGCGAGGCCGTAGTAGCTCAACTTGCCGAGGACCTTGATGACATTGAGATTGCCAAAAAGCGAAAGAAAGAACCTCGAATATCCCTTGAAGATGTTTTGAAAGACCTTCGAAAAAGTGGCCTCATATAAAATTGAGTTTAGTTCCTCAGCCCGAAAGGAACTTAAAAAGCTCCCAAAGCCATACATAAAGAATATTGTCGCCGCAATCGACGAGTTGGCGACTTCCCCATTTCCTTCAGGTGTTAAAAAGCTAGTCGGTGAAGAGTTATATCGAATTCGTGTTGGACCATACAGAATTCTATACGAAGTCGAAGGCAAAGCCCTTCTTATACTCATCATCAAAATTGGCCATCGAAAAGACGTATACCGATGAATCATATAAAAGACCTCCGTTGGAAAATGGGAGTTCGTAGGTAATTAAAAAAGTAACATTTTAATGGCCCAAGGATTGCAACCCTTACCAACATGAATTCAAAGACCCCCTCTACTCAAGATTTGCTTTTTTTTACTGTAAAAACCTTGGTCATCCTGTTAACATTTTTTGTCATCAAGAAGGCCGATGCCGTTGAAAACCTTTGCCCTATGGGCCCCAGTCAGCACCTGAACGAGAACTTTAATACAAATACTGTTATCGTAGCAGTTGACGAATACCCCGTTTCGGAAATTGAAAAAATAATTCTTACTGTTCTTCAAAATAACTTGGAAAAAGACACGCCTAAAATTATTTTGTTGGGAACCAAAGGAGAGTTACTAAGCATATATAAAAAGTTAGAGCCCGAATATAAGGAAAAATGGGATAAATTTGTGACTTTGATAGATCGTGACGTCACTTGGGCACAAGATTTTTTTGAGGCCTTCATTGATTCTAATGGCCAGCCCTTTATCCGTATGGTTTCAGGTTATAAAAAAAACGGTAAGCCCTACATATACGAGAAATATGCGGAGGTACAGAGCCTGCTCTCCACTCAGTTTAAAGCCTTCAATATTCCTGTTCAAACCCCAATCAATATTTACTCAGGTCAACCATCTAAAAACGGACACAAAGGTGGAAATATTGAGTCAACAAATGAAGGTTTTTGTCTAATCGGAGATTCCGACCTAACAGACACAGAGTGGAATGAGTTAGCCATACAAAACTGTGGAGGACCAAAAAACACTATAAAGCTCCCAACCAACTGGTTACCCGCTCTCCATGTCGACGAACTTATAAAGCAACTTCCTAATTCAAATTCATCTTTGTGTGAAGCTACTTTTGCAATTGCCTCACCATCCAAAGCAATTGAGATTTTGCGATATCATCTACAAGACCCATTTTTTAGGGCTCAAGAAAAATCGGACTCAGATTTTATGTTTGATCGCTCAGAGTTGTCTCAAATTTGCGCTACAATACTTGCGACCAAAGAGAAGTTTCAAGAAGATATTTTCCGGAGACAGATCATTACAGCGAGTCCCACATTCGAGCCGATTTCTCCCAGAGCTGGAACGAAGATATACCGGGTCCCAATTACTAATAAGAGAAATGATGATCTTTACGCTGCCTGCTCAACTTTAAGAAATGAGGAAATAGTCGAATTATTTGATTCAGACCCATACTATATGGAGTCGCTTCGACGTTCAGAGGACTATATTCAAAAGGCAAAACAGGTCATTACCGAATTTTATAAAGAGAGACGACCTGACTGCACAGTAAGGTTTATTGAACTTCCTAGCCTCTTTATTGTTGACAGTGCTAAGTATTTTTCTGAAGACAAAACCTTAAGCATTATATCAACAATCTCCCGGCCAATTCTTCCAAATGTTTTAAATAATCTAAAAATCAACAAAGATATATTTGTACCTTCGACGGGCAATAATTACTTTGATGATTATGTGCGATCCGTATACGAGGTCTTCAAACTTAGAACTCATTTTTTGAATACCTTTAGACTTCATGTTGCCGAAGGAAACATTCATTGTTCGTCTCAAACTGTTCACTATTGCACGCCAAATACATCTGCAAAGTGACTATACTTTGGAGTATAGTTATCAGATTGAAGCGGCAGGGTAACTCAATCTCTCAAATGGGTTAGTTTGAAAAAATCAAAATTAGACGCCGGCACCATGGACCTATAAACTGTAAACTATGTCTCCGGTATGGACCGTTTTTAGGGGGAAATTGGGGTGAGCGTTTGGTCAGTGGTCGAACCGCTCACCCTTGAATTCAATATAGATATACCTATAGAAATTAGCAAGTCACAAAATCAATATAAAGCTTCGAAATTAAAGGTGATATCCACGATCCCAAGATCTGATGTTACCACAGAAATCCAACGTCTTGCTGATTCAGAGAAAATGGAGATGAACGCCATTTCAGCCAAACTCGGAGTGTCACTATCAACCGTTCGCCGGGTATGTCGAACCCACAAAATCGGAAATTATTCATTTCAATCCACGAAGATTGTCAGCCGATCGTCGCAAGTTCCGTTTGGCTGGGACGTCGCCCAAGGACGATTGCAGCAAAATCCAAAGGAATGGGCGTGGGTTCTTGAAATCCAAAGATTGCGTGGTTCCGGGACAAGTCTTCATAAGATTGCAGATTTTCTTGCTTCACAAAAAGTCGCTACCAAAAACGGCGGCAAATGGTTCGCAAAAACAGTAAGTCAAATACTCAAATTTAATCGTCAACATCTATTTAAGACAACTGACTCTAGGAGGAAACTTGGGACTCAATAATCTCATCGCTATGGCCACGACAATGGTATTTCTAGCGGCTTCAACTGGTCAATTGCCCAAAGCCATTCGCGCAATTCAAATCGCACAGCTTCAACTTATAAAACAGTCACAGGCATCAAAGTGGCCAAAGGCGATGCGTATGTCTAGTCGTAGCAGTCAATAAAACCGGCAAATGAAACTACCATCGCTTTATAAATTTCTCTTAGCATATTTTGAGCCTAGTTGACATTGCAGGCACCTCAAGGCACATTCATTTTAAGGGTGCGGGTTGCGCCTGTCGTTCGCGCAAAGGCTTTGTCAAACCATTCAATAGTATAATGAGTAGTTACGTCGAATTTCGACTCTCGCTACTTGCGGACAAACGGGAATAATGAAAGGTGATGTATGACTACAACGTCTGCACAAATCGAATATTTTAGAAGAGAAGCAAAAAAGTTATTTAAACTGGTTCTCGCGGATAACCCAGAGGCCAAAGAGCGCGTTTTGAACGTGCTCAAGTGTGCTAATGACATAACTCTTATGCGTGTTCAGCATACAATAGCGGTCGAATCTGGTTTTCTTAATTGGGCAGATCTGATTAAGGCATCCGAATTAGAATTACGTAGGGCTGTTACGAGGAGTAAGAATCGAACGGCTTCGCCTCTAGGAATTTTCTATCGTGGAACCGGCATAATTCCCGCGACTCCTGAAAACGAGAAGCTGGCGGACATGTTTGACAAGATGACACCCCGAGAACAAGAGCGCTTTTTGGACGATGGCGCTCGCAGAATGGGAATGTTTGATCGTTAATGGCACTGGGCGGAGTTTTGCTCCGCCTAGTCTACTTGCACTCTAGACTTACCATTTTGGATCCGGTATGCTTCATTTGTAGATTCAGCACGCCGTTTTCCGAACGAGGTTTTCCAGTCTTTTTGTCCTTAGTGCATACGGTAAGCAGATATACCTGAAGCCCATTCCCTAGACCACAACCAAAGCGCCTCATCTCATTACCAAATTTGTCTGGCTTTGCTTCACCTACAGTACAAGTCCAATCATCAATAACAAATTTTTGCTCGCCGTCGGCCAATGATTGATCTTTCATGTCGACTCCAAATTTCCAGTGAAAATCCGCAGCTTGGGCATTCGAAAAATATATTGATAATAAAAGACAAATCAGAATTTGTTTCATATTGTACCTCATGGCTTTTTAATTGCCTTCTTTGCTGAAGACTTTTTTGGTGGAGTTGGTGGCGCTTCAGCAGTTACTTCTATCGAGGCGGGCTTATATGTACCTGGATAACCGACCTTCGCTGCTTGGTTCAGATTGAAGTACTCCCACTTCTTTTTTGCATTGACCAATTTACCATTCTTGGAGCCGCCTGTTTGGACCGGGTACGCAGGAGGCGCATGCCCACAATCGCTTTGCAAATTTGAACACAAACCATAAAACGGAATTTTCTTGTCTGACGAATCACCACACTGAATGTACTTTAAGTTGTTAAGCTCATCTTTCACTGGATCACACCACTTAACATAGATCGTGCCGCCCGAACTTGGATCGTAAAGCTCATAGGCAAACGTGTATGAGCCAAAAATTAAAACCATAATAATCAGAGTTTTCACTGTGGCGCTCCTTCTCCAACGCCGAAACTTATCAGCTTGATCTGATCGCGAGGAATAGCCAATGTGGTGAACGACTCGTTGATCTTCTTTCTCATCAGAACATAGGAGTTCGAAGATGATATCCAGCAACCTTTATGAAATTTCTTACCGTCATCACTCATTACGATAGTGGTGCTCAATCGGCACACGTTCGTCATCTGAATACCTTGTGAGTAATAGTGCTCGAGCGAGCAGTACCCACTCAACAAAGAAATCATCATAGCAACAACTGTAAATGGCTTCTTCTTCAATAGAACTATATAGTGAAGGCCAATAACGCAAACCGCACCAGCTAAATTCGCTTCAGCAATGCCCGATAGTTTTGGCAGAAAGAAGACCGGAGTCGTGAGATAGATGCAAGCTTTTATGCAGTAGCAGATGTCATTCAAGTATTTTGAAATTCCCTTAAAGTACTTCTCGATCGGCGTTTGAAAAATTCTTATCAGCACCCAGAGAACGAAGAGAGTACTGATTACGCCAAGTAGCCAGGACTTCATCGGTCCAAAACTCTGGAGATCCTTTACGATCTCGATTAATGGGCCAATTATAAGTTCCTTTCCCACGCTGGGAGCAAAGGTTGAGATGGGGATGTTCAGTGAATTAAAGGTGCCGATTTGTCGAATCCAAAACCTTGCTGTGTGAAATATGACAACGATCAAGAACCCCATCGACAGCAACCTTGCCGCATGATCTTTGAGATCTTCAGAAAGAGTCTTAAATGAATCGAGCAATTCTCTCAGATGTTCCTCCTAATGATGCAAATTTTTATCGGAACAAATGGCCACGACCTTTATCCAGACGTTAGTAAGAGTATTTTAAGGATTAAATAACTGGACCACTCTGCCCTTAACATCTTGGTCGGCTATTTTCTATTCAAATTTCAAGAATTCTCTTCTCAGATTTAGCTCTGAAAATATAGAGTGAAGTAGATACAAGAAACATTACGACATTCAATGAATTCAACAAAATCAACCCCATTTCTGAAATCACGTAACCCAAATACATGGGATGCCTAATATGCTGATAAATTCCAGTCCGAACTAAACCACGATTTGCAGGGGAAATGCCGATGGATGTTCCAAGCTCAACTGTAGCAAAGACCACGATCACAAATCCTGCGATCGATAAGAGATCAGCAAACAAAAAAATAGATTTTGCAATTGTCGACGGACCGAAATACAAAAGCGGCATTGCTGATGAAAAATAGGCAAGAATATTCAAAAACTGAGAGCCGCGAGCAATGGCAGAATTTCTTTTAAAGAAAAAATATCCGGCGGTAAAATCACGGAGTACTAGCAATAAGAAAAATAGGACTTGAGTTTGATACCAGCGATAAAGCGCTAACGCACCAAACCCGATCATCATTGCCGAACCAAAATACTTGCCGAGATCTTTTTGCATCTATATTCCGGGTTCTTCCCGAATAAAACGAGAAACTGAAGGCTGCTGAATTATGCGAATAAGAGTTTTATCCGCGCCAACGGCTTTGATGTAACGAAGCGTATGCATTATAAAAACTTCGTTTAAGTCTTCCAGATTTTTAATTTCTGGGAATTTTGCACTTAAAGCGGATTCTTGTGGAACGAACATCTCTCCTTTTGCTTCAATTTCCTGTCGCAACTCCATAAGTTCCACAACTTTTTGTCTTTCTACGCTTGCGGAAAGTTGCGGCGTCTCGGAAGTGTAGGCCTTGATTGCTTGCAACGTGGCTCCAAGGGCAAGAACAATGGCGAGTGCTTTTATAGTCTTTTTCATTAGTACCCCTATGATCGCAATAGTTTTTCTTCAATCAGCTTGGCGACCTTTTCTGGCTGATCGAGAGTTACAAAGTGACTAGCATTCTCAATCTCGAAAAATTCAAATTTCCCTGACTGAGAATCATTTTTTAAAACTTTTGTTGGCAATAATTTATCTTCTGTGCCAGCAATAAAAATTTTTGTTGTATCGATGGCAGCAACATCTCCGAGAACATAGCTGTGATTTGAAATATCAGAGCGATTGTCTTTAAAAAATTGCGACGAAACCAAATCCTGCAAAATTAAATTTTTCCCTTTAGGATTTTTGAACCAAATATCACCGTAATCAGAAAGCCAAATCTTAAACGAATTATCATCTTGCATCTTTTCCCAATAAATCCTTGACCCCTCAAGCGTCGCTGTCTTGTTCTCATTGTAACTCACACTCGCGGCATCTAGTGATGCTTTCGAAAACGGCGTGGCGATGCAGACAAGCCCAGAAGCATTGGAACTTTTAAAGGCGGCAGCAGCCAATAATCCACCGTAAGAATGACCTAAAATAAATTTTTGACCTGATTCGGATCGAACAACTTCCGCCACAGCTTCAGCAAGTTCCGGGAAAGATTTTTTGCCAGCATACTCAGATCCGTTGGTTCCCTGCATATCGAGATAAATCAATTCAAAAGATCGTTTCAACAAATCTAAATTACGAAGAGTCAGTGAACTGAGTCCAGGCCCTCCCGCAATGACAAACACTTTTGGTGCATTTAGCGCAGTTGAGTTGACCCGGGTTAACTTAATCATGTGAGTACCTCAAAATTTGCTTTAAAGGTTTGTGCATTTAGTTTTTTAGAAAGATCAAATTCTTTAACCCATCGGTAAAGCGTTGCCTCACTGATTCCAAGACTTTCAGCAGCTTTCCGCTTATTACCGTTAAATCGCGTAATTGTTTTAATGAGTTCATCTTTGCGGGCATTGTCTTGAACGATATCAGCGCGAGTTACACTAATTGTGCTGGGCGCCAAACCAATTGCCTCGACAACTGCCGCTTTATCGATGCTGGTTCTATTTGATAGTACAATTATTCGCTCAATCACATTTCTTAGCTCCCGAATGTTCCCAGGCCACCGATGCTTTAAAAGTTCATTTTCGCCATCAGGGGTTAAGAAGAATCTTAGCCCTTCACGGGACAAATCATCAATGAAATGATTGGCGTAGAAGATAATATCTTCTGGACGCTCACGCAATGGCGGAAGGCGCAAAGTAAAAGTGTTCAAGCGTTGAAATAAGTCCAGTCGAAATGTTCCCTCTTGAACCATTTTATCTAAATTGCGATGCGTAGCTGCAATAAAGCGCGTGCTAATTTTCTTTGTCTTATTCGAGCCAAGCGGCGTGATTTCCTTTTCTTGAATCACGCGTAAGAGTTTCGTCTGCACGGCTTCAGAACATTCACCAATTTCATCAAGAAAGAAAATTCCATTGTGGGCGGTTTCAATTAATCCTGTTTTATTGCTAAAAGCACCCGTGAAAGCACCGCGCTCATGGCCAAACAAAATACTTTCAGCGGTTTCTTTGGCAATTGTTCCCATATTAGCAACGACGGATTTCACATTGAGATTTAAAGCTATATGCTGAGCTAAAAATTCTTTACCAGTTCCGGTTTCACCTAGAATCAAAATCGGTGAATTAGTTTCACTTCTTAAAATTATATCAACCTTACGAAGCATCTCTTTTACAGCAGGAGATTGAGTCAGGTATTTTATTTGAGTCCGTTCGCGTCTGGCTTGGTTTAGCTGTGTTGCCTTCATTAATACGCTGGTAAGACGTTCAAAATAATTATCATCTTTTACGATGAATTCGAATAAATTTCTTCTGGTCGCCTCAACAATACGTCGAGTAGTCGTATCGCCACTAAGAACAACCAGATAAGTTCCGGGGTAATTTTTATTCATAAAATCCAAAAGGTGAACTCCATCAAATTCTTGACCTTCAAAATTTAGATCAATTACGGCAGCAGCAAAATCCGTGTGAGTTACAAGATTTTTTGCTTTTTCCACATTGTTGGCAGTTACGATTTCAAAAGAATTACGCAAACTCAAGTGAAGCGTCTGTAAAATGTAGGGGTCATCATCACAAATTAAAATTTTTGGTTTATTACTCATACGACCCCCAAGCGAATTTCGAAACTTGATCCACCAAGATCGCTGCGTTTGTAGATCATTTTCCCTCCATGAGATTGCACGATGTGATTAGTCGAAGAAAGACCAAACGCCTGCCGATTAGCTTTTCCAGATTTTCCACGCCCCTGAAAATAAATTGGGACTTTAGTTTCATCCATGCCACTTCCATCGTCACAAATGCGAATAATGGCATTGCTATCAGTTTTTGAGATCGAAACACGCACTTGGCTTTTTGCGGCTTCAACTCCGTTCTCTAGCAAATTAATGATAGCTCTCTTTAATAAAGCTGGGTCATGCGGAATATTCAAATCAGAAAATTCAAAATTTGTGGTGATGTCTTTATCCCGATTGATCGAACGCATCTGAGAGATGCTTTCTTTCACGCAATCGACGAGATTCATTTCACGAAGGGAAATCGGTTCGTCTTCCAGGTTTTTCTTAGCGGAAGTTACCTGATTTAAAACTTGGTCTGCTAAAATGTGAATTGATTCCGAAGCCTCATCTCGTGCCTCATTATCAACTGTTACATCACTTGAAATTTTGGCCATTTGACGAAGTGCTGCGACAGGATTATGGAGGTCATGGATTAAACGCTTATAAGATTCAGTGGAAAGTTTTTTAGCTTTAATTTCAGCGAGACGATCCTTAGCATTTTCAAGAGCTACTTTGGTTGAATTTACAGTAGCTCTAATTTCCTCAAGTTCTCGTATTGAAATAGGGCGAGACTCTGAGGAATCGCCCTCAAGCATACCTTTAATCTCGGCCTGCAACTGATCCATCGGGAGCAAAGCCTTCTTAATTGCCTTTCTCATTTGTCGTGAGGAAAAAACGGAAATCAAAATGCTCACGATAAACACGGCCACGAAAACTCCAAATGTATTTTGGAGTGACGGCAGTAGAGGTGAAATAATGTGAATTGACGCATCGTTTTTAATATTGGCCGAAGTCATAATCTCATGCTCAGAAAAGTCCATATTCCAAAGTTGAAACTTAACTTTGGGTTTTTTAAATGGACGATCAAGTTCTGAAAGATCCCCACTTGACGCGAGCACCACCCCATCCTGAACCAGAATAGCTTTTGAATGCGTTGTCTCTGCTATAGACTGCAGGACCCGCAAAATCTCTGGACGATCTGAGGATTCAACCAGAGTAGCTAAATATGGGGACAAGGCTTCTGCCATCTTCTTATCCGTTTCAAGCCGACTTGAAAGCGATATTGCAGCAAAAAGACCCGAGATCAGTACCGCCACAACAATTGAAATCATCCAGCGATATGGATTCAAAGAAGAGTTAACGTGTTTAAAAAGTGATACCGTCTTCATTGATTGGCTACCTTCTGTGCCAAGCAAGTCGCCGACAGACTCACTTTGGAATAATCAATGTAAACGTCTGACAAAATATTGGGTTTAAAATCTTCCACACACTTTGAAATCCAGTAATTGGCTCTTGGATGGAAAAGATTAACGGTGACAGCAGAAACCTCTAATAGCTTTAATGCTTCTCTATAATAGACTTCGCGCAGTTTCCTATCCTGAGTGGCACGGGATTTCTTTATTAATTTATCAAGATTCTTATTCTTAAGCCCAGAAAAATTGTCCGAGTTATCTGACTCGAAATTTTTCAAAAGAAAGTCGGCATCTGGATAATCCATATTCATCGCCACCAAAAATGCTTGGTGGGATTTCTTTGCATAGCCCTCCATCAGCAAATCCCACTTCATTAGGGCGACTTCCACATTCCAGCCATGATTCTTCATGAAATTTTCAATCATCGTTTTCATTTCTGTGGCCCTCGCGAGTTCCACAGGGATTGCAATTACAATTTTTTCTTTTGAAGGTCGAGCATTAGCCACAAGATTGGCTTTTACTTGAGAGCCTGTAAGCCCATTAGGAATATAGCCATTTGCTTTTATTGAATCAGGATAAAATCTTTCACGATATTCGGCTACCGGAAAATTCATTTTAAAAGATTGGCGCACGTTTAGTATGTTAAATGGCGCTTTCAGTGTGTTAATGCCAATGATCCACGTCGAAGCCACAGGGCTCGATATTCTTTGACCTTTTGTGAAAATGGAATTCGCTTCCGTCAAAGGCCAACTTGCAAGATCATGCATCTGTCCTTTTCGAGCTAAATTTAGCGCTTGCTCTTCTGTGGTCTCTTTTAAAATCATACGCTCAATTTTTGTTTTTCCAGAGTAATACTGAGGAAAGGCATCGAGCGTGACCTCTTTTTTTGATTTATCGAGAGAAACAAATTTAAATGCACCAGAACCTATTGGCGCATCAAAATATTTGGGATCAGATAATTTTGCCTTTGGAAGAATTTTTGCGGTTGCCCCGGCAAGCACCGACAAGAACGGTGGAAAAGGATAGTTCAACTCAATTTCAAAAGTACGAGCGTCTACAGCACGGACCGCTTTGATCGAATCATAGAATTTCCGAACTGTGCTTTCGGGTAATAATGCACGCTTTAGAGAGGCTACTGCATCATACGCCGTAATTTTCTCGCCATTGTGAAAGAAAATATTCTTCTTTAGGTTGAATGTTAGAGTTTTTCCGTCCTTGCTTGTTGTCCATGATTCAGCTAATGCACCTTCGATTTTTAGTGACGGCGAAAATTTTAAAAGCCCATCGTAGATGAGATTGCCAACTGCGAGCGAGGCCGTATCATTCATTTTTATTGGATCAAGTGAAAGCGGTAGTGAGTAAATCGCCTTTGTGTAGATCGGAGCTATGCTTTGGGCAAAAGCTTGGGTGAGGACCGAAAATCCAAGCACGATCAAAACTAAAGAAGAACTTCCCCCGAAAAACATTTATTACCCCTTATTAGCGATTCAAGATGCGTCTCCTAATTGCTAGCGTTGTGCCAAACCAATAGGCCTTGTCTATTTCATTGCTATTTAAATGGCAACAATGGGGTAATCTCTAATTTTTCCACAGGGTTATTTGCTTGCTCTAGGGCTTCAAAAAGCGAACTTTTGAAATTTTTACATGGCGACAGTTGATCCATCGGCGCCAAAGTGATTCCACATTACTGAGAGACTCTCTCAAAAATGAGAGACTTTTTTGGAGTACCAAAATTGTCACTAGAATATGCTTTAAACTGTCGAGCCACTTAATTTGAGAGTCCTTGTCCATTCAATAAAGTTCTTCTGCTCAGGCAGTAAATTATTTTTACATTCATGCAAACGAAGAAGGTCTTCGACGGTATCAATATCGAAACTTTTCTCAATTTTCTCAATGCCACCATATGTCTCCAGAGCGATTTCCAATTGTTGAGCCGTGTGCGATGAACTATACTCGACGTGGGTCCAAACATCTTTTACTAATGGTTTACCTCCTCCAAAAAAATAAAATCCTCCATCGAATGTCTCTCCGATGATGAATTTTTCGTTTCGCCATTTTTTTGTTAGCTTGATTCCGTTGACAATTTCGGAGACAGATATATGAGGCGAGTCTGCTCCCATAAAGGTCACATAGTCATATTGATTTATTAGTTTATCGTAAACCGTATGAAGTCTTTCCCCAAGACCACCTTCGCCCTGAAAGACAGTGCCAAATTCCCTCCAGCGATTGGAATCCATCCCCTGTAATTCAGCGACTGTCCAAACGACGTCTAGTTGACCTTGCAATTCAGATCTTACGTGACATGCAAGCGCGGCAGTAACATCGAGCGCTTGATTATAAAACTGAAATGCCTCTGTTTTTCCGATCCCCTCAGCTAGTCGTGTTTTCACAGGAGAGAGTTCGGGCGTTTTGACAAAAATAGCCAGAACACCTTTAGTCATCATGTTGGCCTACGATCTCGGAGCAGCTTGATCAACTCAGGCACTGCTTGACGAAAAGTTAAGGTCACGTGACGGGTCGTCGTTTTTGACCATCCCTGCAGAGCGTACTTCCTGGCACTTGTTTTAAGTCCGCCACCCACGCATCCAATAGGAATTCTTTTTTGATGGGCTTTCCAAATGAGCAGATGGTCTTCGCCATAAGGCGCGTTTTCATCAAATCCACCTAAGGTCAAAAACGTTGTTTTTGAAAGACAAAATCCCTGATCGCCGAATGGCAGACGTAAAATTCGTGATCGAATCCATGCTCCTACTTCATTGAGGGACATTAATTGTAATCCATCATTCAAAAACTTGAGGTTAAAGAATAGAACCCGGCTTGAATCCTTCGAAATTGCATTCCTCAAATTCTTAATCCCATGATTTGAAATTCTCGAATCACAATGAAGAAACCAGAGACTGTCATTTGTTGCTTCTTTGGCACCAAGATTAAGTTGTTTAGCTCTGCCGGGACTTGATTGAATCCAACGACAAGCGGCGCTAATTTTAATCTGGGAAACCTCGCTAGCAAAATCAGATTCTGCACTCTCCTGAGAAACAAAAATAATTTCATCATCGTGATCTAGAGAACACAAATCATGAAGAAGGCTCTTCCAAGCCTCGTCATTTTTGCCGACTGGAATGATCACTGAAATTCCCAAAGTTATTCCTTTAGAAAGGCGAGAATTTGCCTTTGTTCTTGAGTCAATACCGATTCTTTGGTCATAACCGCAAACTTTAAAGCTGAATGACAACTGCATTCAGTGCTATTGTCATCATGCTCAACGACTTTTTTCAATAAGGTCTGCACTCGTCCAATATTTTTACCATAAAGCTCGATAACTTTTTCTACCGATGCATGCTGTGAGGGATCGTCAAGCCAACAATCGTAGTCTGTTGCAACTGCGATTGTACAATAACAGATTTGAGCCTCTCGAGCTAAGAACACCTCAGGAACATTGGTCATTCCCACAAGGTCGCACCCTGCTTGACGTAAAAACAAACTTTCCGCTCGAGTTCCAAGTCTTGGACCCTCGACACACGCGTAAGTTTTCGAACTGTGAATTGGAATATCAATTTGACGGGAGCAATCTTGAATAATTTTAGATAAAGTCGTACAACTCGGTTGCGCGGTCGATACATGGGCAACAAGACCCTGACCAAAAAAGCTTCCGATCCTTCGCCCCCTGGTCCAATCAAAGTACTGAGAGGGAATGGCAAGGTCTCCAGGATGAACTTCTTCTCGCAAACTTCCAACTGCCGAAACGCTGATAATTCTTCTAACTCCTACTGATTTAAGAGCCCAAATATTTGCTCTGTAATTGATTTCAGACGGCAAAATCTGATGATCGCTACCGTGTCTTGGTAAAAAGGCCACTTCTTTACCTGCAAGCTCTCCAGTTAAGATTTCAGCAGAGGGTGCCCCAAATGGCGTATCAATGTTACGACTCGAAACACCATTGATTCCATCGATTTTATAAAGGCCAGTTCCACCAATAATTCCGATCATGTTTGCTCCTAACAACAAGCGCCGACATTTGAATCGGTCTGATTTAAAGTACTCACAGGCCCACAATCAAAAAGCCCAAAGTGCTTTGTTGTGTCGCCAATGATATTAAAAAATTCTCCATACCGTGTTCCTTGTAACATCATGGCCGTATTGCCACAGACTGCCATCGGTTTTCCTTTTTCAAAGATATGGTGATCATCAAGAACGAAGAGGTTCGGACAGTTTGGAATTCCACCCTTGTAAATCGCAACTTGTCCGTAATCTTCGCAGCGATCTTCAAGATTTAATTTGAAGGCCCTTACTGTCATTGAATAAAAATCGATTTTACCGGCAGCTCGCTCTATGTCGGCATTGAGAAGTGCAATTTTGTTGCGACTCATGAGCCGATAATCAAGTGATCCAAGTTTTATCATCATTCGTCTGAAATCCTCCGTATACATGGCGCCGCCAAGACATTCTCCGACGAACACATCATCCTGGGCGAGTTCTTTAGGAATTCTTCGGCTTGCGAATACATCTGAAAAATAAAGTTCACCGCCAGGTTTTAACACACGAAATATTTCCGAAAATACGCGCTCTTTGCTTGGTGATAGATTGATGACACAGTTAGAAGTAACAAGGTCGATTGAGGAACTCTCAATGCCCGCGCTTTCGAGATCTTCAATGTATCCTTTGATAAACTTCACATTTGGTGTTGAATAACCGAATTTCTTTGTATGGTAATCAACATGCTTTTGTGCGACAGCAATCTGCTCATCTGTCATGTCCACACCGATAACTTGCCCGTTGGGACCTACAAGTTTTGATAGGATGAAACAATCGCGTCCTGTGCCGCTGCCAAGATCAAGAACGGTCTTTCCTTCGAGTGCGTGCGGAATCGGAGAGCCACAGCCATAAAATTTATCTTTTACCTCTTCGTGGATATCGCGAAGAATTTCTCGTAAATGTACAGGCATTGCCTCAGCAGTACAGCACGCACTGGTTTTAAGATCCTGACTCGATTTGAGGACCTTTCCATAATATTCTTTAACGCTGTCGAGTCCGTGAATTGGTTGTTCCATTTTTTCCTTTCATGTGTCTAAGACACGACTTATCGCTACACCAGCGATCCACCACAAGAGCTTCCAGCCCCCGCCGTGCACGCATAACAATGGTTTGCAAAAGTAATTGGTTTGTTTTCTAACTCATTAAATGAATTCAAATCCCATATTGTTTTTCGTCCTGCCCCGAGAGGAAATTCAAGCATTTGATTGAAGTCGCAATCAAAAATCTCACCATTCCAAGCGATCGACACAAGACTTCGGCACATGATTCCCTTTGCCGCCGTCGGATTAAAGCTATTTGCCAATAACTCCATGTATTCCGCAAGTTTGCCTGAGCGTTCAAGGTCTTTTAAAAATCGCTTAATAGGCATATTTGTTATGGTGAAAAGTTCATTGAATTCAATATCAAACAGCTCCTTTAATTCGACTTTATAATCGTGTCTTAGTTTTTCTTGAGAGGGCGGCAAAAACGGACCCGTGGGGTTGTAGACAAGATCAAGATTCAGATTTGAATCTGCTTTTCCGTAGCCAAGTTTATTGAAAAGTTTGAGTGCCTCGATACTCTTATCGAAAACGCCTCGACCGCGTTGCTGTTCAACATTTTTTTTAGAATAGCAAGGTAGCGAAGCCACGATGTGAACGCAATTTTCTTTTAAAAAATCGGCAGTATCTTCCTGTCCTGGTTCGTAAAGAACTGTCAAGTTACAACGATCGATAACTTGTTTTTTAAGTGCTCGGGCAGCAATGACTAAACGACGAAAATGGGGGTTAAGTTCTGGCGCGCCGCCGGTGAGATCAACCGTATGAATGGTCTCTGATTTCCCGAGAAGCTCAATGACTCGATCAACTGTGGCTGATTCCATATTTTCCGTTCGCCTCGGACCAGCTTCGACATGACAATGATGACAAGCTAAATTGCATAGACGGCCAATATTGACCTGTAATATTTCAACAGGGGTTCGATCTAATTTTAAGCCAGCTGTGGCTAGAGATTCAGAAAATGCTTTCATCTCATAACTCCTCTTAAGGCCGCAAAGGCTAAAAAGCCCAATACGCCTGCTACCGGAAGGGTAACTAACCAAGCCAGAACAATTTTTAAAATTGATCCCCAGTGCGCTTTTTTCGTGACAGCTCCGATACCAAATAGTGAACCGCAAGAGACATGAGTTGTCGACACGGGAACGCCTAGCTGCGAAGCCCCAATAACAACAAGACTGGTAACAAGATTTGCTGATAAACCTTGTCCATCATTCATTTCGGTAATTTGATAAGACATGGTTTCTGCAATTTTCTTTGCATACACAAAACCACCGACACACATAATGATGGCAACAAGGGCAATGGCAAAAAGTGGATTGACCAGATTTCCAACTAGGAGAATCGCTGCAATTTTTGGGGTGTCATTAAGCCCGCGTGCGAAACCCACCATGCCGGCACTAAGAAAATGAGATTTGTCGATAACAGATTTTGCGCTTAAGCCCCAGACTTGTCCCATGTATCTTTCTTCACAAATAACATTGGTTCCAGCTGAAATTTGCGGGTAAAACGAAAATTGAATCGTAGCTGCAGTTGAACCAGGAGCTAGCCCCTTTGGGGCCGGCATCAATACTTCATTTCCAATACATATACAACTTTCCCGGATCACACCAAATTTTCGACGGAAAAAACTTAAAGTAGGATAAATTGCTGATGCGCCAATTATCGCAATAACGGGACTAATTAAAAGCGGCAGAAAAAATGTCGAAGTTAGTTTTTCCAGATTGATAGCACCAGCAGATGCAAGCGCGCCAGCCCCGACGAGTGCTCCCGTAATGGCATGAGTCGTAGAAATTGGAAATCCGAATTTGGTCGCAAAGAAAACCGTTAAAGCGGCGGCAATAGCAACGGAAACAGAAAACGAGGTTAACTGAACAATTTGATCGGGAACTAATCCTTTTCCGGAGAAGTTTGCCATCAGTTTTTGTGCTAAAAAAAACGCCGTTATTGATCCCGCAAAGGTAGTCAATGAGGCCCAAAAAAGTGCAATCTTGTAAGTAGTTGTCCGACTCCCTAATAGAGTTGCGACGCCTTTAAAATTGTCGTTGGCTCCATTGGAAAATGCTAAAAACAGACCTGCTAATAAAATTGCTATAATCATGCCTTTATCCTCACTCTACAAGCATATCGTATTTTGCGTCATTAGATAAGTGAAGCATTAGGCAGATTTCTTACAAAAATTCGTAAAAAAAATAGGTCGAGGCAGACGTTCTAACCCTTAAAAAAAATCAAAGAAAATAAATAAGTATTAACAAGCTCGGTAACGAACATTCGTCACCGAGTTCGAAATATTTATCGCGTAGTCCGTGAATACATTTTAATTTTTAATTTTTCGTGCCGAGTATTTACCAATCACCGGAGTTGCCGTGGGTGCGCTAGCGATTTTCGTACTTCCGTTAACTTCGACAGAAAGATATCGAATCCCGTTTTGCAAATATGTCGAATAAGTTTTTGTGCCATCAAAGGACGCTGCGAAGTGATCACTCTCTGGGATCATGTAAGAAAGCTGAACAATCAAGGCGCCATCCTTACAAGCTGCAGCATACCTTCCGTAACTAAAATAGTTATGAGTCGCACCATCTGCAATAAAAATATCATGCTGAGCTTCCGCCTTACCTTCAGAATTTCGTTCCGTGAAGGTAAACTCAGAATGCCCATTAACTACCTTCTGTGCAATGGTGGTCCCACCTAAACGCACGATTGGTGTGACGGAAAAGTAATATCCCGATAAATCTGGACACTCAGTTTTTACAATTTGACTTGTTTCTCCACCCAAAGCCGGCGAAACAAGCGAAAATCCCAAAGTATACCCTAACGCCAGTAGCTTAATTGATTTTGATATAACGAACATGTAACCCCCATTTTTATTTGTATGGCTAAATTGCCTAGGTATTAGTGAACCTCAAAACGAAAATCTTACAGCTAAATTTAAAAAATTTATTTCGAGTCGAAAATTACAAGGTATTTTTTGAATTGAGTTAGGGCATAAAGTCTCAACATAGGGAATCCAATTCATTTCTCAGTTTAGAAATGCGATCAAATAATGCTGATCGAGTTTCTGCAAAGGCAGCTTTGACATCTCCCGAAGCTGGATGGGCTGGATCTGGTAGACTCCAATCACGAATTTCTAGACACCTTGCTACAATTGGACACTCTTCTTCTGCACATAGCCTGATCACCATGCAGTCTTTACTCAAAAATCCACTTGGCAATGAATTGATATGCTTTGGGATTGCTTGAGCAATGTCCGTGTCTAGATCCGCAAGTGACTGGATCGCATTCGGGTGTACAACCTGCCCTGGGCGACTTCCTGCGCTTTTGACATCAACAGATGATGGAAGAATTTTTCTCGCAATTGCCTCTGCCATTTGACTTCGTGCCGAGTTGGCAACACACAAAAACAGTATTTTTGAATAAACCCTAACATCATTCATAATTAATTACCGCGGCCAAAAGAAAGCATTCGATCAAAATCGCGCAGGACATATAACGTAAAGCAAGCGGCCAACATCGGCCAAGCAGCAAAAAATAAAAGATTGCCGCCTTCAAACGGATTTAAGTACTGCTTGAAAGACGAAACTGTTGAAACTCCGTGAAGCAAGAAAACCAATCCATAACTCCAGCGCTTCTTAACTCCTGCTAAAAAAAGCAAAATTAATAAAAGCTCAGCGCAAGCTAAGGCATATATAATCGTGTTTTCCAATCCTGTTAAAAAGTAGAATTTTTCAAAAACAATTTTCGCATGGTCAACTCGAACAAATTTATCAACGGTCCACATTAGCATGACAACAAAGATACCGATCCTTAAAGTAAGCAAACTGAGTTCTAGTTTTCGTTGAATTTCCGTATTCATCAATTCCTCCCTAATTTCTTCTCCACGAATGAAATTTTCCTAAAATCTTGAGGGCAAACTGTGGAGCATTTTGCTTTTTCCAAACGCCTGCGGCGTATTTATTGGCCTCACTTAATGTTGGATAAATATGAATCGTTCCAAGTATTTTATTGAGTCCCAACCCATATTTCATTGCTGTCACATATTCGGCAATGATGTCGCCTGCGTGATGACCCACAATAGTGACACCCAAAATCTTATCACTTCCAGAAACAGTCAGAACTTTCACAAATCCGTGATCCTCACTGTCGGCGATAGCTCGATCAAGATCATCAATTCCATATTTCGTCACTTGATAGCCGATCCCTTTTTCTTTGGCTTCAATTTCATTGAGACCTACTCGTGCAACTTCAGGGTCGCTGAATGTGCACCAGGGGATTACTCTGTAATCTACTTTGAAAGACTTAAACGGACTAAACAAAGCATTCACGGCTACATACCAAGCTTGATGGGCTGCTGTATGAGTAAACTGGTAAGGTCCTGTGACATCACCACAAACATAAATGTTCGGAAAATTGGTCGTGCGCAAAAAATCATCGGCAACGACAGTTCCTCTTTGTGAAATTTCAACTCCAAGCTCCTCTAAGCCAAACCCAGTCACATTAGCTCGTCTACCAAGGGCTAACAAGATTTGATCAAATTCAATGGCAACTTCTTTTCCATCCGTTTCACAAATCAATCGTGTCAAGCCCGAAGCACTCTCTATTCGAAGCGCCTTGTGAGAAGTTAAAACATGTACTCCTTCTTTTTGAAAAGAATCGGTTACGATCTCGGACACATCAACATCTTCTCTTGCCATAATTCGATTCGACATTTCGATTAAAGTGACATCTGTTCCAAGCCGAGCAAAAGATTGGGCTAACTCACAACCAATGGGGCCACCGCCCAAGACAACCAGCTTCTTTGGTTGCTCCCGAAGATTCCAAATATTGTCCGAAGTGAGCGGCTTCACAAGTTCAAGGCCTGGAATTTTGGGAACAAGTGGTCGCGCGCCCGTTGCAACGACAATGGTTTTTGTCGTCAAAATTTTTCCGTTCACCTTCACTTCATAGGGTGAGAGAATTTGCGCTTCGCCCGTGATGCATTCAACACCAAGACTTGAGTAACGTTCGATCGAATCATGAGGTTCAACTTCTCGAATCACTTTTTGAACACGCTCCATTACTTTTGAAAATTGAAGTTTGGGGGCCATTGGCTCTAATCCGAATTCGTTAGCTCTGCGAAAGTAGTTAAATATTTTCGATGACCGAATAAGAGCCTTACTTGGAACGCATCCGGTATTTAGACAATCGCCTCCCATTTTGTGTTTTTCAATGAGAGCAACTTTAGCTTTTACAGCAGACGCAATATAGGCAGAAACAAGTCCGGCGGAACCTCCGCCAATCACAACCATATTATAATCGAACTTTGATGGTTTTCTAAATTTTCGAAGATGCTTCCTAGATCTGAAATATCCAATTACCCATTTCGAAAGAAGCGGTAAAATTCCAAGGAGCGAAAATGAAATTAGCAGACCAGGACTTAAAATTCCCTTAAGGCTCTCAATTTTTGAGATTTCAGTTCCTGCATTAACGTAAACAAATGTTCCGGGTAGCATTCCAATCTGACTGACTAAAAAAAACCGCCAAACAGAGAAGTTCGTAAGACCCATAACAAGGTTCACAAGAAAAAATGGAAACGCCGGAATAAGGCGCAACGTGAATAAGTAGAAAGAGCCTTCTTTTTTCAAGCCTTGATTGATTGAAGACATTCGTTCGCGAAATCGAAGTTCCACGGACTGTCGAAAAAGATACCTAGCCCCCAAAAATGAAAGGGTTGCCCCAATCGTCGATGACACTGAGGCGATGATAGTTCCATAAAACAATCCGAAAATTGCCCCGGACGCTAGGGTTAAAATGGTCGCTCCAGGAATAGAAAGAGCTGTCACTAGGACATATCCAACACCGAAAATGAGGCTTACCAAAAGAGGGTGGCTTGAGAATTGAGCGGTCAAAAGTTCCTGATTCTGCTTTAAACTAGCAAGCGTCAAATAGGACCCAACACCAGTCGTAAAGTAGGCCGTAACTAGCAATAGGACCACTGCCACTACGAGGAATCTCATGTTGATATATCGCCGCATAAATTCTCCTTGATACCCATTAGTGATATATGGCCTTCAAAACTTACACTTTGCCTCGATTTTGTTAATATGTAAACATTTGAGTCGTTTGCTTTTAGTGACTTAAAGTGTAAGATTTCGATGCCTAATGCCACTCATCTAATCAGGGGCCATGCATAGCCCAAACGAGGTAATAATCATGATCCAAGCATTAAAATCCGTATTTTTCATTGGTGCGTTTGCTTTTTTTGGATGGAATCAAGCTTTTGCTTTTGATCACAGCCATAGTAATTGGAATGAACTCGTACAGAGATCAGTAACCTGGACCAATTCAACATCAACGGTGAATTATAAGGACCTAAAATCAAATTCAAAAGCCCTTGATCACTATCTCAAAGAACTTTCCGAAGTTAAAAGTTCTGATTTTGACCGCTGGAGTCGCGAGCAACAACTTGCATTTCTGATTAATGCTTACAACGCCTGGACAATAAAATTGATTTTAGAAAATTATCCCGTGAAATCCATCAAGGACATTGGCGGGATTTTTTCAAGCCCTTGGAAGAAGAAGTTCTTTAAATTATTCGATAAAGAAGCCAACCTCGATTGGATCGAGCATGAAAAAATCAGGCCTATATACAACGAGCCCAGAATTCATTTTGCACTTGTCTGTGCCTCTATAGGTTGCCCTGGAATTCGCGCTGAAGCCTTCATAGCCGAAAAATTAAATCGACAGCTTGATGACTCCACAAAACGATTTCTAAATGATTCTTCAAGAAATCATTATGACCTAGCGAAAAAGGAGCTGGCCTTAAGTTCAATATTCAAATGGTACAAAGATGACTTCGTGAAAGCAAAGGGCACTGTTCAGGCTTTTATCCTTCCCTATATGGATTCACTTAAAAGTGAAACTTTAAGTTCTGTTCAAAATCTTCCCATCAAATATCTAGAATACAACTGGTCGCTGAATGAAAAGTAAAATTGAACGAGCCTTGCGAGAAGAAGAATTAAAGTCAGAAAGAATGGCGATTATCATTCAACTGATTCTAGTTACGGGGCTCTTTTTTGTTTATCTTTTTTCGCCGAAAGGATTTGATAACGTTAAAGGAACTTGGTTCGAACCCGTAAAACTTGTATTTGCGGTCTATCTTCCGATTCTTTGTATACGCGCTATTCACACGTGGCAATCCAAACGTATTTCTGTTGGTCACTATATTTACTTATTCATTGACATTGCCGCTGTTACGGTTCTTATTTTTGCATATCATGTCCAGTATCAAAGACCTTTTTCATTAAGCCTTCATGCTCCTACTTTTCTATATTATTTTGTCTTCATCGTGCTTCGATGCCTTTCTTATGATCCGCTTAAAGTTATTTCGGTGGGTGCTTTTTGTTCATTGGCCTGGATGGCGATGGTTTTCTACGGACTTTCATACTCAAATTTGAATCGCATCCATAACTTTGCGGATTTCGTTCAGTCGGATTCATTCATACTAGGAGTCGAAATAGATAAAATTTTATCCCTCATCGGCGTGACCGGGATTTGCGCAGGAGCCGTTTATCGAAAACGCCGTCTACTTGAAAACTTCTCGCAAAGAAATGTCTACGTCACGGCGATGGAAAGACTCGTTGGCCGTGAGGCTTTTAAATCAATGTCAGAAAAAAATGCGGATCTTGCTCCGGGCATGGGCGCAAAACGAAACGCCGCGACCATGATGGTTGATTTGCGTGGATTCTCAAAACTATCTTATGAAATGGAACCAGAGAGAATTGTTGGATATCTCGGTCAGTATCACAAAATTGTTGCAACACAGGTTTTTAAGCATGGAGGAAGCATTGATAAGTACATGGGTGATGGAATTCTTGTTCACTTCGGTGCCGTTGCTGAACAAGGCAATTTTGCAGCCCAGGCCCTTCGGGCCACTGAAAATATCTACAATGAACTTAATCGTTGGCGAGACGATGTGAAAAACGAAGGGGTGATTTTTGACTTTGGAATTGCAGTTTCAATCGGTGAAGTGATTTTTGGCGCGATTGGGCATGAAGACCGAATGGAGATTACCGTCATTGGTGAAGCGGTAAACCTAAGCGCAAAGCTAGAAAAACACACAAAAGTCGCAAAATATCGAGTCGTGACAACTCTCAAGACTTTTGAAACGGCTCGATTGCACGGTTATACTCCGAGGCTAAAGCATTTTTCTCTACCCAAAAGTACTGTCTTGGGAATTCCACACAGTTTGGATTTGATCGGTATTGGAGATCCTATCACATGAAAACAGTCGTTCTTATTGGAAGTGGTCACGCACATTTAGAGGTCCTTAAGGCACTGACGAATGAAGAGATCGCAAAGAATAAATTTATTCTAATATCTCCAAGTCGCCAGACATACTACTCAGGTCTAATCCCGCGCCTAATCGCCGGGGAAATAGAGGACAGAAATTTGACAATCAACTCCGCCGATTTTGCAGAATCAAAAGGATTTAAGTTTATTCAGGATGAAGTTCTATCGGTGGATCAAATAAATAAAATGGTGACTTTGAAATCAGGCGAGAAAATTGATTTTGATTTACTTTCAATCAATGTCGGAGGAACTCCGACAAAAATCCCATCAGACGCACCTTTTAATACAATCTATTTGCGGCCATTTGATGAGTTCATGTCAAAATGGCGAGAAGTTCAAAGAATTTGCAGCGCCTGCATAAAACCTCGATTCGTCGTTGTTGGTGGAGGCGCCGGAGCTGTTGAAGTTGCCGCGGCCTTGCGAATAAGACTTAATAAAAATCAGGCAAAAGGCAGCGAAGTTCACCTGATATCTAAAGGCCCCAAGCTCTGTGAGAGTTATTCAGATAAAATTTCGGAGCAGATTAAGCAGTCTCTTTTAAAAAGTGGAATCAAAATTCATCTCGGTGAGTCAGTAAATCAAATTTATCAAAAGACGCTCAAATTAAGCCACGGTGGAAATTTAAAATTTGATTCCATTTTTATAGTCACTCCAACTCAGCCATCTGAAATATTCCCAGGGAAAGTGGATTCAAGACTTCGTTTGTCTTCCATTATGTTCGCCGCCGGAGATGGAGCTGAAATGGCTGGTTATCCAAACCTTCCTAGATCTGGGGTAATTGCCGTGCATCAAGGACGTCACCTTGTTCACAGCATTAGAAACGTGCTGAATGGTTTAGAACCCACTGTTTTTAAAATTAAGACCAAACAACTCAATATTCTCATCACCGGAGAAAACTCCGCTCGTCTTGTATGGGGTAATTTTAGTTTCGAAGGCAAGTGGGCGCTCCGACTCAAAAATTGGATAGATCAGCGGTATATGTCTGGCTTCGAAACTGCTCTATGAGGCGGCTATTGCCAACGCCATTTAATTATTTTAAAACTAACTCTCCAGATTCAATTTTAGAAATCATATCAGTGTAGCCGCCAATGAATTGTTCATTCACAAAAATAAGTGGCACCGTTCTGTGACCCGTTTTCGCTTTAATTCTGTCAATTTCAGAAAAATTATTCGTTAGATCAATTTCCTCAAATTTTAGGTCATTGGCTGCAAAATATGATTTTGCACGGATACAATAGGGACAAGACTTTGTAGAATAGATTTTTATTTTTGATGTCATAGAATCTCCTCTGAAGAGTACGTTAATTCTTTATTTTTTGTTCCATTTAAATTCAGAAAATGCAGGATCTAACGGAGTTTCAGCAATGTGATTTGTATAGTTGCTGAGTGTCTTCATCGCGACCCCAAGTAGAACTTCAAGAATATGTTGATTCGTATAACCAACACTTTGAAATTCTGCGATAGCTTCTTTGCTTACATTTCCTCGATGAGCTACTACGTCTTTGGTGAACCTGACAAGCTGATCAATTTTTTTATCTGAGATTTGAGTTCCACCTCGGATAGCATTGAGTCTGTCAGTAGGCATTCCCACCATTTTTGCCGCGACCATTGAGTGTGCAGCCATGCAGTAATCACAGTTGTTCTCATAACTTGTCGCAAGCAAAATAGCTTGTTGCTCTTCTGGGTTAAAAGAGCTCTTACCGACAAGATCCGAAAGAGCCACGTAGGCTTGTAGTGCAGCAGGCGAGTCTGCAAAAACAGACATAAGGTTTGGGATAAAACCATATTTCTTATCTACTCCAGCTAGCAAATCTGCCGCTTCCGGCTTGGCGTTTTCTTTTTTGGTAATCTTTAAATTTCCCATTTTTTCTCCTCTGTTTGGGTTGTATGTATAACTGACTTCGTCAGTTAAAAAATTACGTTTAAATTTTCTCCCTAGGACATTTCAGCTTTTTCTCCCTTAAAAAATCTTATGACATCGGCAAAATCCAATAGCAATGAGAGGGAGTTGAATACCGAGACCGCAATCAGCCAGATTTTGAAGTCACTATTAAGTGCCGAAGGTTCCGAAAGCCGAGCCAGATTCCAAATCACAAAAGGAAGCCAAAAAAGAATATGTCCGAGACCAAGCAGTCTCACGAAACCATATTTGGAGTAGATGGCCAACATGACGATCAATGCCCCCATCATCGCTAGCAATGCAAATTTGCCTTCAAATGTATTTAAAAAAAGTAGGCCTCCAACGAAGTTGACGCCGCCCAAGAGCATAACCCATACATTCCATGGAAATCGCATCTTCATCATTCTAAGAACAAAGTTTTTCATCTCATCACTCCCTATTATGGACCTTTCGGTCCATATTTAAGCAAAAAAAATCTAGCCTATAGACCGCATAACAATCTCAACAATTGAGCGGACCGATTTTTCATCGGCTCCGCCTTTTACCATCGATTTAATCCCACTCATACTGCTGACAACAAACGAAGAAAGCTGCTCTAAATCAGCAGTCTCATCAATTTCCTTTGCCGCTCGTGCTTTCTTAAGTGCCGTAAGAAATATCGCTTGGAAAGCTTCGATTCCTTTGTTAACCGTTCTTGATACGGCAGCATTGCTCTGAGCAAATTCTATCGCGGTATTCATGATGAGGCAGCCCTTCGGTATGCTAGTTCCCTTTGCTTCCTCGGCTGTAGACAGAAGGACCTCTTTAATAAAACTGACTCCGGATTTAGACAAGCTCAGCTGGGTAAGAAGCTTTTCCTTCATTGCTAGTGTGTATTCTTCAAGGCACTTGATGAACAGTTCCTGCTTGCCACCAAAGGTTTGGTAGAGGCTGCTTTTCGAAAGTCCTGTTGATTTCAAAAGCTGATGCATCGACGTCCCGTCGAAGCCATTGGACCAAAAAGTATCCATCGCTGCTAAAATAACTTTATTTGAATCAAATTCTTGAGGTCTTCCGCTTGCCATGATCTTAATATAGGACCGTATGGTCCAAATGTCAAGATCCAGAAGCGTCTTCTCATTTTGAGTCAACTACTGACCTGAATTCCCTGACTTTTTAGCACTTTTTATGATTTTATCTTCAAGGTCTCGAACGTGTTCTGGGTTCGTCTTTGTGACTTCTCGAAAATTTTGTCGCAATTGAGCAGCTATAGCTTTTAATTGCTTAAAATAGCTCGAGCAGTGCTTACACATAAATAAATGCGCTCGAAGCTCAAGTTTCTGACGAAACGAGAGCTCTTGGCCAGAGGACAAAATATGAACGGTCTCTTTACAGGACAACATTACTTTCTATCCACTTTTCTTTCGATGCATTCTCTTAGGCGATTTTTCGCCCGATAAAGAAGAACACCTAGGTTAGTGTTAGTTACGTCCAAAATCTTACAGATTTCAGGCATTTCTAAATCCTCAACCTCCCGAAAGCAAAACGCAGCTCGCTGATTAACAGGTAGGTGTTCTATACAGTCTTGTATGATCTGAAGGCTTTGAATTGACTCGACAAAGCGGTCTGGAGCTATCGGTGGTTTAGCCCAAGAACCATGTTGGCTAAAACGATCCTCCATCACTTCATCAATCGGATCATGACTGTCGCTTTTTTTATTCTCGCGTCTAAGTTCGCGAGATTTATTGATCAAAATTCCGAACAGAAAGGTCTTTACTTGTGATCGACCCTCAAATGTGTGTATCACCTCAAAAAAGGTTGCCCAAACAGACTGAACAAGATCGTCAGCTTGTTGCGCCCTAAAACCTAGGCTCAATGCCCCCTTAAGAAGCATCTCCGTGTATTGCTTAACGAGTATTTCAAGTGCGTCCCAATTCTTGGATCGAAAGGCAGCCAAAATTTCACGTGTCGTTGATAAGTCTGGAGTTGTCATTTTATAAAATGTTCACATATTAACATTTATTTGGCAAGCTGTTACAGGAGTGCATGCTTTTTCTTTTACATCTCTTTCGAGACGCAACGTATAACTTTCTCAAGATCACGAATGGTCTCAGGTGAGAACGAATGCACCATGGCTGTTACTCGAGCAGCATGGGCTGGAAAAATACCTTCGAAGAACCGATTTCCTTTAGCTGTAAGTTCAATCACTGGCCGCTTTTGTCCCTTAGGAATAATAAAATTAATGAGTCCATCTGCCTCCATTCTTTTTAAAAACATCGACATATTTGAGCGTGTAACTAGCAACTTGCGAGAAAGTTCAGAAGAACTGGTTCTACCATCGAAATAGAGGCAAAAAAGAACTTGAAACCGAGATACTGATACCTCTTTGTCCGCTAGTCCCTTTTCCAATTGCCGGTAAACACACTGAAAAGTAGACATCAATAACTGCCAACTTTTTATCTCATTACTTTCGATCAATTTAACCAACTTAGCTTTTCTCAAGCGAGCTCCTATGTATGTGCAAATCTAATCCGAAGAGCTCTGATTTTCAACCTCGAAGTCGCATCCGTATTGGATGAAAATAATTTTAAACACCTAGCACACCGAGTGCGCCAATTCTCGAAAAAATTCTTTGAATTGATTCTGGCGTTACCTCACCAAAACGGCTCTGGTAGCTAGCAACAGCATCCTCGATTGACCTAGGAGTTTCAAACTGTTGCAACATCCGAAGATCTGATTCCTCTAACGAGGTCATGTTCACTTTTCCATTTATTTTAAAACATAAAATTGATTCAGATTTGCCCAAATCTATTTCATTCAATGAGGTAACATTTTCCTCTCTTCGTTTCCAGATTTCGTAAATGGCAAAATCTGATTTCCATAAAATTGCTGATGGCAACAGGTAAATTTTCACATTAGGATCTGATTCTACATACCTAAAAATGTTTTCAACATTGGGGATGTCTTTTGTGTGAAACAACGTTTTAAAATTCCATTCAAACTGAGCTAACTCAGAAAGAAATGGAATTTCTGAAATGACGGGGGAGTCCTTTAAAAAATCAGAAAACTCTTTGCCATAATCTGAGAGATCAAAACTCCTTGAAGGAACACTTTCCACAAACTCATCTGCTAACTTTAGAAAATCTTCGTCACCTAAAACCCACCAAGTCGCTGAATAAGTATCACCCAAGCTTTCGACAAGACGAGCTTTATATCCACGCCTATAAATATCCGCGCAAGACCGAACAGACATTTCGTTCATTGAATTCGCTGTGTGTAATAAACTCTCTTCAATACTCGTAATGTAACTAAAAAAGAGAATCTGCCAGTTTTTGAGGGACTCATTTGTCATGGATTTGCCTCTAGAGAGGATAGGATATTCCGTGCTTTATGCACCTCTTCCTCTAAAACCTGAAATGAAGGAATATTTTCATCCCACTCGATAATAACCGGAACCTTCTCTTTTATGCCTATGAATTGCCGGTAGAGTTCCCAAACAGAATCTGGCACTGGAGTGGAGTGGGTGTCAAAAACAAAACCTTCTTCTTGTGATGGTCCTGCTAAATGAATTTGCTTAACATTATTAAAATCTAGTTCTTTGCAAAATTCAAAAGCGCCAAATCCATGATTCCTGGCATTCACATCAACATTATTTAGGTCGAGCAAAAGCCCACAGCCAGTTCTTTTACAAACTTCATTAATAAAATGGGATTCGGACATCTCATCAGTTTTAGATTTTAAGTAGTAGGAGATGTTTTCTAAGCAGATCTGCTTTCCCAAAAAATCTTGTACCTTTTCGACATTCTCGCAAAGTGTGTCGAGTGTTTCCGAATGAAACGGAAAGGGGAGTAAATCATGTGAGTAGTGGCCTCCGATACTCGACCAACAGAAGTGATCCGACACGATGACTGGATCAACGCGATTAACGAGCGCTTTAAGCTTATTTAAGTAATTTTGTGAAACACCATCATGCGAACCAATAGAAAGACCTACCCCATGAAGAGCAACAGGATAGGTTTTACGAACGTGAAGCAACATCTTCAGTGGACGTCCTTCAGTATTCATATAATTTTCAGAAATGGCCTCAAACCAATCAACCTTGGTTTCAGAGTTCGCTTCTAATTCTGGATAGTGGCTTGGACGTAATCCAACGCCAATCATGGTATTTTCTTTTGTCATTATGACGCTCTTCCTATCCGACTAAGACTACATTTTTTGGGCGACTAGCAGACTTACCTGCGATCGAGTTTTGCTCAGCGTGTACCATGGCCGACGCTATTAAACCAGCAATCGCCGAATAGTCTTATTCATAGTTACCCCTCACATGTTTTTAAATGTTCCACCTTTTGAATCACAATCCGCTTTGGAAAGCTTAAGCCAACCTTTCCCTTTGCACGAGTTTTTTCCCGCGCAAGAATGACCTGCGCCACCGCACTCTCCAGTACCTTTACATGAATTCACACCATGGCACTCACCTTGAGCAACCGAGCTCGAAGAGTCAGATGTCCCTTTGGCGCCGGATGCGCAACCTGCCATTATAAGCCCCGTTAATGCTGCTGTTAAAACTACTGTCTTGTTCATTTCTTACTCCTTTTGTTTTTGGTTGTTTATTTCTTAATTATTTTATTCCATTCTTTATCAGCCAAACTTACGTACTTTTTTGCATCTTTATCAAACATCGCTTTTGCTTCGGCGCTACTAAAGAAATACACTTTGCCGTCAATCTTAGAAAAGATTCCAGGATCGCTTTCAAGTTGCTTTCCCATAGCTAAGCCCGTCGCACAGAAGCCTTTGTATTTTACAGCTTCGACATATTTTGCAGGTTCCTTGTCGAACATTGCTTTTGCCTCCGCGCTCGAGTTGTAATAAGTCGTGCCCTGATATTCAGATGAGAATTTCGGATCACCAAAGACCTGCTTTCCAGCCATAACATAACCGACTGGGCAGTGGCCACCGAGTCCGATTTTGAATCCATCTGCAAACGCAGCGGAACTTATCATCAGAATAGATAAAATTAATTGTTTCACTTAATATACCCCTTTCAAAGAGTTATTTTGCTTATTTCTTTTCAACCGACTCAGGCTTTTGAAGCAATGCTTCGCCCTCAATTAGAATCTTCACGTCATCAGCGATCATGACTCCGCCTCTATCGAGATTCTTGTTCCAATTAAGTCCGTAATCTTTTCGATTGACCTGAGTAGAAGCCTCAAAAGCGATTCTCTCGTTGCCCCATGGGTCTATTGTTGATCCTTTGTAGTCTACATCCAGTGTGACAGATTTTTTAATTCCGTGAATCGTTAATTCACCTTCGATTTTTGTAGGCTTATTTTCTTTGGTGACTATTTTTTTTGCTACAAAGGTCAATTTAGGAAACTTCTCAACATTAAAAAAGTCAGGACCTTTTAAATGTTTGTCCCGATCAGGTTCATTTGTATCAATTGAAGATGCGTCAATATCTACACTCAATCCCTTGATTTCACCCTTGCTAGGATCGAACTCAAAAGTTCCTGCAAACCTATTAAATCGCCCAGATACAGTTGAAATCACAAGATGCTTAATTTTAAAGCCTACTTGAGTATGTGACTCATCAATTTTATAGACCCCTGCCCAGACGTTTGGACCAAACAATGCAATTGTCATTGCGGTAATAATATTCGTGATCCTCATTTTTCCTCCAAATATCGAATTTGATGTCGTCATATGGATTAGTGAAATTGGATTTCAAATTCTTACAAATTATTTTTTTCTGTAAAAGTGGTGCGTTATCGAATGGTTATCCGTGTAGTATCTAATTTTGAAACAGCCCAGTTAAATGATAAATCTTATATTGAGTCTTTAGTAACCTACCAGATCCCGATGTGAAGGAAGAGCACCGTTGTAGTTGAAGGGCTATTTCGGCGGAATAGTCTTTTCTCAATTGCGAACTAACTTATCGCCAAAGCCTCTCATTTCTCACAGTCGCCTCTCGCGCATGAGAGAACCTTCACTCCGCAGCATAAATTCACCAAGAACAGCGAATCCAAAATAATTTTAAAAACTTAATTCAATACTTCCACGCCAACTGCGCGGCCTGAGAAATCTGGCACGAGATTGCTTTTAAGTCCTCCCGTAAAACGAAAGGAGGATTTATGGATGGCTACTTCAGGCCAAAGTTTAAAAACGAAAAAAAAGAGCTTCACGTTCTTGAGCTGGACGACTGTGACTTCATTCCCGACGAGGAAGTAATTCCTCTTCGAGTTGTTGGACGCAAACACGTTTGCCCTCGATGTGGAGGGGTCACTCATCTTCAGACAGAACCCCCTTATTGCTGTTATTGCAATTGGGACTCACTTGAAGCTCAGACCAACATCCAGAGGGACTGACGATGAAACTACTAAACCTATTAAAACTATTTGCGAGCAAATCTGATGAAAAAATTTATCAAGTTAGAAATGGAAATTATGCGGAGTGGATAACTCTCGATGAATTGATGAAAAGAAACAAAGAAAAATATTTTTACCAAAACCTATTAGGAGAAAACAAAAATGAAAGCATTGAAAGAAGTTTTAGATACTCAAATGGAAAAAATGAAAGCAACCAGGTTCTATCGGTTTCAACTCTTCGTGGAGGGACCCGAAAGTGGTTCTAAAAAGAAAACTGTAGGCATGGCCTATTTAAAAGAGGGTCAAGGCATTTACACACTTCGCCTTTGGACGCTTTTGGAAGATAAATTCTTTCTTCTGCCGAGCAAAGACGACTCGTCCAAATATTTATTGATGACCAGAGAGCCCAACAAATCTGGCGCAAGCAAAAATAAATACTTTTGGAACATTGTCGGCAACGCTAAAGTTCTAACGGGAAAAAACGTAATTGAGCTGAACTTCGATCTTCTAGAAAAGAAGATCTATATGAGCATTTTTCCTGAAGAATCAGCAACGCCTGGGGGACTTCCAGCTTTAGAGGCGGCTTAAATTTTATTATTTGCGAAGTTTTTTGAAGGCCACAAAACAGATTTAGAAGGAGAACAAGAATGAATAAGAAACAAATGGTGCTGACATTGGCGTTGGTCGCCGCAGTAGGAACCTTAACACCTGAACTTGCCCACGCAGGGCTAGAGACAAGTTTGATGGGTATTAAATCAAAGCTTACGGGAGTCATCCTCCCTCTGCTATCAGTGATCGGGATTGCGATTGCTGGGATTTCTTTCTTCACCGGAAACCCAAATGCAAAACAGCACATTGCTTACGCCATCATCGGTTGCATTATCGGCTTTGGCGCGCAAGGAATTGTGGACTTTATTGCTCAAACTGTTCGTTAAGGAGGAGCAATGGAGGAAGAAGGCCTCATCACGACCAAAGTGCCACGCGCCCTAGAAATGAAAAGCAAACTCTTTGGATATGAACTCCCGGATTTGCTTCTCATCTTCTTCAATCTTGCGATTACGAACTTGGTGTTTGGTGGGACTTCCTTTCGGTATCCGCTTGTGTGGGGAACGACACTGGGATTGGCGTTGTTCCTCCATTTTGCCAAGAAAGGTCGGCCCGACAACTACGTTCAACACCTAGGCGAGTTTTTAATTCGTCCTGCCTACTACGCAGCAGGAGGAGTAGACCGCTTTTATAGAAAATTTAATGGAAAGGTAAAACATGTTTCAAAAAACAAACGCTGAAGCCTCTTTGTGCGAAGAACTCCCGTATTGGGAGTTTCAAAATCAACCAAGACCACATTTAATTTTAAATGATGGTTCATTGGTGGCAGGAATCAGACTCTCGCTACTCGATATTGAATGCTTTGATGATTGTGAAGTTAATCAACTTGCGATGAGATTGCGCGGAGTTCTGAACTCAATTTCCGAAAATACTACTGTGCAGTTTTTCTTATCGGTTGGCTCTGACTACTCCAACATGATTCAAAAACACGCTGATGGGAAGAATCAGGCAATTCATCCGCTTGTGGCAAGTATTGCTGACTTCAGAGAGAAAAAGCTCACAGAAGCACTAGAAGCTTCGGTGCTTTATCGGCCTGAGCTGTCCATTTACTTACGCACGCAAATGGTTGATGGAAAAAAACTCAGTTTCCTGAAAAAGCAGGAAGACTTTTCTGATAATGCAGCAAAGTCCTATGACGAAACACTCGAAATCCTCTTTCAAAATGTGGACACACTTGTTTCATCGTTTGCTTCGATTGGTCTACATGGTCGGTCTTTAGATGTAGTTGAAATACAATCGCATATCTATGGCATTTTGAATCCTAAGCGATCAAAAACTGAGCCTACACCAACGATTAAGACCCCTAGTAGGGATAATCTTGAAGGTGAAACTCTGGAGTCAATCGAGTGGCTTGCCGAACAGTCACCACGGGAGCAAATGGTTTTTGGGGATTTGATCTTAGGCTTTGAGCAATTCACTTTGGACTCACACCACCACAGGATCATTACACTTAAGACTTTGCCAGAAGTGACTTTTGCGGGTCAGCTTTCGACATTTCTTCGGATGCCGTTTCATTATGACTTAATGATGACTTTTGAGGTGCCAAGTCAGTCGGATGAGATGAATAAACTCAACCAAAAACGAAAAATGGCCCACTCACTTGCGGCAACATCAGGAAACAAGGTCAGTGACCTTGAAAGTGAAACAAAGCTTTCTTCTACTGAAGAATTAATCCGAGAACTACTAAGTACAGGTCAGAGAATTTATGCAGCTCAAATGAGTCTTATTCTTCGTGCCCCTGCAACTGATGAGGGAAATAAAAAACTCAATAGACAAGTGCGCGAAGTGCTTTCTCGCTTTCGCTCGCTTCAGGGTGCCGAGGGCCTAGAGGAAACCGTTGGCTCATGGAAGGTTTTTAAAGGCAATCTTCCGGCAGCTCCTTTTAAGCTAGAGCGTGCTAAGAAAATTAAGACCAATAACTTGGTTGATTTCATCCCGATCTTTGGGCCACGCGAAGGAGACGACGACCCTGCGGTGATTTTTAGAAATCGTCTTAACGGACTTGTGAGCTTTAATCCCTTTGATTTAAAACTCACAAACTATAATGCGTTGGTGACTGGTTCTTCGGGTGCAGGGAAAAGTTTTTTGAATAACTGTATTTTAGCTCAAGAGCTTGCGCGGGGTCTTCGTGTGTTTATCATTGATATTGGTGGGTCATACAAAAAACTAACTGAGGCACTCGGTGGTCAATATCTTGAAATGGATTTGTCCGATCAGTACCGAATTAATCCTTTTGATGTACCGAATCCAGCCGATGGACCGAGCAATCAAAAGCTGAAGTCGCTTTTGGCAGTTATCGAATCTATGGTTGTCGAAGATGAAAAGACAAAGCTCACAAAACTAGATCGAGTGCTTTTAGAGAAAGCGATCATCGAGCTTTATGAAGAGAAAAGAAAGGCCGGTACTGTGCCCGTTATGTCGGATCTGACCGAAAAACTTTCTAAAAATAACGACTCGTCAATAGTGAATATTTCGAAAATCCTCTTCATGTGGACTGGAAGTAGACCCTATGGAAAACTACTTGATGGAATTGGTTCACTCAGAGCCGATGCGCCAATTTGTACATTTGATCTAAAAGGTCTTTCAAATTATCCCGACCTTCAAAGCGTGATGATCCTTATCCTAACGGATTTTATTTTAAGGCAGATTGAACAAGATAAGGTGAGCAAAAAACGCATTATCTTGGATGAGGCTTGGCAACTCCTAAAGTCCGATGCGGCGGCAGGATTTATGGAGTATTGCGCACGTACCCTTCGTAAAACGGGATCAGGAATCACGTTCATCACTCAAGGGATAGAGGAAATTGTCGAAAGTCCTATCGGCCCCGCGATTATGAATAATACCGCTACGAAATTCATTCTTCTTCAGCGAGGTGATTCTGAAATTTTGCGCCAAGCCCTTAAACTCAACAAACAAGAGTTGAATCTCATTTACTCACTTGAACAACGTAAAGGAGAATTTTCGGAAGGGTTTATGATTGAGGGGGATCATCGTCAAGTCATTCGTATTTACCCAAGCCCCTTTGAGTATTGGCTGTCGACATCTGATGCTGCCGACAATCGGTATATTCACGAACAGCGATCGAAAGGATTAACTCTTGTCGAGGCAATTGAAAAAGCGGCGAAAACTTATCCCAATGGGATTGCCCAAGGGAAATGAATACGGAGGTTGCGTGAAAAAGAAAATTATGGCTGCAATCCTGGTATTTACGTTGACAATGCCTCAACCGGGGAAAGCCGACATATTTGGAGGCGACGTCGCTGTCCTTGTGCAGATTTTAGCTCAAGCCATCAAGCAGCTTTATGAGCTTCAGCGAATTGTCAGCACTGGAAACGACACACTTTCACTTATGCGCGATATTAATCGAGGGATTCGTGATGGCCTTGCAGTGATAAGGATTATCAATCCAAAATTTAATCCCGGTCTTTATGCTGGGCTCGAAACTGCGGATCAGGTTCAACGAGCAATTGAAGATTTATATGGGACCATTCCCCAGACAAGTGAATATCGTTTACAAGAAGCTCAGGATAAATCCGTTGCAGAGAGTATTTCAATGAATGGAACACTCTTTCAATACGCTGATAGTGTGGATGACGAAACAAAACGCATCGTCGCTCACGCTCAGAAAGTAAGTCCTCAAGGAGCGGGAAAGCTTACAGCCGAATCAATCGCGATTTTAATTGGCGTCACTACACAGGTTCTGCGGACCAATTCGATGATGTTAAAAATGATGGGACAGAATATGGCCTTATCAAACCGAAAAGAAAAACTACAAGCAACACAGTTTAAAGCACAGTACGGAGGAATCTCAAATGCATTGGGTGCACTTCCTAAGAAAACTGCTTTAACGCCACTTTCAACTTCAGCGAGGTAGACCATGCCACAATTTGATTTGCTAGGTCCTCTTGCTCGTGATCTTCACCACGAATTTGTGAATATGTACTATCTGTTTCTCCCGGTGTTTTTCGCTTTAGCAGTGACCGTGGCATGGTTTAGATCACCCACTGGCAGTCCTGAATTTATTGATATAATCAAGCGCGCCGTAATTGCAACGATTTTACTAGCGGCTTTTCCTGACATTTCAAATGCGATTTTATATGTCACAGAAGGAGTTGCTGAAAAAATTGATAAGCTCAATAGTCTTGACGTACTGATTCGAATGGCCCAGGAAAAATCTGATAGTTACTCAGTATCAGTAACAAGTGTGATCTTGCAGTTTAATGATTTGATAATCGCCACACTTTCATTCTTGAGTTACCTCATTTTGTATATTGCTCGTTATTTAACGATTGCCATGTATCACTTCTTTTGGATTTTCTTTATGATCTCAGCCCCTTTGCTATTGCTATTCAACTTATTTGAAGGGACCCAAGTCATCACAAAAAATCTATTTAAGGGAATGATTGAAGTCGCCTGCTGGAAAATTGTGTGGGCGATTTTGGGAGCAATGCTGGCTGCTTTGTCATTCGGCGATGCTTACAGAGCCGAGGGAAATTATTTAGTATTAATCGTAATGAATTTCGTCATTTCGGTTGCCATGCTAATGACTCCATCTATTGTGAAATCATTGGTTGGCGGAGGTATGCAATCCATGTCTTCTGCTATTGGTGCTGCAAGTGTTGCAGCAATGGCCGCAGCCCCAGCAAGAGCGACAATAGTGGCATCAACATCGCGAAATGCGATCAGCACTGCCGGTAACTTTGTTCATTCAAAAATTGAAGCACGACGTAAGCGACAAGATGAAGAACGTAAACGCTATATGTATTAAGAAAAGGGAATAAAATGCAAGACAATAAGCTCGTAAAATTAAAATCAATTGAATTACCAAAAATGGTTGGCGAGTTATGGCACTCAAATCAATTCCTGAAAATTTTTGCAATCGCCGCGTTGGCCATTACTTTTATGATGATGAGCTTGGTTATTGCGGTCGTAACTAAAGACCCAACTGTAATCACTCTGGACAACAACGGACGCGAAGTCTCAAGTGCAGAACTACCCAGACCCGAGGACCAAATTCGTGAAGGAATTAAACGCTATCTTGAAAAACGCTACCAATGGCAACCAGACGACGTGGTTAAAAAGCTAAAAGAGTCCGAGAATTTTATTTCTCAAAAGGCTCTGAAGGCGTTTCAAGTGGCCGTTGCTAACGTAGCTAAGTTTTCTGTTGATAAAGTTGTTTCACAGAAGGTTTATCCTGAAAAAATTGATATCAATTTAAACAGACAAACGGCCCTTATCACTGGTGATCGAGTGACATCGATTCAAGGCCTAAAAGCCGCAGGAAATTTGAAACTTGAACTCACTTTTGAAAATGGCCCGCGAACAAAAGAAAATCCTTGGGGCCTTTATATTTCAAAAGAACGTGAAGAATAATTAAAACTACTTGCGCGACCATTTGATTTTCCAAAAAGCATGAGGAGGATCAATGAAAGCAATATCTTTGGTAGTATTTGCTCTAACAATTCTGGCATGGAAATCGGAAGCAGCTCAGCGAGTTCGACGAGTTTCCGTTCTGGGCGATCAAGTAGTCACAGTCAGAACCAGTAGCGGAATTGCGACCATCATTCAGGTACCTGATCGCCCTAACAGCGTAGTTGTCGGCGATCAAAACTCATTTAAGGTAGAATATCTCGATCAGGCCATTACGATTAAACCTCTTTCCCATGGGGTAAAAAGCAATCTCTATATATACACCGATTGGAGGCGGTTTAATGTGGAACTTATTTCTGGCAATCAATCCATGGCTGACTATGTGGTTTATCTTGATTCCCCAAAAGGACCAGTATCGACAAATAAAAAAGTCGATCTATTTCAATGGACCGACAATAAGAGCTTGCTCCGCAATGACACACTAGTTTTAAGTGTAAATCGTCTTGGCCGATCCAAAGACGGTGTTTTGCTGGTCAAATTTGTTGTGACCTCAACTCAACAGGAGCCATTTAAACCAGAGTGGATGTGGGTCACACAATCAGGTGAGTCACGACCTATTCATAATCTTTTTATGTCGAGCCTGGAGGTAACTCCGCAGAAATCAATTTTTGGTGTTATCCAACTGCAAGAATCTGATTTAAAAATCAGTGAACCTCTGCGCGTGGAGCTAAGACGAAGGAAGACATCTCATTTAACGCTTCAAAAAATTGCTTCGTGGAAGCGCTAGTAAGGGAGATTAAATTGGACTTAAAACAATACTTCCTAAAAGAAGCAAAGCCTTTTACCAGTAAGCGCGATGTAAACTGGACCAGAGTGCAAATTTGTGCGACTGCCACAGTTAGCGTTTTAATTTTTGGAATTATGCTGATTCCTGAGTCGAAACCGGAGCAAGATACTTTTCACGAAAAGGCAGAACGCGGAAGTCTTGCGCAAAATCTGAAGATTGAGAATGATCCAACTCAAGAGACCATTAGACAACTTCAAGAGTCACAGACCAGCACGCAACAGATTCCAAGATCACTTGATTATTTGTATCGGCAAAATTCCGCAACAAGATCAAGTGGAGTTAACTCTAATAAAGATTTTAGTTCATCAATGATTTTAAATCGTGAGGGTGTTAATTCTCGCACTCAACTTTCTGCTGGAACCAAAATTGCGATTCGTTTGAGCAATCAAATCACTATTACCAATCAAAGTATGCCCGTCATGGGCATCGTTACCTATGATGTTGCAGGTGACAGTTGTACGGCTATTCCGAGCGGATCAAAGGTTCTCGGCGATGCTACATTTGATGCCGATTCGGAGCGCGCATCTATTTCATGGCGATCCATCATCATGCCCGATGGAAGAGAAAGACCATTCTCGGCAATCGGCATTGACCATGATGGGCAGATTGGGATCAGTGGCAATGTTCACTCAGACCGCGTAAAAAATGTGGTTGGACAAACTCTCACACGATTTATTGGTGCTTATGCTCAAGGATCTATGAGCACGGGAATGCTAGGGGCAAATCAGGGTGGCCATGAAAATGGACTTCGCAACGCCGTTGCTCAAACGGCTACTGATCGAGCCAATTCGATAGGTGAAGAACTGCAAAAAGAACGAAAGTGGATCGAACTAAAAAACGGTGCCGAAACTATCGCGATTTTAAATCAACCTTTCACCTTTCGAGATGCTGGGGTCACTTATGGCAGATAACAATAAACCATCTGGGTACGGCGAACAAGTCGCCCTCATTATGGCTGGGACATTTTTATCTTTGAAGGTTTTCGAAAGATTTTGGGCATGGACGCTTTTGTCTTATCGAAACTTCGCTTTGGTGGTTGCTTTTGCACTATTAGTTTTGATGCCTTTGATGCGATTGGTATGGACGAAAATCAAGAAACAAAGGGACATCAATAATTTTGAAAAAAGAATCACGGAAAAAACTCAAGATTCTGTCTTTTGCGGAACGACAGATAAGGGAGAAGACATTTGGATCAAGCCAAATCAAAGAGCTATGCACACACAGGTCATCGGCACCACAAATGCTGGCAAAACTGAAAGTGTGATCTTGCCTTGGGCGATTCAGGATATTCATTCAGGAAAAGGTCTGTTGCTCATTGATGGCAAGGCCGACAATTCATTAATTGATAAGCTGTGGGCCTATACAAAACTTGCGGGACGAGAAAAGGATTTTCGTCTGTTTAGCTTAAGTCGTCGACGTGAGTCTTTTCAGTTTAACCCTCTGCTTGGTGGAACCGCCGAAGAAATTACAGAACGTGTCTTTAATGCATTTGAATTTGATAATCCTTATTATCGCACTCTTCAGTACGAAGTTATGGTTCAGTTCATGCGCATTTTTGAATCGTGCGGAATCGTCCCTACATTTCAGCGACTTCATCAGGCGATATCGAGACCTCATAATCTAAAAGAAGAGGTAGAGAATTTGTCAGATGTAATTCTGAGAAACTGGTTTCTTACCTACGAGTCTATGAGCTACAAAGACCGTGAAGAAAGAACAAGTGGACTACTCACGGCGATTGGTCACTTCTCATTTGGCGAAAATGCTAAACTTTTTAATGCCGAAAAGGATGCGATTACCATTGATGAGGCACTCAAAAATAATCAAATCATTTATTTTCAGTTGCCGGTTCTTCTTTCGCCATTCCTGGGGCGGGCTACGGGAAAACTTGTATTACAATCCTTGCAAGCTGCGATTGCCAATCGTCATAGGCTTGCGGGCACTGATACGAAGAAATTTTTTAGTGTGTTCCTGGATGATTTTTCTGAATATCTTTATGAGGGATTTGTTTCGATCTTGAATAAATCAAGATCTGCCAACGTCGGAATTGTCTTTGCCCATCAAGCATTGGGTGACATCACGGCCTTAGGCGAATCTATTGCCAATTCAATTTTAACAAATACAAATCTTAAAGTATTTATGCGGGGGAACGATCCAAACTCGGCAGAATACTTCTCTAAGGTTATTGGGACTTTAGCAACAACCAAGGCAACCGAGCGTCAAACACGAAATTTTCTTGGTGCTTCTAAGAGCGGCGAAATGTCGGTTCGTGACGTGGAAGAATTCGCAACTCACCCTAATATCTTCAAAAAAGATTTGGGAGTTGGTGAAGCAATAATGATTATACCCCATGAGCGCGGCACTAAAACTGTGCGAATTAAATTTAGCAAGACCGATGACCTTGAAGTTCAACCAATACCACTAGTGACTAAAACAATGATGCCATTACTTATGGAAAAATCTAAGCCCGAACTCAATGGGAAAAATAGCGAACAACGTCAATTTACTGGAGAAGACAAATTGACAAACTTTGACGCCCCTTAAAGGCAGGAGGAAGTATGAATTTTAAAAATCCAATTACTTTTATCTTGAGTATAACTGCGTTGTTAATTCAAACTGGCTGTTCATCGATGGGAAAGTCAGTTGCCCTAGGCACTGCGATTGGCGCAGGAAGTGGCGCCGCATTGGGCGGCATTGTCGACAGTGGCAAGAACGGCCAATACCGAATTCGGAATGTGATTATCGGTGCTGGTGTGGGCGCGCTTGCTGGCGGTTTCATGGGATCAGCACTCCATGAGTCTAATGAAAAAGATAAAGAGCTAGCAGTGTTGAAAGCAAAAAACTTATCACGAAAACCTTCCGAACAAATAACTCCATCTTTGCAACAACCAAAGATTGAAGCTATCTGGGTTGAAAGTAAAGTCTTGGGCAATCGCTACGTCGAAGGACATTACGAGTATATTATTACGGAACCGACTCGCTGGGAGGCGCCATAGTGAAGTATCGAAACGGGAGACAGGTTTCGCCACTTGTTTACGAAGCCATCAGGTATGTCACCAAAGTTGGCGTGATAACTAGGCCCACTTGGAATGAGTTTTTCTCCAGGGGAACTCTGCGTTGGAAACGCAAGCAATTACGGATTCTTTTAGATGCAAAGATTTTTAGGCATCATTCTTGTGACGAACTTGTTGATACTTTCGTCATCGGAAGCTTTGGTGAAGAGCTAGCAGAGGAAATGAAATGGAACCCTGTTACCCCTGTACAACCACAATTTGTAAAGCACGATGAGACCGTTGCTACTGGACTTTTAAAACTTGAACGCGATGCCATTTGCAAAAAATGGATCACAGAGCAGGAACTAAAATCCAGAAAAACAAACACCTTTAAGTTGAACCTTCGTGATGGTGGGGACAAATATCCTGATGCTGTCTTTAATCTTCATTGCCAAGACAAATCAATGACTGTGGCACTTGAATATGAAAAGACAGCAAAAACAAATTGGCGTTACAACAAAGCCATCAGTGCTTACAGTTACAGTGGGGACTATCAAATGATTCTCTTTATTGTGGAGAAGCCATCCATCGAGGAAGCCATCAGACGAAGCATGGGGTTTGTCGCCAACGGCAAACTAAATTCTAAAATTGGATTTATCAGTGCTGAAGATTGGAAAAACAATCCCATGAATGCGGAAATTCGGGCAGCATTTAAGACCAAAACACTGAGAGAAATTATAGAAAAAATTTAGATGATAAAAGTGTTCCTTTTGGCAGCTCAAAGAGGAACACTTCTGATGATTGGATTAAAAGGGTAAAGGACGAATAAATACAGAAAAAGAAAAAGGTTTTTTGCCGCCGCCTCGTTCTTAACGTAGCCCTGATCGTCCGTGACCCCTCCCCCCCAACGAGTTGAGTGGAAGGGGTCACGGACTGGGTACTAAACATCGGCAGCGGCAAAAAAAAGAAAGGCCAGTTAATGGATAATGAAACTATAGAAATAAAAAAAACAAGTGAGATAAAATGCGAAGAAATTTATCGAGTGACGGTGACGAAGACTGCGGATGATGCGTTAGAGGCGATTGTAGGTCGAGTAAACGACGGCTTTGAAGCGGGAAAGGTGAATCGCTCGGATGCAGTCACATGGGTTCTGACCTATTTTTTAAAGAATCTCACTGATTCTTTAATTCAAGAGGTCCGATTAGATCACTTTGATGAAATGGCTCTCCTGGAGTCTATGTTTAAAAAAGCAAAAAAATCGGGAAAAGTTCCAACGGAACTAAGGGGATTGCTGCTGCGTCAAACAGGATTCGACGCTCCAAACAATAAGAAACCTCGGGAGAAAGCTTCTCAACGGTTGACAAATAGTTTCATCAATGATGAAACTATTAATAAGACTGAGAGTAAGACATGAGCCCTGATGAGGTTAGAAAAATTCGCGAAAAGATGGAAATGACTCCCGAGGATTTTGCTTATTTTCTTGGGCTCTCAGGGTATGGCAGCGTAATGAATATAGAGAATGGCGTAAGGCGTCCGAATAAATTTGTAATTAAGGTGCTTCGATTTTTGAAATCACTGCCTATCGCAAAAGCTAAAAAACTAATAGAGGAAATCAACAAGTTCGATACAAAATAGATGGAGTTAACATGGAAAACTGGCGGCAGCTTATTCATGTACTTGTTGAGATTTGGACTGATGAAGATATTAAGAGCGAAAAATGGGGACAAAGTTTTGAAGACATTGAAGTCAAGTACGAGTCAAACGAGGAGTGTATTAGTGAATCCCAGCAAAACAAAAGGTGCGCCTAAGAAACTTTCTTGTCGTGCGGCAATTTATGCTCGATACAGCAGTGATATGCAAAGTGCGGATAGTGCTGATGATCAGATTTCTCGAATTCACTACCGCTTGAAAAACGGACAAATTCGCGCATTAAAAACTGATGGGCGTTCGATTGAGTTACTGCCGTCATGGACATTAAAAGATGAGGCCCAGAGTGGAAGGCTTGCTGGGCGAGAAAGCTATGAGCGAATTCTTGAAGGGATTCGGGAAAAGGCATTCGAAATTCTTATTGTTGACGATCTATCAAGACTCACTCGTTCGTTAGGAAATCTGCTGGGTCTTTACGATATGCTCAAATGGTACGAAGTCGAACTCGTGTCCATTTGTGATGGCATCAGTAGCGAAGACCCGAGCGCTAAGACGTTTTTTACAGTCAAAGGCATGGTGAATGACTTTTCAAATGACATTCATGCTGAGCGAGTGATTCGCGGAATGGAGATGAGGGCTTTGCAGGGATTGTCCTGTGGAGACCATCCATTTGGATATGACTCGGCCCCGACAAAACTTGAGAATGCTAAAGGGCGACCTTTTCCGTCCCACTACAAGATCACTATCAACGAACAGGAAGCGCAAATTATACGTCGAATTTTTTCAATGTACAATTCGGGAATTGGATTTTCGCGAATTGCAAAAGCGTTGAATAAGGAGCAAATTCCATCTCCTGGGGCAGCTTACGCGAAACCAGGAGCGGTCCCGAAATGGTCGCCGAGGAGTGCTCAGCATATCCTGCAAAATGAAAAATACATTGGCCTTTGGCGATGGAAAAAAACTAAAGTCGGAGTGCATCCTGAGACCAAGTTACGGGCGGCAAAAAACCGTCCTGCTACCGATTGGGTGACTCACCTCGCAGGCAAAGACATTCGTGAGGATTTACGAATTGTCGATCAAGAGTTATGGGATAGGGTTCAGGCACGACTTGAAGAAAACAAAAAAATTCCTGTGACGACCAAAGGGCGAAGTCGCTGGGGCAATAAAGCGGCTAACCTTCCAGATCATCCTTTTTCAGGTATTATGAACTGCGGCGTTTGTGGTTCTAATTTCATGCTTGTTAGTGGAAAAATGGGCGGATATTACGGATGTGCTTCAGCACACAAGAATGGAGTTTGTGACAATAAACAAGTCCTCCATTTAGGCCGAGTTGAAGCGACACTGTTTGACCTTGTTGCGGATAAATTAAATCAAACCGAAATTGTGAATTATGCAGTAGATCGTTACAATAGAGCTCTGAGTAAAAAACTGTCTTCCGCACCACATCGACTCAAACAGATAGACGAAGAAATTGGAAGGATTGAGCAGGAGTTAACTAATTTAGTTAACTTCGTTATGACCGGAAGCTCATCAGAGACAATCAGTAGTTCTATTAAAGACAGAGAGTCGAGAAAGGCCAGACTTTTAAGTGAAAGCCGGATGTTGCAGCGACATCAAACTAAGATCCCTAAAATCTCGCCAAAAGAGATTCAGGATAAATTAGCGAGGCTTTCGTTGACAGCTAGGCAACACAATCGTGATGTGGCTCCAGTCATTCGTGCTTTATTTCCAAGTCCAATAAAAATGCAACCCAATGGCAAAGCATTGAATGGCGTCAGCCTATATTCGATGAATGGTGAAATTATGCTGAATCACGCAATGGCAATAAACTTTGAGCGGAGTACCAAAAATGAAAAAGGGGAAGTCGCTTCAGCGCTTCCCCTTAATTCTTCTTCTTTTCCAATCAAGCCTTGTGTTTCCAAGGATCTGAGGTTCAGTATGTATGAAATTGGGGTGAC
>LWDK01000047.1 GCA_002083485.1 Proteobacteria bacterium SG_bin7 | reverse complement strand
TGGCGGAGAGAGAGGGATTCGAACCCCCGGACCCCTTGCGAGGTCTCCGGTTTTCAAGACCGGTGCTTTCAACCGCTCAGCCATCTCTCCGCTTCTAAGAAAGAAGAAAACCTAACGGTTTTGCCTATTGCTTGTCAATCTTGGTCTTCCCATTCATGTAGGGCTGGAGGGCCTTGGGAATGAGAACTGATCCGTCCTCTTGCTGATAGTTTTCAAGTATCGCTATAAGCGTCCTACCGATCGCTAAACCCGATCCATTTATAGTGTGCACGAATTGTGGCTTCCCTCCTTTAGATTTAAAGCGAATATTCGCGCGTCTTGCTTGAAATGCTTCAAAATTACTGCATGAACTGATCTCTCTATAAGCATTTTGTCCCGGTAACCAAACCTCCAGGTCATAACATTTTGCCGCACTAAAACTGATATCTCCAGTACAAAGTTGCATAACTCGATAAGGGAGTTCGAGTTCTCTTAAGACCTGCTCCGCATTGCGGGTAAGCTTCTCATGTTCTTCGTAACTCTGATCAGGATGCGTGAATTTTAGTAGTTCCACTTTTTGAAATTGATGGACACGCAAAATCCCTTTCGTGTCTTTACCCGCGGCCCCAGCTTCAGCTCGAAAGCATGGACTAAATCCCACAAATTTATAGGGAAGTTTCGCCTCATCTAAAATTTCTTCAGCAAAATAATTCGTCACCGAAGTTTCTGCCGTGGGAATTAAATGATAATCAGTTCCTTGCAGATGAAAAACCTCATCAAAAAATTTTGGAAACTGTCCCGTTCCCTTCATACTATTGGAATTTACTATGTAGGGAGCAACCATTTCTCGATAATCATGTTTTTGCGTATGCATATCGAGCATGAAATTCATAAGAGCTCTCTCAAGATGCGCGAGTTGTCCCAATAAAAAATAAAATCTAGTACCAGTGACCTTTGCTCCTCTTTCTAAATCGAGCTGACCAAGCCCCAAGCCAACGTCTTGATGCTCTTTAGCCTTAAAAGGAAGTTTCTTCGGCTCCCCAATTTTTCTAACCTCTACATTGTCGTCACTTGAACTCCCTTTCGGAGTCGATTCGTGAGGCATGTTCGGAAGCTGCAACGCAATCTCACCAACTCTCTTTTGTACCTCATCAAGTTGAGAATTTAGAGCTTTAAATTTCCCCGCGAGCTCCTGCATATCCGCAAGCTGCTTACTGGCATCCGTTTTCTCACGTTTAAGTTTTCCAATAACTTCAGAAACTCTATTTTGTTCGGCTCGCAGCGCTTCAGACTCGAAAATTAATTTTTTTCGTTTTTTGTTTTCTTCAACGAGCTTTTCAATAAGTGAAGTATCGCCGTTACGAGCCTTCAAGCACTCGGCATACTTTTTATAATAAACTTCGTTTTCTAATTCCTTAAGATCCAGCATCTAATTTCCTTTACGGTGCCATCACTACATACATCTTTAATAATAAGGCCGCAACTACGGCGAATAAATCAAATAAAACCATTATTAATAGGTTCCACTTGTTAGCAATTCGTAGAAATATCCCTGTCATACATACAATTACGAAGAAAAATACCAAATTTGAAAATCCAAAAATTTCTTGCGCCGCCAGCGCCATGGTTAAACCTATAATCAGTCCCGAAAATAATTTGAACAAAAACAGAGCCAATCCCTTTGAAGACTCAGTTAATTTATCTTGGACATTTGAAATAAATCTCGCCATGTGACCTCAACGACCTAACGAATTAATTTTTTGCCGGATCTGGGCAGCGTCTTTAGCATTTGGCACCAGCGTTAAATATTGATTCAACGCCTCAGCCGCCGAAGTGGCGTCGCCCTTAGCTTCATAAATCAATCCTAACTCTAAATAAACGTCTGGCAAGCCTGATTCTCTTTGTTCAGCAATGCGAATCATAGACATCGCTGTATCTATAGAGCCTGACAAACGATAACAACGCGCCATAATGACGTAAATCTTTGCACCCAGAGTTCCAAGTTTTAAAGCTTTTTGAATTTCGCCCGTGCACTGGGTATACCGTCCTTGTTGGCTATAAACTTCGGCAGCCAGCAAAAATGAATCCGGGCCAAGTGGATTATTGGACTGTTCCTTTAGCGCTTCCGTCAATGCTAAATCTAGATTTCCAACCTGCATTGCCGCTCTTCCTAACATCAAGTGCGCAAGTGGAAACAATGGATTGCGATTAATTACAGTTTCAAACGCCGAAATCGCTTTTTGATACTGCCCCGCCGCGGAATAAAGATTGGCGAGCAGAAACCATGAGTTTGCGTCACTCGGATCAAGGGACGCTGCCTTTAACAAGGGGTCAATTGCCTCCTTAAATTTTCCTTGGGCTTGCAAAGACTTCCCCAGTCCCCAAAAACCTTCTTTCATAGATGAATCGATAATGGTAATTTGTTTATAGACCGCCCCCGCATCTACAAATCTCTCGTCGCTAAAATAAAGGTCGGCAAGAATTAGACGATAGCTCACCATAGAGGGAAACGTATTTATTAAATTTTTTACATGATTGTAAGCAGTCTCTACTCCTTGAATTTGCACAAGAGTTTTCGCATATGCATCTTGAGTTTCATACGCGCTATTTTCCAATTCCAACGCCCGACCTGCAAATTTATAGGCTTCAGAAACTTTTTGTAACTGAAGATAAGCCTTCGAAGTAATTACGTGGGAATTAACATCGGTGGGATTTATTTTTAATGCTGTCTCGCAGTAAGATATTGCTCCTTGGGGATTACCACGTTTTAACTCTACCAGTGCCATACCACGATAAATTTCGAAGCTATTTTTATTTACCGATTGCGCTTTCTTGAGCATCGTTGCCGCCGCAAAATAGTCGTACTTCTCAGTAAAATACTCTGCTTTGATTACATACGGCTCCACCAGAGATGGATTGGCTCGAATTGCCTTGTCTAACCAGTCCATTGCATCTTGTGTCTGTCCCGCTTTCCAGAGCGCTTTCGCCGCCTTCATCGCTGCCAAACCATTTTTTGGATTCGCCTCGAACGCCGTTTTGTACTCGGCTTGAGCCGCTAAATAATTTCCCTTCGCAAAGAATTGGTCACCAACATAAAGCGCTCCCACCAATTGAGTCAGCTTCTCATCATCTTTTCCTGAACCGTGTTTACGCATAAGCTCGAGCGCCTGGCGATTGCTGGGATTTAACTGAAAACTCACTTTAGCATATTTGCCGGCTTTTTTGCCTTCTCCTCGAGTCGAATAAATCTCTGCCAATACCAAATTGGCATCCGATAAAAGTATCCTAGGAATATTTTGTGAATTGGCAATTGGTAAGAGCTGATTCAAAGCAACATCGGGCTTAACCAGCGAGCGCATGTTAATAATACCAAATAATGCACGCGCCACATCGTGATTTGGGTTTGCATCAAGCACCTGCTTTAATCTCTGAAGTGCCTGGCCAACATCGCCTTGGCGCCACAGATACACAGCAGAAGCAACACGCGGCTTTATCCATTGCGGCCAATACTGAATCGCCTTATCCATATAGGTGGAGCCATTAACATAATCCCCCTCAACAATTGCTTCAACGCTTCCGCCAATGATTGATCCTTTTAACTCAAAAAATATGGCATCTGTCGCCCCACCCTCTAAAAGTGATTCCACAATACCCTTAGCTTCAGATAACCGTCCGGAGAGATGGGCGCGCACAGTACGGCAGGTAGCGCTATATTTTCCACCAGGATCCAAATTATCAACGGTTTTTGTAACTTCATCAACAACCGAACTATCAATCTGATCCTGGTAAGAAAACGGCCAAAGTTCACGATAGGTCATACACAACATTTGATAAGTCCCTGGAAGCTTAGGCATTCCCTCAGCTACTTGGACCAAATTGTTCATTGCCCTTCTATAAGAATCAAAAGTATCCCGGCTAAATTCCAGCATGGCCGTATCAAATCTTTTTTTTGCTTCATCGCTCGAAATATTAGGCCTACCTATTTGCGGTTTTAATAGTCGAAGTTTGTCCTTTGGAGAATCTCCCATGAGCAAAAGGTAAATCCCGGCCAGTCCAACGACCGCAGCAAAAATTAAGGGTGCTTTAGCCTTTTCGCGTTTCTTTTTCTTTACGTGATCCTTTAAATTGGCAAGCTCGATTACGTCGGGTTTCTTTTTTTCCTTCTTTATTTTTCCCGTTTTTTCGTTTTTTCTCTGACTCTCTTCAGGCTCAGTAGCCACTTGGGTTCGATCCACGCTTTGGGTGTTACGAAAGTCGACGTTCGGATCGCTACTTATTTCAAGATTTTTAAAGCTCGGCCCCGCCTCCTCCGATTTACTTTCTGAAAGTGAACCCTCTGGGACATTTTTATCATGGGTCTTACCGATTGCATCGAGCAATAGATCGTAAAATTCAGCGTGCTTTGAAATCGGAATCCATTCTCCACTAGGATAAAGAGAAACAAACTCTTGTCCAGTAAGTTCAAGAGTTTTGATAAGCTCTAAAACCTTTTCAGTTGTATGCGGGCCAATTATTCGTCCTGAGCCCTCTTTAATCATCCAGAGTTGATTGATTTCAGACATGATTCTTTATTTTTTTACCACCTAACATGTGGACGTGAAGGTGAAAAACCGTTTGACCACCTTCTTCACCAGTATTTATAGAGGCACGGAATCCTCTTTCATGAATTCCCTCTTTTTTTGCGATAGCCGTCATGGCAGCAAATATTTTTTCTAAATACTTAGATCCCTCATTTCCATCCCGGTCTAACTCCAGCTGAATCAGTGATCGATAATGCTTTTTTGGTAAAAACAAATAGTGGATAGGGGCAGACGGCTTAATATCCTCTATGCCAAGAACCCAATCATCTTCGTAAATTTTTTTTGCGGTAACAGTTCCCGCAATAATTTTGCAAAATATGCAATTGCTATCGTTCAAAGTTTTTTTACCTTTTTAATCACGACTGCTTTCGTCGGAACATCATCGTATCCATCTTTGTGACCGGTCTGAACTTTTTTAATTTTATTAACCACATCCATGCCATCAACAACTTTTCCAAATACAGCATAACCCCAACCCTGCATGTTTTTTGCCGTGTGATTTAGAAAATCATTCTTTTTTACGTTAATAAAAAATTGAGCGCTTGCCGAGTCTGGATCACCCCGCCTTGCCATAGCAATCGTACCTTCGTCGTTTTTTAAGCCATTGGTGGCCTCGTTTTTAATTGTTCCTTTTGTCGATTTTTCTTTCAGGTCCTCGGTCATGCCGCCGCCTTGAATCATGAAATTTTCAATAACACGGTGAAAAATCGTGCCGTCGTAAAATCCGTCGTCGACATATTTCAAAAAATTTTTTACGGTGATTGGCGCTTTCTCAGCATTCAGCTCTATTGTAATATTTCCTTCACTTGTTTCCATTAATACTTTTTCCATTTTTTTACCCCCCGAAACTTTTTCTTTCTTTTTGTCTTCAGAAAATGCATTCATTGAAAATAAGTTGGCAATCAAAAATATACTCAAAATTTTCCTCATTGAATCCTCCTTATGTCTGCCCTTAATGATGATAACTTTTTTTCCATGTTCTCATAGCCGCGATCTAAGTGATAGATACGCGCCACTTCAGTTTGACCTTTTGCCGCGAGCCCAGCTAGGACTAAACTTGCGCTTGCTCGTAAGTCCGTTGCCATCACGGGAGCACCAACCAATTTTTTTGGCTGACCACGTACAATCGCCACCCGTGATTTCGGCGTAATATCACTTCCCAAACGAACAAGCTCTTGAACGTGCATAAAGCGATTTTCAAAAATCGTTTCGGTAATGACACTAACTCCACTTGCTACCGCCATCAATGCCATAAACTGTGCCTGTAAGTCCGTCGGAAAACCGGGATGGGGTGCCGTCGTAATGTCTACTCCACGCCACTCATCACATTGCTCTACAGTAATTGAATTGGTTGTCGTACTAATTCGAAAACCGCTCTCTTTTAATTTTTGGGCCAAAGCATCTAGGTGGTTGGGATTACAGTCTGTGACCGTAACTTCTCCACCCGTAATTGCACCCGCTATAAGAAGTGTGCCGGCCTCGATACGGTCAGGGATTACCTGATGAGTTGCCGGGGTCAATTTATTCACACCTTGGATTGTGATAATACTACTTCCAGCTCCGTAAATTTTTGCCCCCATTTTATTTAAATAGTCCGCAAGATCTACAATCTCTGGTTCTTTTGCCGCATTTTCAATAATAGTTTTTCCGTCCGCAAGGCTCGCTGCCATCATGATATTCTCAGTACCGCCAACAGTCGGATTATCAAACAAAATGCTAGCCCCCTTAAGCTGGCTACAGCTTGCCTCGACGTAGCCTCCGTTCACATCGACTTCTGCTCCCAACGCTTTCATTCCTTCTAAATGAATGTCAATCGGACGAGTACCAATGGCACAACCACCCGGCAGACTCACTCTCGCCCTTTGTCTTTTGGCAACAAGTGGTCCCAGGCATAAAATACTAGCACGCATTTTTCTGACCACATCGTAAGTGGCTTCGTTAATGTCAGACAATTTTGAGTTGATAATAACTTTATCGCCGTCACGTTTTACCTTAGCGCCGAGCATTTCAAGTAACATGATTGTAGAATCTATGTCCTTTAAGGACGGAACATTTTCAAAAACATGTTCGCCTTCGGCTAGCAAGGTCGAAAATAAAAGAGGAAGCGAAGAATTTTTCGCTCCACTTGTCCGCACTTTGCCCTGCAACTTTTTCCCGCCTTTGATGACAATTTTATCCATTACTTACTTCTCCGCCCAAACAACCCTTGGTATTCCCTGCAAATCTTCAAGCAAAGAAATTTTTTTAAACCACTGCTTAAAAATTTTCTCCAAGCGTTCGCTTTGGTCCGCCCCTATTTCCATGAGTAAGACTCCACTAGGTTTTAATATTTGCGCTGACTTCTCAGCCCACCCCACCGGATCTCGATACCCAGAATCCTTAGAATATAACGCGATACTAGGCTCGAAGCGAAGAGTTTTTGTATCGAGAAGAGGGTCATTTGCGTCAATATACGGCGGATTGGCAACAACTAAACCCACATTAGAAAATGCCTCATCCTTAGGATTTATTTTGTGGATATCCGCATTCATGAATTGGCATCGACTCAAAACCCCAAGCCGCTCCGCATTTTCTTTAGTAACAGCAAGTGCCTCTTCAGAAATATCAATGGCGACTAGGCTGCTTTCTTTTCTTAGCCGCAGAATTGTAGCGCCAATACATCCCGACCCAGATCCCATATCGACGATTTTAGTTTTATCATTTTGTTCAATTATTCCAATTGCCGCATCGACAATAATTTCTGTCTCGGGCCTCGGCACTAATACCTTGTTATTGACTTTAAAGTTTATAGAATAAAATTCTTTTTCACCAGTAAAGTGAGCTATCGGCTCGCCATTTATCCGTCTTCTTATTAACTCATTTATTTTGTTTTTATTCCCTTCACTGATACTTTCACTGCTTTTAATGATTAAATCTGTGCGGTTAATTCCCAACACTAAACTTGCAATTAATTCTGCATCTAACCTCGGAGTGTGAACGCCATCTTCTTTGAGCTGATTTGTCGTTGATTGGATAAATTCTCTTATCGTCATTGTGACATCTTCATTGCTTCTGCTTGAAAGTGCGCAACGAGAGGTTCAACGACTTGATCAAAATCACCCTTCACTATATCTATCAAACTATGAAGGGTTAAACCAATGCGATGATCCGTCATGCGCGACTGTGGAAAATTATAAGTGCGAATCCTTTCTGACCTATCCCCGGTTCCAATTTGCGCTAGACGTTGATCGCTCGCTGATTTCTGCGCTTTGTCCTGCTCAATTTGAAGTAGCCTGGAATATAAAACTTTTAATGCTTTTTCTTTGTTTTTATGCTGCGACTTCTCGTCTTGGCAACTAACAATCATTCCCGTCGGTAAATGGGTCACTCTTACCGCCGAGTCTGTAGTGTTCACTGACTGTCCGCCCTTGCCACTCGATCTAAATACATCGATGCGTATATCCTTAGGGTCAATTTTTACTTCAACTTCTTCGGCTTCAGGGATTACCGCGACAGTTACGGTACTTGTATGAACTCTTCCCTGTGTTTCTGTTCTCGGTACGCGTTGCACGCGATGAACACCACTCTCATATTTCAATTTACTATAAACCTTGTCACCACGAACCATGGCGATAACCTCTTTGTATCCACCTACATTTCCCCAAGATTCACTAAGCACTTCTACCCGCCAACCCTTTTTATTTGCATAGTGCACATAACCAGAAAATAATTCCTCGGCAAACAAGGACGCTTCATCCCCCCCAGCTCCTGCTCTTATTTCTAAAATAATATTTTTTTCATCATTAGGGTCTTTGGGCAGAAGTAGTAAGGTTAAATTTTTTTCTAAATTGGCTACGGCACTTTCGAGAATTCGTACCTCTTCTTTTGCCATCTCTCGGAGTTCTTCATCATTCTCGTTGACGAGAATCCCTTTGTTCGATTCTAAATCTTTGATGGCTTTCTTATATTCCTGATAGGTTTTTACAATCGGCTCCAACTCTGCGTTCTCTTTTAGAGCCGCCGTGAGTTTACTTGGATCAGAACTAAATGCCGTATCTTGCAATTGATTTTGCAACTTAGAATAACGGAGTTCAACATCGTCCAGTTTTTTAAACACGGATTCTCTTCTTTAAATTGATGAACTTTTTTAGCTACTTTTTCGGAGCGGATTTTGGAGCAACGTTCGCGTATTTTTTACGGAAACGATCAATACGGCCCTCAGTATCAAGAATTTTTTGTTTACCTGTAAAGAACGGATGGCAAGCCGAACAGATATCAATTTTAATTTCTTCTCTAACTGAACCAGTAATAAAACTATTTCCGCAAACGCATGTTACTTTGCACTCATTATAAAATTTAGGATGGATATCTGCTTTCATAAAATCTCCAAAATAATTAGAAGCTTAGGGGTTTAACACAGGCGACACCGCTTGTCGAGCGAGCATTGATTTTTGGGGATATTCACATATTTATCCACATTCATGACGCTCAACTCAATTTCTTAAATTCTTTTAAATGCGTAAATTGTCGGTGAATTTATTAAGTAATTTAAAATATTTAGGCTCCACTCATAGCATTTAAGAAGTCGCCATTTGACTTAGAATGCTGCAACTTATCAAGCAAAAACTCCATTGAATCCACAGCATTCATAGGCGCCAAAACTTTGCGCAGAATCCAAATACGGCTAAGCTCTTTCTTATCTACTAGCAAATCTTCTTTGCGTGTGCCCGATTTATTGATGTCCATACACGGAAAGATACGTTTTTCCATAAGTTTACGATCGAGATGAATTTCTGAATTACCTGTACCTTTAAATTCCTCGAAAATTACCTCATCCATACGACTTCCAGTATCGACTAACGCTGTTGCAATAATAGTGAGTGAACCACCTTCTTCGATATTTCTCGCAGCTCCAAAAAATCTTTTTGGTTTATGAAGAGCGTTTGAGTCGACACCGCCCGAGAGGATTTTCCCAGACGGGGGAACAACAGTATTATACGCACGCGCCAAACGCGTTATCGAGTCGAGCAGAATCACGACGTCATGTTTATGCTCAACAAGACGTTTTGCTTTTTCAATAACCATCTCAGCAACCTGCACGTGACGAGTTGGAGGCTCATCAAATGTCGAACTAATCACTTCTCCTTTTACGTTTCTCGCCATATCAGTCACCTCTTCAGGACGCTCATCGATAAGAAGTACTATTAGCGTAACTTCTGGGTGATTATTCATTAGAGCATTAGCAATATTTTGCAGCAGAACAGTCTTACCTGTCCGAGGAGGCGCAACAATTAAACATCTCTGACCCTTACCAATTGGTGACATAAGGTCCACAACTCTGGTTGTATAATCATCTGGACGGTACTCTAGCTTTAATCTTTGCTGAGGATAGAGTGGCGTTAAGTTATCAAAAAGGATTTTATCCTTCCCTTTATCCGCTGTTTCCATATTGAGAGAATCGACTTTTAGTAGAGCAAAATATCTCTCCCCATCTTTTGGAGGACGAACAGTTCCACTTATTATGTCACCTGTTCTTAGGCCAAATTTTCTGATTTGCGAAGGACTCACATAAATATCATCTGGACCTGGTAAATAATTATAATCGGGAGACCTTAAGAACCCGTAACCGTCAGGAAGAATTTCAAGTACGCCGTCACCGAAAATGTCACCAAGTCTCGCTGCTCTTTTTAAGATTTCAAAAACAAGCTCCTGGCGACGAAGACCCGCGGCATTTTCAATTAAAAGTTTAACTGCAAGGGCATTCAACTCTTCAATGCGTTTACTTTTTAGATTTTTTGAGCGTAAATCATTTTTTTCTTCTGCCGAAAGAGTTATTTGCGAAAGCTGTTCATCCGTAATTTCAGCACTAACGTTGTTAGCAGAACCTTCATCGTGTGGCATTGGCGCATCCTCAAAATTTCTGCGCTCTCCAGCCCCATGACGTTGGCGGTTATCATAACGTTGGCTCTTTCCATTTTTGTGATATCGGTCTCTGCCGCCGCGGTCCATCGGGCGAAATTGCTTTCTGGGCCCTCTGCCACCACCACGGTCTTCTCTTTCTTCTCTTTCACTACTTTGACTAGCTTCTTTTACTTCTTCTTTTGGAGATCCTGACGAAGGATTTTCGTTTTCAGACACGGTTTAATTTCTCCTGGATAAAAATTGATGGGATTAGTAGATATAGTTCTATTTATCTATTTTATTTTGATTGGTTTATTATCTAGACCTAGGACCAGTATTCTCTATTGTATTCCTAAAAGTCAAATGTTTCTATCGTCTCAAAATAAGATGTACCATATTTAAACATTAAAATCCACTTATTGAGCCATATAGATTAAGGTCTGGCAAATTTTCTAAACTTTTTACCAGTCTAGCCGATAGTTAAGATGTACATAAATTGTCTTTAAAGGAGTCACGTATATGGATACAGGACAAGATACAGTACCTGCACCACGGATTCGCCTATTTGTCGATGTTGAGTACCGGAAAAGCTATTCCCGTAAACCAGCGAGCGGGATATTAAAAAACATCAGTTTAACAGGTGCTTTTTTAGAAACCTCGGACACTTTGATAGCAAAAGATAAGGTGGTTGTGACTTTTCAAGTTAGCGGTCGCGAACGACGCGTACCCGCAACTGTTATTTGGACGGGTGAAAAGGGTGCAGGAATAAAGTTTCAACCTGCAAACAACAGAGATATCCAAATTGTAGATGATCTCATGTATTTTGTTTCTGTTTCGCGCGACAGCCAAAAAGATGTGTTGGATACGATCTTTAAAAAAGTAGGGTAAGATATTTTTATAAATTGGGTTGCTTCTGAAAGGGTAAAGAAGTTTCTTTACCCTTTTTCGTTTAAACCTGTGTCTGACCGAAATCGATTCTTGTGCGGCGTTTTCTAGCCATTGCTAAAATTACCAATAAACCAATAACCACAACAGCACCGCCAATAACAATAGTCATGGTATCTTTATTTTCCATCAAACCAGCCATACTAAACTCACCGCCGCTGTTACTTTGCGGTTTTGTTTTTGGTTCCATGGCAACCGGTGGTGGGGGTGGTGGAGCTTCAACTATTGGTTCTGGAGTTGGCGGCGGAGTTGGCGACATTTCGTTAGATGATGCTGTCGTTCCCGCACCAGGAGGAGGTGGTGGGATGTCAGCTGGTGGTGGTGGAATATCTGCCGGTGGAGGTGGGGTATTTGCCGCCACTTCTTCTGGTTGCGGCGGCGGAGTTGGGGCCGCTGCAACAGCATCGCTTGTCCAATAACGCAATTTTGTTCCTTCCGGCAGTGCGTCTTTTGATTCTACCATCGCATTCGTAGACCAAACCTCTTTCCAAGCATCTTCAAAACCCAATAATTTTTTTGAAATCTTTCTGATGTTCTCACCTTCTTTGGCCTCATACTCTTGTGGAGCTGCACCAATATCTTCAAAGTAAGTCATCATCTGGGTTTCATCCGTTGGACGCTTGGGCGAATTATAGTAAATCTTGTCACCAGCTTTTACACCACGTTTTAAGAAACCGTTCACTGCAATAAGGTCCGCAGATTTATCAGAACCGTAAATTCTCCGACTGATACTTTGAACAGTGTCTTCAGGTCGACCAAGATAAACAGTATTTGCCAAAATTCCCGCCTTTTTGAACGGCTCAGTTTTTACCTTTTGCAAAGGAATGTTTCCAGCCGGCGGTGCAGCTTCTACAACTGGAGCAGGAGCTGGATCACTCATCGCCACGTCAGATGGCGGCTCATCCATTTTGGGTGGGGGTGTTTCTTCTTTTTTATCTTCGACTGGCTCTGTCTTAGCGACCTCTTCGCCCAAGTCCTCATCGTCTAAATCACCGACCTCTTCCTCTTTCTCATCTGTATTGCCGGCGATCTCTTCACCTAGGTCGTCTTCACTTGCAGTGTCTTCGGCTTTTTCTTCGTCACTATCTTCGTCGGTTGAAGCAGTTTCCTCTTCGCCGCCGCCATCACCGTCTTCAGATGCCGCTGTTTCTTCGCCACCTTCTGCGCCCGCCGCAGCTTCAGAATCTGCATTTGCGCTTTCGTCCGTGCCGTCCGAAGTACAGGCTGTTCCTAAAACTGTTAGACTTGTAAATAACAAACTGAGAATTAGTTTTTTAAACATAGGTTCCCTCTATATCCTTAATTACAACATAGATCGGTAGTTTCTGAAAACTATTTCAAGTAATCATCCTGGACCAAAATCTAGAAAACGACCAGACGAGACGTGATACTCTTTCTTTCTATTCTTTGGTCTAAAAAACACTACTTGGACTGAGTGTGTTCGACAAATTCAAAAGCATACTTTGGTCTGATTTTGTGACGAGAAAACCAGCCCTGATTTACTTCTAACGCATACTTCGCTGGCTTTTTGCTCGAGTAATTTTTTGGAATTTCCACCGCTGACCGGACTGCATCCATATCTTGAACGTCGACTAGTTTTTTGTCTTTGGAGAAAAATCCTATCGACAGAGGGATGTAAGTATTTTTCATCCAGAAGTGCCGAATGTCTTCTTCCGAGAAAATAAAAAGCATCCCTTCATCTTCTCCCATTTTTTGGCGATCCATCAGGCCCCTGTTGAGCCTCTCGGGTGTATCAGCTATTTCGACCGTGAGAGTAGCCGTTCCAATTTTTATTCTTTTCTTCTCGAATTTAACTTCACTTGCAGTGCCAAAATTATGAAAAAGAAAAAGGAAACTACAAATCAGCGTTGATAGAGGCTTCAATGGCCAAACCATAACGTACTCCTCGCGTCGAAACATTAAACCCTTTCGCTCCTAGGTTTTTTGCAAGCAGAGAAAGAATTAACATTCCAGAAATGATGACGTCCTCTCTTCCTTTTGTCATCCCAGGTATTTTTAATCTCTGTTTCGTAGATAATCCACACAGACTCTGAAAGAGTATGTTCCAGTCTTCAATGGGAATGAAGGCGTTGTCGATTTTTTCTCGGTCAAAACCGCCACCCAACATCATATCGGCAACTGTCGTAGGAGTCCCCGCGACCGCCACGAGCTCATTTCCTTTTAGCTGCGAGAGAAATTCTTTTTTTTCTAGCAATTTATCTTCTATAAACTGCTCAAGCTGCTTCAATTCAGGTTTCATCACTGGGTGACGCTTAATATACTTCTCATTAAGTCGCACACAGCCTAAATCAAAACTATGTTTTAAAAGTACCCCGTCTTTGTTTTTTCCCACGACCTCCGTAGACCCGCCACCAACATCGATAACCGCAAAGCTACCTTCATTTTCTCTCGCACCCTGATACGTTAGTTTCGCCTCTAAGTCACCGGTTATGACGTTAATTGGAATTCTGTATTTTTCTCCGAGTGCAAAAAACTCATCTTTATTTTTTGCGTCCCGCGAAGCACTTGTCGCCACGGCAACAATTTTTTCAACCTGGTGCTTGTCGATCAGTTTTCTAAACTCAGAAAAACACTCTTTAACACGCTCTAAAGCTTCAGGATGAAATTCACCGGTTTCGAATAGGTTTTGGCCCAATCGAACCAACTTGGTCTCATCGACAATGACTTTTTTTATTTGTCCCTTATCTACCTCAGCAATTAACAAAATAAAAGTGTTTGACCCAAGGTCAAGCGCCGCAACTCTCAATATGTTTATCCTTTAAGTTTTGTTACTAAAAGTCTGTTAACCATGTCGGGATTTGCCTGCCCCTTTGACTCCTTCATCACTTGCCCGACAAAGAATCCAAAAAGCTTATCTCTTCCCGACCGATATTCTGCGACTTGCGAAGCGTTGGCCGCTATCACCTTGTCAATCAGTGCTTCAATAGACTTTGTATCGGTGATTTGCACCAAACCCTTTTCTTTAATGATAGTTTGTGGGTCCCTTGAGGTTTTGCACATTTCTGCAAAAACTGTTTTAGCTATTTTTCCGGAGATCGTATTGCTATCAATCAATTTTATGAGATCAGCTAGCTGACTTTCCTTAACTGGAGATTTCGCAATATCTAGCTTTTGTTCATTCAGTTCGCGCATCAACTCCACCATGACCCAGTTGCTTGCCCCTTTTGGGTTACCGCTGGCCTTTGCAGTTGCTTCATAGTACTCGGAGACTTCTTTTTCCTGAGTAAGGACAAACGCATCGTATTCTGGAAGCCCATATTCATTTTTATAGCGTTCGACCTTCTGACTTGGCATTTCCGGAAGTTCTTTTTTAAACGCACTCACATCTACTTCTGCAACCCTTATGACTAATAAATCGGGGTCAGGAAAATAACGGTAGTCATTAGCTTCTTCTTTTGAGCGCATGGTAAAGGTTTTGTTTTTGTCGACATCGTAAAGGCGCGTCTCCTGATCAATTTTTTCACCTGCTTCGAGGCAATCGATTTGACGCTGAATCTCATACTCGATTGCCTTTTCAACAAAACGAAAAGAATTAATATTTTTGATTTCAACTTTTGTACCGAATTTCTTCTCGCCAACTTTGCGCACGCTCACGTTGCAATCGCAACGCAAGGAGCCTTCTTCTAAATTTCCATCACAAACGTCAAGGTATCTTAATATTTGCCGAACGGTGCGCGCATACTCCGCGGCTTCTGCCGGTGATTTAATATCAGGCTCAGAAACAATTTCCATTAGCGGAACAGAGCTACGGTTGTAATTAATTAACGAATAGTCACCTTGATGCTGAGATTTGCCAGCATCTTCTTCTAAATGCGCACGCGTAATTCCGATGCGTCTCTTAACTTTGTCTACAAAAATATCAACATATCCCTTACCACAAATCGGCTCATCGTACTGCGAAATTTGATAGCCTTTTGGCAAATCAGGATAAAAATAATTCTTTCGCGCAAAAACAGATTTATTATTCACCTGGCAATTGAGAGCTAGCCCAATCTTCACGCCAAATTCGATTGCCTTTTTATTTACTACCGGGAGGCACCCTGGCATTCCAGTACAAATAGGACAAGTATTTTCATTGTCACTCGCACCAAACTCTGTTGAACACGAACAAAACATTTTGCTTTTCGTTTTTAATTGCGCGTGAATTTCCAGACCGATGACCGGTTCATAATTATTGTATGACATCGGGATATTCCTTTTTGTTTCTGCTTTTTTGTTCGATCGCCTCACCCACGTTGAATAGAACTTGTTCATCAAACGGTTTTGCCATTAACTGCATTCCAATTGGCAGCCCAGACTTCGAAAATCCGACCGGCACGCTCATCCCAGGTATCCCCGCGAGATTCGCAGAAATGGTATATAGATCGTTCATATACATAGTTAATGGATCATTAATTCGTTCACCGACTTTAAAAGCTGGAGAAGTAGTAACTGGAGAAAGAATCATGTTACATTTTGAAAGTGCAGTAACAAATTCCTGCTTGAGAACTCCTCGGACTTGGCACGCTTTTTTGTAATAAGCATCGTAATATCCACTACTCAAGGCATACGTCCCGATCATAATACGCCGCTTAACTTCACTACCAAACCCTCTTCCGCGCGATTCTGCATAAAGAGTCTCTAAATTCATTTTCCCTGACTGATCCTGATAGCGATAGCCGTAACGAACCCCATCGTAACGAGCCAAATTACTACTAGCTTCACTTGCGCAAACAAGATAATAAATTGCCACCGCAAACCTGCTTGTCGGCAAAGTCACTTCTACAAATTTAACCCCTTCACTTTTTAGTAAATCAATTGTTTCTTCCAAAGACTTTTTCACATCGGGATGGAGATTGCCAGACACATATTCTTTTGGAATTCCAACCACAAGTCCTTTTAAATTTGTCGATATACTCTCTGACCAATTTGGAACAGGCTGCGTACTCGAAGTCGAATCTTTGGGATCAAATCCTGAAATCACTTCGAGAGTTAATGCCGCATCCTTCACAGTACGAGTCATGGGGCCAGCCTGATCAAGGCTACTTGCAAAAGCGACAATGCCGTACCGACTAACCCTGCCATAAGTAGGCTTAATTCCAACAATACCCGTAAAATTAGCGGGCTGCCGAATTGAGCCGCCAGTATCCGTGCCAATCGCTATCGCCGACATCTGTCCAGCAATGGCACACGCACTCCCGCCACTTGAGCCACCAGGAACGTAATCCATATTCCACGGATTCAAACATTGTCCAAATGCAGAGGTTTCGTTACTCGAACCCATTGCGAACTCATCACAATTTGCTTTTCCAACCACAATTGCCCCGGCCGCCTTTAGCCTTTCAACAACAGTACTCGAATACGGCGGGACGAAGTTTCCTAAAATTTTAGAAGCCGCTGTCGTCTTAAGGCCTTCTGTACAAAGCATATCCTTAACAGCAACTGGAACGCCCGCTAACTTACCCAACGGCTTTCCGCTTTTTCTTAAGCGATCAATATTCTTCGCCTCGTCAATTGCACGTTCATTAATGGTAATAAACGCATTTAGCTTTTCATTGTATAGAGAAATTCTTTGCAAGTAGCTTTTTGTCACATCTTCAGAAGAAAATTCACCTTTAGCTACACCATCGCGAATTGAATGTGCCGTGAGTTTATATAATTTCATAAAATTAACCTACAACCGGTGGGACTTTAAATAGCGCATTTTTCTTTTCTGGTGCGTTCGACAAAATTTTTTCAACCGAATTCGAAAATGGTGCGACCTCATCAGGACGCGCCCGAAAATCGATATCTGTGGCAGTTACAAGTGGGCTCATATTCTGAGTATCAATATTCGCTATTTGATCAAAATACTCGATAACCCGCGCCAACTGACTTGCAAAGGTCTTAGCTTCTTCATCGGTCATCTTTAACTGCGCGAGGGCGGCTATTTCTTTTGCTCTGATTTCATCAATCATTTCTACTCCCATTTTCGAATTCCTTAGACTACTTTCTTTGCCGTTTTCTCTCTACTGATTTTGCTTGGCGTTACACCTGATCTAGGCTAAAAAATGACTTATGAAATCGAAGATGTTTGATGACATGAGCGAGTTTCAAGATCTGGAGGCGCTTCGCGATAAAATTCGTGAACATGACCATAACTATTACGTACTAGATAGGCCCACGATTAGCGATAAAGAATATGATAGGCTGTTTAGTTTACTTATTGACCTGGAAAGAAAGTTCCCTGAGTTTCTCACGCCAGATTCGCCAACTCAAAGAGTTGGCGGGAGACCCATGGACAAATTTGAGAAAATTGCCCATCGGACCCCAATGTTATCCCTGCAAAATACCTATAACACAGAAGATCTTTTTGACTTCGACAAACGTGTTAAGAAATTCTTAGAAACAAGCAAAGAAGTCGAGTATTTTTGCGAGCTGAAGTTTGATGGACTCGCGATAGAATTAATTTACGAAAGTGGGATTTTGATTTCTGCCTTAACTCGCGGTGACGGTACTGTTGGTGAAAATGTTTTTGGAAACGTCAAAACTATTAAGTCAGTTCCTTTAAAGCTAAAAACAAATAACCCTCCAAAGCTTCTTGAAGCGCGAGGCGAAATTTTAATTCTCAAAAATGATTTCTTGCAAATGAATGAGCAGCTTCAGGAGGCCGGGGAAGTCACTTTTGCAAATCCGAGAAATGCAGCCGCTGGCACGATTCGCCAGCTTGATCCAAAAATTGCATCTCAGCGTCCACTCAAACTTTTTTCTTATTCTGTCGGCAAAGTTGAAGGAATTAGTTTTGAGACCCAAGACGAAATTGAAAAAACCTTGATGGACCTCGGGCTTCCAGGATTAGGTGTTTCTGAATTTGAGAAAATAGTTTCTGGAAAAGCCAAAAATGACTTAGGAACGGTTGTTTCTGGGATTGATGAGGTTATCGAATACTATAACTATATAAATTCAATTCGTCACGATTTGCCATTTGATATCGACGGGATTGTAGTTAAGCTTAACAACTTGATTCTTCAAGACCGCTTAGGATTTGTGGCGCGAAGTCCGCGCTGGGCCACCGCCGCAAAATTTGCGCCCGAGCAGGGTCAGACCGTCATTGAAAACATCGCGGTACAGGTCGGAAGAACGGGCGCCCTGACTCCTGTAGCAATTATGACCCCCGTAAAAGTCGGTGGCGTTACGATTACCAACGCCACTCTTCATAACCAGGACGAGATCAGTCGCAAGGACGTCCGTGTCGGTGATCACGTTATTATTCAACGAGCAGGAGATGTAATTCCTGAAATTGTTTCGGTTATTTTCGACAGACGCCCAAAAAATTCGGTGCCTTTCATTCTTCCGAAGAATTGCCCAGTCTGTGGATCTAAATCCGTTCTCATTGAGGGCGAAGCAGTAACTCGCTGCTTAAATTCGCTTTGCGAAGCACGGCTAAAAGAGTCCATCAAACACTTTGTTGGGCGACGAGCAATGAACATCGAAAAAATGGGCGATAAAATTATTGAGGCACTCGTCGATGCCGGACTTATAAAGTCTTTCTCTGACATTTATAAACTAACTAAAGAAGATTTTTTCAAACTTGAAAGACAGGGAGAAAAATCTGTTTCTAATTTGCTCGAAAGCATAGAGAAAAGTCGAGGTACTACTTTGTCTCGATTAATTTATGCGCTTGGGATTCGTTTTGTTGGTGAACAAACGGCAAAAGATTTAGCAAGCCACTATAAGACATTAGAAAATTTTTTAGAAACCAGCGAAGACGAGCTCCTAAGCATTGAAGGAATAGGACCAAAAGTGGCTGTCACCGTAACTACAGAACTAAAAAGCAAAACTTTTGTAAAAGAAGTTAAATCGCTGGATAAACAATTGCGGCTTGAAACCGCCCCTAAGCCAGAAAGTACCAAGCTAGTTGGAAAAACCTTCTTAATTACGGGGACCCTGCCTATTAAGCGCGACGACGCTAAAGGTATCATTGAAAAAAATGGCGGTAAGATTGTTTCTTCTGTCTCTAAGAATTTGGATTATTTGGTTGTGGGAGATGACCCGGGCTCCAAGCTCGAGAAAGCTAACTCGTTGGGAATTAAAATTCTGAGTTGGAGCGATTTAGAAAACTTACTCTAATTAGTATTAAAGGTGGTCGATTGCGATGTCTCGAGCCATCACGGTTTTTCGTTTGTCGTTTTTGGCACTATCAATTCCACGCATACAAAGAGCACGAACGGCGTTACTTAAAACGTCCAGCGTCTCAGCTGATGTATTACATCCGCCCTTTTCTTTGATGAATTTCTTAACCTTACTCGCTACAACAAGAACTTCTTGTTCGCCAGTTGAATCCATTGATGTATCGGACATGGTGTTACCTCCAAGGATAATCTGTTCATAGACTATTTAAGACCCATTTTTTTATAAAATCAAATTTAACCCATTAACATTTGGCAGCAATGCTTCTCTTGGTTGCAATCATTAAAAGGTTACAGATTTGACTACATCATTGACAGGGTTAGTGACAAATTACCAGTTTTTATTTTTTACGCATCTGTTGTTTTTCTATTTTTCTTTTTAATTTTATATACTTAGATGCCATTAAAATAGGCTTCAGCCTTGCTTTCTTAGTTTTCGTGAATGACCTAAGGATATTACTTTTTTTATTATATTTCTTTGTCTGCACCAATGTCAGCGGTCAGCAAGTGCGCGCGTTGGACAATATCTCCGAAGAAAAAATATCTATCTTGAAATGGATGACCAAAGATTTAGAAAACTATTTAGCCAATTTCGATGATCTCTTTGAAGCTAAGTTAAAGCGCATTTCTGAGCATCAGCAGCAACGCTTACGGGATATGGAAAATGCTCTGGCTCCTTTGAGAAAAGCTTTGGCGGCAGATCCCAATAGTGAGTCTCTGAAAGCAGAAATAAGCAGACTTACTAACGAACTTAAACCGCACGGATTTGTCCAAGAATTTACCGATACTGAAGACTTTATTTATAAATTCGTTGGAGAAAAGGGGAAAGTGTTAAAAAATGTACCAACCCGACATGAAAGTCAAAAAATGGATAGACCCGGCTTAAAAAAACTTTATGTCGACACTTGGGGAGTTCCTTTTTTTAACACCGCAACTCAGTCAAAAGACGAAGCTAAAACCGGCGTTATGGCCGCATTAAAAATTTTCAGTGACCTAGATTTCAACAAGCCAATCACCTTTAAAAAATTCACAGATTTATTGGCCCTTTTTGCACGTCCTGAATTTGACGATGTTAGACGTTTCAAAATCCAGATTTTTCCGTCTAAGGAAAATCAAAATCGATTTTTAGGAGAACGTAGCGACGCCTTGGTGGCCGGCAAAGAAATTCCTGACGAGCTGTTTATTTTTGTAAATCGAAAAATAGATCTTGATTCATTCAGCTATTCATTTGGTCTACGAAAACACATTGTTGAAATTGTTTCACATGCTGATCGATCTACAGGTGATGGCAGAATTTTTACTGGGCCAGCTGATGCTATCGAGCATGAATTATCGCACGCCTTTTTTAATCTCTCAAAATCCTTTCCCGGCACACCCGAGGACTGGAAGAAAATTCACGAAGAGTTCTTTTTTAGAAAACAGGGCGAAGCAGATCCTGGAAAGAGAAAAATGATGAGCCTAGTTTACTTTCACCTGACCCACGAAAGTGGTTATAGGGCTTTAATGCAAATTAAACCCGGTGTAAGCGAATATAAAAATTTAATTAATGAGATTAGGGAAAAAATCAAGATTCTTTACTACTACGACTGGGTACCAGGACTACCTGAGTTTAACGGAAACTATGAAAGCTATTTAGAACCCGTATTTGCTGAAGTAAGTTCTTTTTTTAAGCAAAAATTCCTGGAATTGCAGCGCTCATACAGTACTTGCCCGGTATTATTTTGATTATTGTACTTTAGAAAACACCGGAGTCACCACGCTTCCATCAAACCGATACAGCATCGCTTTGCGTGAATCGTTTTCTTCCGGAGAAATCCAAACAAATGTCTTTTGATCGATAGGCTTTGTACACTCGACGTCCAAAAACGCAGGAGACCAACAACCGCTATTTAAATGCTCTATCCCACCAATAATTTCGTGCCGCACAATGTGCGTGTGTCCATAAACGACTCGTTGAACGCGCGCAATTCTTCCCGATAGAGAAAGTATTCTTTCCTGAGGTTCTTTAAATTTCATCACATCGGAGTCAATAAAACTTGAATAGAAAATCAGAGGCGGCAAAAACATCATACATGGGACAAGAAACCACCAGATTGAAATCGCCTGTATAGAGTTTATCATTAAGTAAATATTAAAAATAATATACGACGTCCCTATCAAAATCGCAGCACGATCAAGCCACAGTTCTCGAGCCAACAAAAAGGGGTTTCTTGCAGCCGATGGGGTGAAAAGCTCACTGAGTTGTCTTACCACACCTGATGTCGAATTTGATCTTCTGGCAATATCTTCAACCCTTGCTTCGACACTTAGAGGATCGCGTAAGCTTGGCCGCAGCTGGTCGCTAAGCGTTTGCATCAGTGTATAAAAAGAGCCTGACATCCAAGTAACTATAAGTAGGGGTTGAGTTCGCGCCATGTATTTAAAGAAAAATTTAATATATTGGAAAAAAGTCATAATGAAATTCGTATCAACGTGCGGATTAAAATATCCCAGGCTATTAATAATATGTCGTGTTGCCCACGATCCAAAAGGGAGGCGAACTTCAATTGTCCCATGACTTTCTACAAATGGGTTAATCGGATCTTCACAACGGCAATACGGATCATATTGGTTGCCATGCTCAACAAGCGTGTCGGAATTACTAATATAGAACCACTCAGAAAAACGGACCCGCTTTTTTGAGTCTTCACCTTCGCAAATAGCATTTAAAATTGTATCTTGGACCGCCGCAAAATGAAGCTCTAAATCATGATTGCCAACAATGAATACGGCACGATGACCGTTATCAACAAATTTTTTTAGTGCTGTTATCCACACTACATGGTCTGCAATAATTTTTCTAATTTTAAAGACCGACTTCTCCTCTTGGGGATATAATCCTTGTTTTCTTTCTGAGCTAGTCATTCTATATGGCGGATCTTCTGGAAGACTCAACACGCTATCAAAGTCAAAAATATCTCCGTTGAGTATAAGTTCGATTTTTTCGCCCTTGGCCATTTCCTGGGTTTTTAAAAGAAATTCAGAAAACACATCGTCAAAAAAGAACTCTTTGGTTTTATATTTTTTCCACAGCGGAAATTTTGGATGAATAGGTTCTTCTTCGCATAAGTGAAGGTCACTCACAATCGCCGTGTAGTTTGCGGCCATGAAATCGGTTTCCACTATTGACCACTAACCACTCGCAGATCAATCACACTGACGGTGCCTGGATCAGAAACAACTATGTTCATATCTGCGTCGGGCTTACCCGCGGATTTCGATAGTATTGTGTTAACTCCTGAAGTTACGTTTATCAATATAATGCCTTTTTGCTCGACCTCAATTACGTCTTTGTCTGTGACGGTCATGGGTTTTCCATTTACATTTAGAGACTCTAGCGGGCTGTCGATCTGAAGTAAAATTGCCCCTTTGTTTGGGTCTACTTTATGCCCACTCTCGTTGATTTTTTCTTGCAGCCAATTAGGCTCTAACATCGGAATTTCAATTTCTTCCCTTTTACCGGCCGTCAAAACTCTACCTGGATAAAAGTTTTTAACTATGCCATCAAAAAATGAAAGCAAGCGCGTCGGCGACATCGAAATTATTTCTTCGCCTTTAATATCATGAATTTCCTCGGTACCAAAAGCCCGCAATATTCCACTCAAAAGCGTTTGAGGCTTAGCGCCAAAGTCTCTAAAACCCACCTTAACTTCTTTTAAAATTTGTGGAATCTCCAAAGCAACTGGCGAGACATATCCACTGGCGACCGGAACGACAACCCCGTCGACATTTTTTTCAGACAGTGTCGCCCTTAGCTGATGTAGCCCCGGCGGAACCCGCAAATAGGCAAACATACCATTGGCACCCGTCTCTTTTAATTTTTTATCTGGCAAATAAAGGGCATTAAAATAAATAGGATCAGTGTCTAGTCCCGCGAGCTCAATCGTAACACCAGACAGAGGTTTACCGTTTGCGGAGACTTTTCCCCAAATCAATCCGTCAGTAGCCTTCGTTTTTTCTTCAGTGATGTTAATCAGAGAATCGACCATTTTCTTAGGATACATTAATACTTCATTGTTTTGACTACCACTCACAAATTGAATAGACGGAATGTATTCTGTCGCGGTCGCTCTGACTAGCGCTACTGAGTTTCCCGAAATTCCGGAGAACCCAAAAACTCCATCTTCGTCGCTACTAACTATAGTATCTAGATCGTCGAGCTTTAACTTCGCCCCCTTAACTACAATTTTTTGGTCGCTAAACGAATAAGCCGATATAGCTTGACCATTGATTCCAGTACTCTTTGCGTAAACTTTAATTTTGATGTGCTCTTCGATATTCGGAGGAGAGTCTTCGAAGGAATAAAAGCCTTCGCCCAGCACCTCATCTTTCTCATTTTTCATTTGGGCAACTAAGCGTCCGGTCTTTTCGGCAACACGAATTTCAAAAGTGCCACGTTGAAGATGAATTGTTCCCATTTCAGCAGCTTGACCTTTCACGTACCTTTGAATCGTTAGTTTCTGTGCTCCTCCGGTAAATGCTAAGCCGCCATTCAAATCGACTTCACCACTAACATTTGTTCCTGGGATTGGCTTTCTACCATTTTCTTGTTGCTTCTGTACCGGAAGAGATGGGTGCGAATCAGCCTGAGGTTGAGCCAGCGTTTTAGTGGGAAGAGGAACCGAAATCGCACTTACGGGATCAATAGATCGCTGTTTAAATTCGCTAACTACGCCTTGAAATTCTATGCTGTGCCTAGAAATCCTCAGCGGTTCAGCACTAACAACTTTTTTAGTTCCAATTTCGGAATGATATAATCGAATACCCGAAACTAGTCGCTCAGGTTGGGCATGGTGATCCTTGGTCGGTTTATCTTCCGAGACTGGCGCAGTGAGCTCTTCGGCAGAAATATCTTCAAGCGCTGCCATCGGTGGTGAAGAACGCTCAAGAGTAATCACTACACCGCCACCAATATTTTGAACGCGCGAAAAAGAAATTCTAGTTGGATAAGCGAGAGTGTTCACAAACACCAGCGCGGTAACTGCGCTAGCAGCGTGGGATAAGACTGTCGGCATCCGTGCGACGAGTGTGACCATTCATGAATATTCTAATTAAAAAGCACGGAAGTCGTCAATAAGGTTACGTCTAGAGTTTTGGCGTAAATAGTTTTGTATGCGAAATTGAATTTCTTGAGACAATTTTTTAGATGTCCCTATAGCCTTAAATCCCACCGAATGGCTGGGCTGGCCTGTTGATCTTTCCTCGACTAAGGTTTCTATATCTAAGTCATAGGGTCGACGGTCACCAGAGACTGCTATTTTTATGACGACTCTCTGTGGGTCGTTGCCAATAGGATCCCAAAGACGGCCCTCTTTGGTTAAATAGTCAGAAGTAAATTCACGTTTATTTTGAGTAACCGACTTTACTTTGACCACACTTGCTTGAATAGCCTTTTCAATCAGCGGCAATGGATAATCTAGGTTGGTCATTGTGGGTTCTGAGATGCATCCATTTACGACTGCTAGACCACCGACTAACCAAAGAACAGCCTGGCTACTCATTTTTTCCCTTTGGCATCCGCCAAAAACTTTTCGATACCTTTGTCCGTTAATGGATGATGGGTCATTTGCTTCATGACAGAAAATGGTATTGTTGCCACATCTGCACCCATCATTGCGCTTCTAACCAAATGTACTGGGTTACGTATACTCGCCACCAAGACTTCGGTCTTAAATTTATAGTTGTCGTAAATCACCCTAATTTGTCGGATCAACTTCATTCCGTCATAAGAAATATCGTCTAGGCGTCCCACAAATGGAGAAACAAGATAAGCCCCAGCTTTTGCGGCAAGCAATGCCTGAAGTGGTGAGAAAACCAGTGTTACATTAGTACGAATTCCTTCAGCAGAAAACTTTTTTACGGCAACCATGCCTTCTTCGGTCATCGGCACTTTTACCACAACATTTTTATGTATCTTGGCAAGCTCTAGGCCCTCACGAAACATTTCTTTAGCCTCTAGACTTAAGACTTCGGCAGAAATTGGTCCGTTTACAATTCCACAAATCTCTTTGATGACCTCGGAAAGTGGCCGTCCCGACTTGGCAATTAAACTTGGGTTTGTTGTAACGCCATCAACCCAACCACGGTCGTGTGCGGCTTTAATTTCGGCAACATCTGCCGTATCGATAAAAAACTTCATTCTACCTCGCTATTTTCGCCCATACTGTTTTAGGGCTTATGAAAAATCAAGTACTCTTGAACCTTGCTCGAAGTATCGACCCCATTTCAAACCCGTAAGTCCGGCAAGTTCTTTTAAACTACGTTTCAGTACAGGGTGCACGAATTGGCCCATAATTTCGGCCGCTGGGTAAAGCAGCTGGGGATGACTATGAAGACGTGGATGTGGAATTGTTAGACCTGGAGTCATTTTTAATTCTTCCCCATAGGCTAAAATCAGAATATCTATAACGTCTCGCGTTGCCTCCAAGCGAATTTCACCCTCAATCTTAACAACATTTTTTAGAAGGTCCTCACAAGAAAGTCTACTTTTTATAGACAGTGCCATTACCAGAGACGTCTCATTTTTGCTGTCACTTTTATCGTTCTCAAATTCATCCAAATAGACAGAGGACATTTTAGAAATGTCCACTATCATAGATAATTTTTTACAGGCGCGAGAAAGCCATTTTAGTTGTCGACCAGAGTGATCCATCAAAGCAATTATACAGTCAGTAGTCATTTATCTGTCTTTCAAAAGATCCGACATTGAATAAAGGCCTTTCTTTTTATTGGCTATCCACCTTACTGCTGCAATTGCTCCTTTTGCAAAGACTTCACGATTGAGGGCGCGGTGCTCTAAAATAATTTTTTCACTCGATGAGGTCGCAGTTATTTTATGATCACCGAAAACTTCTCCTTCGCGAACCGAGGCCACATTATAAATTCTCTTCCTTACAGATTTTTCTAGTGTTTCTTTTATCCAAAGCGCCGTCCCCGACGGTTTGTCTTTTTTATTAATATGGTGAGTTTCTGAAATTTCAAAATCAAAATCAGAAATTTTCCCAAAAGACTTCAGAAGATTAATTACAAAATTCACACCCAGACTCATGTTAGGAGCCCAAAAAACTGGAATTTTTTTTGCAGCTCTTTTCATTTTGCTTTTGTCAGCTGCGGTTATACCGGTAGTTCCGGAAACAAAGGCTATTTTATTTTCTACACACCACGAAAGAATTTTCGTAAACTCGCTAGCCAGAGTGAAATCCACTACCACATCCGCAGAAATTTTTTTCATTAGTTGGTTTTTGTCAATTTTTGCAACTACTTTAATTTTTCTATCCTGCTCAACAAGGCGAGTAATCTCTTTCCCCATTCTCCCCTCAGAACCGCATACTATCAATCTGATCATAGGATCTCCAAGCGCTTCATTTCTTTTTTCAAAAGAGCTTGGGAGTTTTCTGAAAGCTCAACCAAAGGGAGGCGCAGTTCCGGGCTTGCTATTAGACCCCTCCAGTATAAAGCCATCTTGATGGGAATTGGGTTTACCTCAGCAAACAAAGCATTCACAAATTTTTTGTAGTCTTCAAATTCCTCAAGAACTTTTTTCTTTCCGTGATTTTTTGCCCAGTTCTTCGTTTCTTTCGGCAAAATGTTTGAAAGTACAGAGATTACACCTTCGGCGCCAACGTCGTATAAGTCCAAATAGGTAGCATCATCACCGCTGAGAACATAAAAATCCTTCGTTGCTCGTTTCAAAATATCTTCTGTCATCTTGATGTCGCCAGTCGCCTCTTTTATGCCCACTACGTTTGAAATCTCACTAAGACGAATTATTGTTTCCACGCTTAAGGACGTCACGGTTCGTCCTGGAACATTGTAGAGTATTATGGGAAGCCGAGTGTTTTCGGCGACTTTTTCAAAATGCTGATACAAACCTTCCTGTGGCGGCTTGTTGTAGTAAGGAACGACTACTAGCGCAGCATCGGCGCCCCACTTTTCGGCCTTTTTGGTCGCTGAAACCGTTTCTTTGGTGCTGTTGCTACCGGTACCCATTATCACTGACACCTCACCAGCAACTTCAGACTTTATAAATTTAAAAACCTCTTCTTTTTCCTCCAAAGAGAGTGTCGGACTTTCTCCTGTTGTTCCCGCGACGACAATTCCATCAACTCCGCTTTCCAACTGAAAGCGAATAAGTTTTCTCAAACTACTGTAATCAATTTCGCCTTTCTTAAATGGCGTTATAATTGCTGTGATGATTCCTTTACAAATCATAATTCATACTTTCCCACAAAAACAATTCTAGCCGGACCGACCAATTCTGCCCCTGGAGTAAAATTCACTTCGATGGATCCGCCAGGCAGCTCCAATCTACTGCCACGTTTTTGCTTATACTTATCCGCTAAGTATCTCGCCGCGGCAACAGCACCCGTTCCGCAACTCAAAGTAAAATTGTTTACGCCGCGCTCGTGAGTTACCACAAAATTACTACCTTCGTGACGGCATATAAAGGTAACATTTGTACCGGAAGCACCAAAGAATTTATCATTCTTGAGAACTAATGCCTCATCATCTAACTCATCACGGTTTGTAAATGTATCCGTTTCGACAACGAAATGAGGAACTCCCGAATTTATGTAAATACCCTCCCAATTTCGGTTTGCTCCTTTAATTTTAATTTCTTTTTTAAGCACTTCAACCGAAGGAAGCTTACAGTTGACCATATTCCCGCCAAGGGGTTCTAAGATTACTACCCCCGCAGCTGTCTCTAGCTTATAGGGCCCCCTTTTTTTTGTTACTAATTTCTCATAAACGCCAACGCAGCGGCTGGCATTCCCGCACATTTCCGCTTCCGAGCCATCGGCATTATAAAATTTCCACGAAAGAGAATTTTTTTTGTCTTTCGGTCCCGACAATAAGACGACCCCGTCAGCGCCAATGCCAAAATTTCGATCGCAAACATTTTCAACTAGTTTTTTATTCCAGAGTTTTTTTGTCGCCCCAACACGTAAATCTAAAATGACAAAATCATTTCCCGTGGCCTCTGCTTTAGTAAAACTAATTTCTTTTTTTATTTTTGATTTTTTCTTCACGCGCCTTCTCTTTTTCTATTAATTCTTTGGAAGCTTTGTCAAAAGTAGGCTTTCCTTTGCCTAGTGACGGCATTTCTGATGGGGGTTGTGGGTCACCCTTTACTCCACAACCGACCGAAAACAAAAAAGTAATTGCAAAAATTAACTTAGTCCCTTTATCCATTCCTCTTCCCTTTTAACTCATTCGCGAAACTACAAGTATGTGGTTCAATAAAAAGTTCGCGTCGACGCTTCTCTGACATATTAGAACACGTCGCCACATATTTATCTATCTGTTCCTGTTTTTTTTCCGCACTCAGCGAATCAAGCCTGCTGCGCCAAAAATATACCTCAGAAAATTTTTCGTCCACTCCCTCTAGTTCCGACAAGTGCTGCTCCATTTTAATTTCATCTTTCCGTAACCACGCCAATCTCACGGACAAATGATACACGTACTTCTTGAGCTTAGGCGACAAACCACTGTTTTTATCTACCCAGTCCTCGAGCTCAGGATCTTTTTCTTGACAGGCCAAATCCTGACCAAAAATCAATTGAATCTCGTCCATTTGAGAATAAAACGAAAAAATTTTTCTTGTCTGGGGCTCCTTACCAATACAAATATTCGTCATCAATGAAAGACGTGCCCACAACAAAAATATCTTCCCATTATAAGGTTCTAAATCCATACCTTTCTGCAAAGTTTTGATGGCCTCGTTTGGATCACTGATGGCCAGGTGTTTTCCGACTTCAAAGTAATTTAAGCCTTTTTCAGTATAAAAAGTCTCAAAAATACGATTGGTGACTTTCTGTAAAAGGAAAGAGGTTTTTGGCTCAAGAGGTCCCGTATCGAGGATTTCCAAAATTTTCTTGACCGCCAAGTCAGGTGTCTTCTGTCGCGATAGTATATCAAGCTCTGTCCAGTTGATCGCGCCAAAAGTCACTCTCGAAATAAAAAGTAAAGCCAGAAACCACATTTAGCGGTCATTATAACTATCTACCAAGACTTGTCGAGGCTTACTGCCATTGGCGGGGCCAACGACTCCCTGTTCCTCAAAGATCTCGATCAATCGCGCTGCACGCGGATAACCTAATCTAAATTTGCGCTGTAAAAGCGAAGCACTGACTTCCTTCATGGTTGACACATAAGCTAAGATTTCATCGTACTTTTCGTCGGCCATGCCCTCCATCATTTCAGAATCCATTTCGCCGTGACCGTCCAGTTGTGGATCCCCATATTCACTGCCACTTCCCTCTAACACACGCATAGCAACTGGATCAAAATCAGGTTCACCTTGCTTCATCCAAAACCGCGTCACTGACTCTACTTCTTTTTCTTGAATCCAGGCTCCGTGGTTACGTTCGGGTTTTGCGACTCCTGGAGCCAAGAACAACATGTCCCCCTGCGCCAATAGTCTTTCTGCCCCTGACTCATCTAGGATAATTCGCGAATCCATTTTGCTGGCGACTTTAAAACTAATTCTTCCAGGAATATTAGTCTTAATTAATCCCGTAATCACATCTCGTCGCGGACTTTGCATTGCCAGAATAAGGTGAATCCCGCACGCCCGCGCCATTTGGGCTAACCGAATAACAGTATGCTCGACATTGTTTTTATCGACTGCCATCAAGTCACCGAACTCTTCCACCACAATTACAATATAGGGAAGCGGCTGGTAGTAGTAATCTTCGAGAGCCGTCGACGGATCTTGTTTTAATCTTTGATTTTGCTCTTCGTGATTTTTAATTTCGTCAGGATTAAATTCACTAACGATTTGATTGAAGCCCTCAAGACCTCTCGCGCCAAATTTCGACATCGTTCGGTAGCGCTTTTCCATTTCTTTGATAGCCCAACGAAGAGCCGTCACAGCCTTTTTTGGTGTAACGATTGGTGGCATCAACAAATGCGGAATTTGCGAAAACGTCGCCAAATCTACTTGCTTTGGGTCTATTAATATCAACCTCAGAGTCTTAGGTGAGTGTTTTACAAGTAATCCCGTGAGTGCCGAAACTAGAAATACCGATTTACCTGAACCCGTCGTTCCCGCGACAAGTAAGTGTGGCATCTTTCTCAGTTCGACAATTGACGTATCCCCGTTGGCGGCCCTTCCAAGTACGATCGGAAGGGTCATTTTTTGATCCCAGAATTCATCGTCCGCGACAATCTCTTTAAAGAAAACCTGCTCGCGCAGAGAGTTCGACGTTTCGATACCAACAACGTCTCTACCCGGTATTGGCGCAATGATACGGACCGATTCGCTGCTAAGAGCCAGAGAAATGTCATCTGCAAGATCTATAATTCGACTGATTTTCACGTCTGCATTCGGCTTAAATTCGAACATTGTAACTGCTGGGCCAGGGCGAATATCAACAATCGTTCCAAAAATAGAAAACTGCTTTAATTTTTCTAATAAAGTATTACCCTTTTCTCTGAGTTCGCGTTCAGAAATTTTAACTCGTGATTCTGGTGGATCCTCAAGCTGATTGATGTCAGGAAGCATCCAGTTTTCAACTTTGCGAACCACTTTGGCTTTAACTTCCACCTTTTTCTTTTGTGGCGACGTAAGATTTAATTTTAACTGTTGGCGGGGAGTTGGGACATTGGCGTTTTCTTTTTCCCCGTAGGGATTCATTTTAAATTGCGGCTCATACGATTCTTGGTCCCCACAAAAACTAGGTACAGTGACTTCCTTTACCCCGCTGCTTGACAGAGAACTCTTAATTTCATCAAAAAAGTAATGCGCCCCCGCTAGCGTAAATTTCTTTAGCTTCCCAAGGAAATAATAAACCTTCCAGCGCCAGGAAAAGCCAAACCGCGGAATGAGTTTTGTCAGAGGCTTTTCTGTGTAGAACATCACCATCAACAATAAAAGAGTCCAAAGAATAACCGAACACCCTCCTTTATTGAAAACTTTTTCCAATCCCTTTGCCGATGCTGCACCGATTGATCCGCCGAGTGGAATGTGAAATTTAAATAGGGACTGATCTCTAAAATAGACCGACACCAACGAAGAAAGACTCAAAACAATTAGCAATCCCCATAGAAACCGCGCGGGCGAGAAGAATTTTATTTCATTTTTAAGATTGTTCTTTGCTAACCAAAAAAGACCTATCACTAGCAACCACGCACTAATTCCAAATAATTGATACAAGGAATCGGCCAGGTAACTACCAATTATGCCCGCCCAATTATGTATTTCAGTGATATTACCCCGTGAGTTAAAGGAGGGATCTTGTGGGTAAAAACTTACAAGAGAAAGCGCCACAAACACGCCGGCCGCTAGCCAAAATATGGTTTTAATGTCGCGCTGAAATCTTCCTACAAATCCTGCCACTCCACTATATTAAAAGACGGTTCAAATTATGGGAAGTCTTGACTTTTTGCTCGATTAGCTACATTAACGTCTGGCTCGACTCCGATAATTTTATGATAAAGATCAACGAAATTTTCTTTTCTATTCAGGGCGAATCGACATACGCCGGCAATCCCACTGTTTTCATACGAACGTCGGGTTGCCCTCTTCGTTGTACTTATTGTGATACTACTTACGCCTATTATGATGGTACTAAAATGACCGTCGACAATATATTAAAAGAAGTCGAGAAATATAAAACACGATATGTCTGTGTCACCGGTGGCGAACCACTAATTCACAAAGATATCCACATACTTTTGGATAGATTGGTCGAAAAAGGATACCTGGTGTCGCTCGAAACGAGCGGAAATATGAGCTGCGAACAAGTAAATCCTCGAGTGAAAAAGGTTATAGACGTTAAGACCCCGGATAGCGGAGCCGCCAATTCATTTCTCTTAGAAAATCTTAAATTTAATGATGTCAATACGGAATTTAAATTCGTTTTGAATTCAGAAAAAGATTTTGATTGGGCTGAGGAATTCTCCCAAAAAAATGGTTTGAACCTAAAGGCCACAGTTTTATACAGCCCGGCATTTGGCAAGATTGATGAAAAATGGCTTGCAAAAAAAATGCTTTCGAATAATTCATATGCCCGGTTGCAATTACAATTACACAAGTATATTTGGTCTCCACAAACACGTGGAGTCTAACCACTAATGAAAAGGAGCTGGTGAATAGTTATGATGACAAACACTACAACCACACAACCAACGAGCCCACAAACAACAAACGGTGCTGCTGTTAACACGGCTGCAGATAATTTGTTCGTAGCGAACCTACAATCGGTTCCGCTTGAGAAACTTGTAGCACGTAAGCTAGAAGTTCTTTTCGAACAGCAACGTGAGGCCAACGTACAACTTAGCGGATTACACCAAATCGTAATGGAGCAAGTTGAAAAGCCACTTATTGAGTTGGCTTTACGTGAACACAGAGGGAACCAAGTTAAAACGGCTCAGTTCCTTGGAATTAACCGCAATACTCTAAAAAAGAAAATCGACAACTACAAAATCCGCGTACGTAACAACAATAACAACGTTGCGGTACCAAACGTAACAGTTAACTAGTTACAGTTTTTAATTGCGCACTCGACTCCGGGTGCGCATTATAAGAATAACAGATAATTAAACATGGAAAAATTAGGGACTAAACTACCGCCCTTCTCAGAGGAGGCGGAGGTTGCTATTTTAGGCGGATTGATGTTAGAGGCCGATGCGTGGGATCGCATTGCGGACATCGTTAAACCCGATGATTTCTATCATGCCGGTCACAAGCGAATTATTTCTGCTATTGAAAACTTAAAAAAGTCAAATCTCCCCACAGATATTATTACTGTTACAAACGCACTTGAAAAGGAAAACACCCTTCCCGCTGTTGGTGGAAAGGGATTTTTAATTGATCTCGTAAACAAAACGCATACCACTGCTCACCTTGAGGCGTACGCAAAAATCGTTCATGATAATTCTCGTCTACGTAAAATTATAAAGACATGTGGAGAAATTACCGAACGTGCTTTCTCGCAAGATTTTCCTGATGTCAGTACTTTTATGGATCAGGCCGAAGCGGCAATTTATAAAGTGTCCGAGGAACAATCTTCCAACAATCTAGTAAGTGCAGCTGAAATCGTAAAAGACAGTATCAAAAAAATCGAAGATCTCTACAACAGAAAGCCAGGTGTTACTGGGGTAGCCACCGGTTTCATTGATCTTGATAAACTTACGACAGGCTTTCAACCCGGTGAGATGACAATCCTAGCAGCCCGTCCATCAATGGGTAAAACAGCGTTGTCACTCAACATGGTCTTGCACGCGGCGATTCGCGAAAAGAAAAAGGTGGCTTATTTTTCTGTGGAGATGGCGAAAGAACAAATCATGGCCCGTCTTCTTTCTTCAGAGTCACGCGTTAATATTTCTGATCTGCGAACGGGTAAGGTTCCTGATGACGCTTGGCCGAGATTAATCCACGCAGCCGCAGCTATTTCTCAAAGTGGCCTATTTATTGATGATACATCCGGAATTAGTCCTTACGAGATAAGAGCAAAAGCCAGAAGAATGAAGTCGCAAGGCGGCCTAGATATGATCATGGTGGATTACCTGCAGATCATGGACTTAAAACAAAAAGTCGAAAGCCGCGAACGCGCGGTTGCCGAAATTTCTCGGACACTCAAAGCCATTGCTAAAGAACTTTCGATTCCCGTTGTTGCCCTTGCGCAGCTGAACCGGGGCGTTGAAGGTAGAGGTAAGGGCGAACGTAAACCATTGCTTTCAGATCTGCGTGAATCTGGTTCTATCGAGCAAGACGCCGATTTAATTATGATGTTATACCGGGAAGAATATTATGATCGTGAAAATCCAGAAGTCGCTAACTCCGCCGATCTTTTAATTAACAAACACCGTAACGGACCAACTGGCGCGATCAAATTACGTTGGAATCCAAACATCGGTAGATTTAGTGATGCTGAAGTTGATGCGAAGTTCTTACCACCAATGCCGCCAAATATGCAGCAACACCAACCTCGAGATTTTTCGAATATCCCGAATAGTTATGGGCCGAAGGGTTAAACAACCTTTCAGGTCCAGAAATCACTCTCCCCACTTGAAACTTCCTCTAACCCTTTGATGAAATAGAGCTGTCCATAAAGTACGAGCGTATAGTCGCTCTCTTAACACAAGGACGTGTATGGAGATTAATAACGAAATTTTTAACCAAATCGTGGAGTTTACGGGTCTACCTAAAGAAGAAATCGCGGGCGAACTTACCTATATACTTTCTTCTTACGGTTTGAACCCCGCAACCGTTACCATGGAGCAGTTACGAGATGCGATGACCAACTATCTACAGGATGTACTCTTAGAGGTTAAAAACCAAATATCAGGCGCGGTCGACAGTAATAGCTAAGTCGGCCTCAGCGCCATCACCAAGTTTAATTTTGGCTTTATGCTGACCCAACATTTTAATCGGCTCTTCTAAATGAATATCTCTTCTATCAATTGAATGACCTTGTTTATCTAATTCATTTGCGATGTCGATATTCGTGATTGACCCGAATAATTTGTCTTTTTCCCCGGCGGGGCGTTTGAAAACGATATTGAGGGATGCAAGTTTTGCGGCAACTTCTTTTCTTTCGCCAACTGCTTTTTTCTTTTTGGCTTCCGCAACTTTTTTAAGGTGAGTAAGCTCGTTAATTCGTCTTTCAGTTGCTTCTGTCGCCATTGAACGAGGAAGCAAGTAGTTACGTGCAAAGCCCTTTGAAACACTAACCAAGTCTCCAACTTTCCCTAAGTCTTTAACATCTTTTTGTAAAATTACCTTCATAAGTATCTCCCCTTAAATCTAAACTCTTTTATCTAGTTTTGTTGGCGCGACCTTACGGTATAAGCGCTTTCTAATATCTAACCAATAATCTGCAAATCCCAACACTGCGACGAACAAAAATAATTGGAATACCATTACAAATGCCCACAAGGCTTGCCAAAGTATTCCAATACGAAAAGTTCTAAAGAAACTAAACGCCACTGCTAAACCTTGAAAAAAATAAAGTGTTGCCATGATGTTTAAAATATTTATTCCAAGAGTCTTAAACAACGGAGAATTCAGCTTTAACCCCACGCCCGCTATACCAATAATAGTGATCCATACACAGACGTCCGGTAATTCAAAACTTAGTAGACTATAATAGTTTGATTTTTTTTCTAACTTTGCCCCGATGAGCGCTGCGATACTTCTTTCAAGCAGGACCGCCAATGCTAGCGAAAGGATAAATGAAACTACAAGTCCCGACGGTACTTGGGCAATCAGATAGTCTACGTCAATATTTACGCTAGCGTTTAGCCGGTGGACATTTTCAATTACTGCTTTCGCTCTGTCTTGGAGAAGAGTCGTCATGTTAATTTTTGAAAAATGGACATAGGCCCCACTTAACACTGCAGTAAACCCCGAAACAAGCAATACAGAGAGTAGCCCAGAAATGGCGAAACCCAAACCCTGCAGTTCAAGTTCCGCATAAATCGCAACAAGTAAGATTTGAGCCACAAAGAGAGCCGCTAAAAAATAGTGCCCGGCAAGAAAGGCTCCCGCAACCAGGGCCAACGAACTTAGTAGAAATAAAATTCGACCATAATAAGAACGCAATGCTAAAAGTGGTGCCGCACCCATTACATATGTCAGCGAGCACATAAGTAACCCCGACAAACCAAGCGAAATAGCTTTTAATAAATCACTGCCCCGAGATTTCATTCCGACTCATTTTTCTAAATTTTTTAGAATTGCTCTGCTTTTGCCGCAGCCATTGCCGCGCGACGCTCACGAGCTTTCGCTTCACGCTCTTTTGCTTTTTGCAAATTGGCCGCCAAACTTGTTTTGAAATCATCAACATGTTTTTGCAAGTCAATACGCGGATCAAGTACTTTATGAAAAAATCGTAGTACTTTCTCGTTAATCCTCATTGTACGCTCAAGTTCCTTAATCGTATCTGGTGCAGCCATGAAAGTGCTGTGAAAATAATAAGCTTTCGTTTCACCGTTTATCGGTGTCGCAAGAGTTCTCTTTCCCCAACTATCGATGTGATTTACTTTACCGCTATGATCTTGGATAATTTTTTGATTTTTTTTGAACAAACTTTTCTGATCTTCTGTGCTCGCATCAGGGTGCATAATCACAATCGCTTCATATGGACGAACGACTTTAATATCCGACAATTTCATTGATATTCCTTTCAAATTTATCTTCTTTGCAATGACGAATGGTCTTAGCACGACTAATTGCGTCCGACAAGATTTAGACCTCTGACTCGCTATATTTATTACCAGCGAAAATGTTATACTAAAAAGGTTTATGGCATTACATTTTATAATTGAAAAAAATGGACGCGAAGAAACAATTCCACTTAAGGATGGGATGGTCATCGGGCGCGCCGAAGCTGATATTGTTATAAAAGACCCGGTAGTTTCGACGCGACATGCTATGGTTCGAAGGGATGGGCAAGGCAACTGGACTCTATTGGATATGGATTCTCGAAATGGAATTATCTATGAGGGAAGAAAGTCAAAAAACTTAACCCTTAAACAAGGCATTAACTTCTCGATAGGAAAAGTTCTTTTTAAAACAATAGAGGTTGAAGACACCAATTTTACTATCTCAAAGTCATTATCGATGGCGACTGAAATCTGGCACGAAAAAATGGCTCGTATGACCGAAAGTGTTTCCAAGAGTGCACCAAAAGAGATCCGTGAACCTGACTTGTTCCCAGCGACCTTAAAGTTAGATTTTGTAGCGGGAATTCAAACTGGAACGCAATGGGTCATAGCCTACGGCCCCAGAGCTTTTGGCAGCGAAATCCCAGAATTTACCATATTAGAAGAATCTGCTCCTGGGGTCTGTTTCATAGTTTTAGGGGACGGTAAGGGAATAACATTCAGAACCGACTACCCGTCAAAAGTCCTGTTAAACGGTAAACCTACAAAAACCGATTTAGTAAAGCCGGGAGATGAGATAAGTATTGCACAGACCAAAATTCGTGTCGGCATAAAATGACAGCAGTAATCAAAGAAACAGGTTTTATAGAAAGTTTTGATGGCCATCAGATTTATTATGAGTCTCGTGGTGAAGGAAAACCCCTTTTTCTTTGTTATGGTGTCGCGTGCCTCATGAATCATTGGCGCCACCAGGTGCAGTATTTTTCTAAAAATTATAGGGTGATAACCTTTGACTATCGTGGCCATCATCAAACATCGATTCCTGATAACAGGGACAACCTCACATTTGATGCCATCGCCCAAGATATCAAGGCAATTCATGACCACTTTAAATTGGAAAAAGCATGTTTTATGTCCCATAGTTTTGGTGCGCAAGTCGTTGTTCGGGCTTATGACATGTTTCCTGACTTGTTTTCAAATCTTGTTTTTATCAATGGTTTTACAAAAAATCCCATTCAAAAAATGTTTGGTGGAGATTGGGCAGACATTGCGTTCCAACTTTTTAAGCAAGGTTACGGTAAAATACCTGAGACCCTTCAGTTTGCATGGAAAAATTTAATTAACAATAGAATAGCTATGCAATTATCTGCAATGGCAGGTGGATTTAATCTGAGCTTAACCTCCTTTAAAGACATCGAAGTCTACGCCCGTGGAGTCGCCTCAATGGATCTAGATGTTTTCATTAGATTTTTTGATCAAATGATGTCTTACGATGGCACCCCTGTACTTGATCGAGTTACTATTCCTGCACTTATTATTGCCGGAGGGAAGGACGCCGTGACACCGAAACACTTTCAAGATTTGCTTCATCAAAAAATTAAAGGAAGCCAGTTTTTGATGGTCCCAATGGGGTCTCATTGCACCCAGCTTGATTTACCAGATTTAGTAAATTTAAGGATTGAGAAATTCCTTAAAGAAAATGATTTCTGACTTTTGTACCCAGTAAATTTTACATATTGCTGCATCTTTTGACGCAAGGTATTATCTCATCGATAACTTGAGGATTTTCATGCTAAAGACCTATTTGTTCAGCCTAGTTATATTTGCTTTACCCTTTTATGCGGCCGCCCAAACAGAATCAGTTGAAGAATTTGTTGCTTGGGAAGTCGAGAGCAACAATGTGACTCTTGGCAAATCAAAACCCATCGACGTCAAGCACTTCGAAATTCCACTTTCGGTAGTGGAATCTGACCTGGCCTCTTACCTTCCACAAAAAGTTCTTCAAGCTTTGATTTTTGAAAAAAATGGTGAAGATTATGTTCGTTGGTTAATTCATCCTGAGGACACTAAGTGGTATAAAAAAGTCGAAACATATTTGAAGTCAAAGAAACTCGATTCTACTCATTACAAATATTTTATAGGTTATAAAACTGCCTCGCGTAGCATGATATTGACAGACCCAAAGACCGAGTACTCTTTTTCTGTAAAAGCTTCTACAGATCACACCGCAGGAGAATGGAGGGACAAGCGCCAGGAGTTTGACGACTCATTTGACATTCGATTTATTAACGACCTGATAAATCAAATTTCAGTGGTTAGTCGGATGGAAAATGTGGTGACCTTCCTTGAGCCCGCAGCCTTCGGAATAAAATCGATTAACCAAGGGATCGTGGTTCGACTAATCGACCAGATGAAAACCGGTAAAAAATATTATCTTCCTGGGTTTTCAGCGCTCCACGGAAAGGAAGGCGCACGGATTGCTCGAATCAATGGCTCGGATGATCCCGCAGAATACTGGAATAGTCACTACATGAAACCTCTTGGTAAAGCCCTGGCCCAACTAATGATGAATATTGGCATTCAGTATGACTCCCCACATTCGCAAAACTTCTTGATCGAATTGGACGCTGATCTCAAACCAACTGGAAGAATTGCGTTAAGGGACTTTGGCGACGTTTTTTTACAAGAAGAGTTTTTTAAAATGTTAAAGAGGCAAGACATTATTGAGCGTTTCGCGAAAACCGAAAACACGCACAAGGGTGATCTAGAGGTAACCGTTGGGCCTCTTCACGGAAATACGCCTCCAGACTGGATGACGAGACGCTACTACAATCTTTGGTTACGCACTTTTTTTGCAAGCTACGAGCAAGAGGTATCAAAAATCACAGGTGTTCCATTGGCCAAAATATCAAAAAACCGCTCTATAGATTCCGAACTTTATAGTTACGGAACGAAAATATATCCACTGTTTCCGGAGATCATTGAACACTATAAAAACCTAGCGACAGAAGTTCTAAAAGTGAATTCCTTTTCAATAGAAGGGGCTGAATCAAGAAAAAAATCGAACCTGTGTACGGCTCTTTTCGTTAGTGGGTTTTAACCCTCTTCACCAACCGTACTTTGCGGCCTATCAGTCACCGCAGCCTTCAAATAATTTCTGTGAAGAGCCGCAATACTTTCTAATTTTATTTCCTTTGGACAAGTGGCCTCGCAAGACCCGGTGTTTGTGCAGTGCCCGAAGCCTTCTTTGTCCATTTGTGCCACCATATTCAAGACTCGTCTATGGTTTTCAGGTTTGCCTTGAGGAAGTAGTCCGAGTTGGGTTGTTTTCGCCGAGACAAATAGCATCGCTGACGCATTTTTACAAACAGCAACGCAAGCACCACAGCCAATGCAAGCGGCGTTGTCAAAAGCAATGTCTGCTACTTCTTTGCCAACTAGATTTGCGTTCGCATCAACGGCGTTACCAGCATTTACCGAAACATAGCCTCCAGCCTGGATTATTCGATCAAACGAAGATCTATTCGTTACTAAGTCTTTAATGATTGGAAAAGCTTTTGCACGAAATGGTTCGATTGTAATGTGATCACCGTCTTTAAATTTTCTCATGTGCAGTTGGCAGGTTGTCGTCGCTTTTTCTGGACCATGAGGATTTCCATTGATGACCATCGAGCACGTTCCGCAAATTCCCTCGCGACAATCGTGATCAAACGCAATCGGCTCTTTGCCTTGATGAATCAGTTCCTCATTGAGAACATCCAACATTTCTAAAAATGACATCTCCTCTGTCACGTTGTTGGCATCGTAAGTTTCAAAGTGACCGGTATCTTGCCCGTTTTTTTGTCGCCAAACTTTTAACTTTAACTTCATTTATAGCTCCGTGTCGCCAAGTGAACATTTTCAAACTTCAATTCTTCTTTATGCAGCTGTTGTTGTTGGTTTTCACCTTTATATTCCCACGCAGCTGCATAACAGAAGTTTTGATCATCTCGCTTCGCTTCGTTGTCGGGAGTTTGGTATTCTTCTCTAAAGTGTCCCCCGCAAGACTCGTTTCGATGAAGGGCATCGCGGCACATAAGCTCGCCAAGCTCAATTAGATCTGCAACTCTTCCCGCTTTTTCCAGTTGCTGATTGAGCTCATTGCTGTCGCCAGTAATTTTTAAATTATTCCAAAACTCTTCTTTAATTTTTGGAATTTTTCTTAATGCCTCCTCAAGGCCCTCTTTGTTTCTCGCCATTCCACAATATTCCCACATAACTTTTCCGAGCTCTTTGTGAAATTCGTCGGGTGACTTTTTACCTCTGATGTTTTTTAACCTTTCAATTCTTTCATTAACAGCACCAAGTGCTTCTTTGCATTCGTTATCATCTACGGTGACTGGTTTCAGTTTATTGTTCGCAAGATAATTCCCCATGGTGTAAGGAATAACAAAGTAACCATCGGCAAGCCCCTGCATCAGCGCGCTTGCTCCTAAGCGATTGGCTCCATGATCAGAAAAGTTTGCTTCACCCAACACAAAGAGGCCGGGAATCGTACTTTCAAGGTTGTAATCAACCCATAGACCACCCATTGTGTAGTGAACTGCAGGATAAATTCGCATTGGTACTTTGTAGGGATTTTCACCGGTGATCTTTTCATACATCTGAAAAAGGTTTCCGTAACGATCGCGTATCGTTTGCTCGCCAAGTCTTTTGATGGCATCAGCAAAATCAAGGTAAACGGCCATTTTTGTTTTGCCGACGCCTTTACCCTCGTCAACTCTAAATTTCGCCTGCCGCGAACTCACATCTCGTGGTGCAAGGTTACCAAAGCTTGGATAAACCCTTTCGAGATAGTAATCACGATCGCCTTCTGGAATTTCACTGGGCGGTCGATTGTCACCTTTATTTTTTGGAACCCACACGCGTCCGTCGTTTCTGAGAGACTCCGACATCAGAGTCAACTTGGACTGATAGTGTCCAGATACAGGAATGCACGTGGGATGAATTTGCGTGAAACAGGGGTTGCCAAAAAACGCACCCTTCTTATGCGCACGCCAACTCGCCGTAACATTATTTCCCATGGCATTTGTGGAAAGATAAAAAACTGTTCCATAGCCACCCGTAGCAAGTACAACCGCATCGGCAGTATGAATATCAATTTGTCCGTTGACGAGATTACGGGTAACGATTCCTCGTGCGTGACCGTCCACTTTAATGAGCTCTAGCATTTCATGACGTGGAAAATATTTTATTTTTCCGAGATTAATCTGCCTCATCATCGCTTGGTAGGCACCAAGTAATAGTTGTTGCCCGGTCTGCCCACGTGCATAGAAAGTTCTCGAAACTTGTGCTCCACCGAAACTTCGGTTCGCTAACGTTCCCCCATATTCCCTTGCAAATGGAATTCCTTGCGCCACACAGTGATCGATAATTTTTGCACTTATTTCGGCAAGCCGATAAACGTTTGCTTCTCTGGCCCTAAAATCACCGCCCTTTACAGTGTCGTAAAAAAGACGATACACGCTGTCGCCGTCGTTTGGATAATTTTTTGCAGCGTTGATTCCTCCCTGTGCGGCAATCGAATGCGCACGTCTCGCGGAATCCTGAAAACAGAACGATTTTACATTGTAGCCAAGTTCCGCCAGTGAGGCCGCAGCGGAACCACCGGCAAGGCCTGTTCCGACAACGATAATATTATATTTTCTGCGATTGGCGGGATTTACAAGTTTCATGTTGAACTTGTGATTGGTCCATTTATCTTGAATCGGCCCCGGAGGAATTTTTGAATCTAAAATCATTGGTTACCTCCAGTTGCCACTATGTAGGCAAAAATTGGATTCGTTAAAAACCCAACGCCTACTCCCAGAGCGTAAACAACTCCAACCTTTTTCAAAATCGGAGTATAAATCGGGTGATTAAACCCCCACGATTGAAAAATTGAACTCACGCCGTGATAGAGATGTGTCGCCAGCAAAATCATCGATATTACATACCAACTAACATACTCCGGACTTGCAAAAACTTCGATTACTAGTCTGTAAAGGTCACGCATCACAATTCCGTCATAAGTAACTTCGTAATGGGTTCCAAACTTAAATGTCTCAAGGTGAATAATAATAAAGGCCAGTAGTACCGCTCCTTGATATATCATCGTACGTGCCGCCAGTGTCGCTTGCTTTGCACCCTTTGGCGAAACCGCATACCCGATAGGTCGAGCTGACCGACTAATTTTTGTCAACCAAGTTGCATAGAAAATATGAAGTACAAACGCGAACAATAAAACCGCTTCGATGAGATAAAGCGCAGGATTACTAGTGAGTTTGTAGCTATAGGTATTGTAAATTTGCGGTCCCGCAAACAATAAAAGATTTCCCAACATGTGCATAAGCACAAAGCCAGCAAGAACCAGACCCGTCGCCGCAACGATCGCTTTTTTGGTGATCAGGGACGATCCACAACACTTTCCAATCATTTTTGCCTCGTAACTTTAAGTTTCTTTCAATTAAGAAACTAAAGGTCGGTTATGTACACAACTGACTCGCCGCGTATGTTTGTAGCCCGTTAATTCTTCTGGACAATTTTTTCATTATCGACAAAGTTGGGTCCGTTCATTCATAGCTATTCCTTGAGGAGCTTTTATGAAGATATTTGTGTGCGTAAAACAAGTTCCAGACACTGAAACTAAAATCAAATTGAATGCTGACAATTCCGGCATCGATACGGCGGGAATCAAATGGATTGTAAATTTATATGACAGTCACGCGATTGAAGAAGCGTTGAAAATTCGCGATGCAAATCCGGGATCAACCGTCACAGTTGTGGGTGTTGGTCCAAAACGCATCAACGAAGCCTTGATCACCGCAATGGCAATGGGGGCTGATGAAGCGATTTCCATCGATGCCCCAGAAAATATCGATAGTTTGTTAACTGCACAAGCTCTCGCCAAAGCAATCGGTTCCGCTGACTTAATTTTGACAGGAAAATTAGCGATTGATGACAATGGCTCGGCGGTAACTCAACAACTTGCCGAATTCCTTGGAATGCCTCATGCAACAGTCGTCTCAAAACTAGTTCTTAACGGGAACAAGATCACCGTTGATCGTGAAATTGAAGGTGGAGCGAAAGAGGTTCTAGAGCTCACCCTTCCTAGTGTTATTGGTTGCAATCGCGGCCTGAATAATCCCCGATTTGCGAGCCTACCCGGAATTATGAAAGCCCGAAAAAAACCTATTAAGGAACTCACCCTATCTCAGCTCGACGTAAATATCGAGCAACGAAAAAATCAGTTTACTGATTTTCAAATGCCACCGCCAAAGCCGGCCGCAAAAGTTTTACAAGGATCAATTGATCAACAGGTTCACGAACTCGTTAAATTACTTAGAGAAGAAGCGAGGGTCTTATAATGGCTAAATTTTTTATTTTTTTAGAACATGCTGATGGTCAAATTAAACGCGGAGGACTAGAATTACTTTCTGCCGCCAAAAATGCAGGCGGAGAGATTTCTATTTTCACAAATAACGAGGCTATTGCTGAGCAAGCCGCAAAATATGGGGCAACAACTGGTTATGTTTGCAAAAATTCAACTCTTGAAAATTACAATCCTGAGGCTTACTGTTCAGTGGTATCCGAAGCCATTTCAAAGAGCGGCGCTTCAGTAGTTCTTGCATCATCTTCAATGTTGGCTCGAGATTTGTTTCCTCGTGTTGCTGCGAAAATGAATGTTGGTTTTGCATCGGATTGCACGGAAATTAAATTTAATGGTGACAACCTCTTGGTTAGAAAACCTCTTTATGCTGGAAAATGTTCGGCAACAGTTCAGTTTTCCAACTCAAATATAAAAATCGTTTTAATGAGAGCAAACCAACTTCCAATCTCACAAACAGGGAACGGAAGCATTAAAATTGAAAATCTGTCCTTCTCAAAGCCAGATTTAAAAACAGTTGTAAAAGAGGTGGTACGCGGTACCTCAAAGAAGTTGGACCTAACCGAAGCTAATATTATTGTCTCTGGAGGCCGTGGTTTGAAAGAGGCGAAAAATTTTGAACTTCTAAACCCATTGGCGGAAGTGCTTGGTGCTACTGTCGGCGCTTCTCGCGCCGTCGTTGATGCCGGATGGGTTCCTCACGGTATGCAAGTTGGTCAAACTGGAAAAACTGTTGCACCAAGCCTTTACATCGCCTGTGGAATTTCTGGAGCTATCCAACACTTAGCCGGCATGAGCGGTAGCAAAGTTATCGTGGCTATTAATAGTGATGCTTCAGCCCCAATATTTCAAAAAGCAACTTATGGGATTGTTGGCGACGTTTTTGAAATTGTCCCCAAGTTGACGGAAGAATTCAGAAAGGCTCTTAGCTAGTTAATGCTTAACCGCCTTATAGTATTTTTTGTCTATCTTCTCCACCGATTGGCATCCCTAACATGGAGAGTGATAATTGTCGAATCCGAACAGATGAGAAAAGATCTTGAAACAAAGACTCCGCTTGTGTTGGCGCATTGGCATGGTGAACAGTCGGGGTTAGTATTAGTTGCCCGTCGTTACCATGTGACCATCATGACCTCGCAAAGTAAAGATGGCGAGCTCATGACGAAATTTGTCGAGCTTTATGGGGCAAAAACAGTTCGAGGCTCTTCTTCAAAAGGTGCTGTAGGTGCTCTTAAAGGAATGATTCGCCTTAGTCAGAATGGCTACAATCCAAGCATCGCCGTCGACGGGCCGCGCGGCCCCTTTCATTCAATTAAGCCCGGAGTATTTGAAATTTCCCGATTAATAGACGGCCGCATTTATCCAGGAGTTGTAGTCCCTGCCAATGCTTGGCCATTTAAAAAAACCTGGGACAGATCATTTTTCCCAAAACCTTTTTCTAAAGTGGTTATCTTTTGGGACGAACCAATGGGTCCCGTTTCAAAAGGCAGCGATGTTCGCAGTGATGACTTGGCGCAAGAACTTGTTCAACGCTTTGAAAACGCAAGACAAAAAGCTTTAAAATATATTGTCGGATAGAAATTCGGGTGCTAGCGTCAATAGTGGAGGCTTTATGACTGATATCGTACTTGCAATTATGTTTTCTTTATTAGCAGTGCCTTTTCAAGCCAATGCGGATGATGTTTTGGCAGCTGTCGGAAAAAAACAAATTACTATTAAGGAATTTAACGAGAAATATAGCGAGGTTGTCGCCAAAACAATGAATCCCCCACCAAAGGATGTTTTTCTTGAAGACTTAATTCGTTACGAAGTTGGCCTTCAAGAGGCGGAAAAAAACAACATGATGAACGACCCTTCAGTGCGTCGAAAGATCGAAGAAGCTGTATACTCTGGTCTAGTAGAAAAAATGATCGGCAAACAAGTTGATAAAATTGAAATCAGTGAAGCTGAAATGCAAAACTGGTACAAAACGAACCCAGAAATTAGGACAAGTCACATTTTAATTCAATTTAAACCAGGGGCTACGGAACAAGAAAAGACGACTGCAAAGAAACGTGCCGAAGAGATATTTTCCACAGTTAAGAAAAGTGAGCGCCCTTTTGATGAACTTGTATCGCTTTATTCTGATGACACCATTAGTAAATCAAATGGCGGTGACCTCGGCTGGCAAAGCCGGCTAACTCTCGTACCTAATTACTATGAGGCTGCCTTACGCACAAAAAAGGGTGCAATTACCGGCTTGGTAGAAACACAATACGGCTACCACATCGTCAAGGTAACCGATATTAATTCTTATAAAGATGCCAATAAACAACAAATTCGCATAGCGGTTTTTGAAGAGAAGCGTAAGAAACTCTTCGACAGCTACTTTGTCGGCTTAATGAAAAAATATTCGATTAAGAAAAATCTGGCGTTACTAAAAAAATAGTAACAAATTTTAAATTATGAAAAAAATGCCTCTGGCCTTGTTTGCACTCCAAGCTTTTTTGTTTGGATGTACAAAAGAAGCTCCACCCATTCAAAATGCGATTGTTGCGCGCGTCGGCACAGATGCTTTAAGCGCTAAGGATTTTGCGAGCCTTATGATGTCACGAGCAAAGTATTTGGATGCAGTTGTCGTTAAAGACCCCGGTACTGTGAATAGAATCAAGGCTGATATTTTGCGAGAGTTTGTTGTGCACTGCTATTTGAAAATGTGGGCAAAAGAAAAAAATATCACACCTACGGAATCAGAAGTTACCGCAGAAGTTGAGCGGATGGAAAAAAATTACCCGAACAATAATGCTTTTCAGACGGCCTTATCGCGAGAAGGACTAACCTACGATCGATGGAAAGAAAAAATTCATGTATCAATTATAGAAAAAAAGTTATTCCAGGAGCTACGCAGCAGCTACGCCGCTCCTACTGAATCAGAGCTCCAAACATACTACGATCACAATAAAGATAAATTTAAGAAATCTAAAGCGGTTAAGGTTAGACAAATTGTCATCGACACTGAAGAGGGCGCAAAAGAAGTCCAAAAGGAATTAAAAAAAGGTAAGGCTTTCGACAAGCTTGCCGAGCGATTTTCAATTTCACCAGAAGGAAAGTCCGGGGGACTTACTGACTGGATAGATACCGAAACATTGGAAGTCTATAATGACGCTTATAATCTTAAACCTGGAACTTATAGCAACTTACTAAAAAGTCCCTATGGTTTTCATATTATTCAACTCATCGACAAACGTGCAGGTGGAGTACAATCATTCAAGGATGCTAAAGACACTATTCGCAAAAATTTACTTGAAAATAAAGAGCAAGCTGCTTACTCACAATGGTTAGAAGAGCAAATTCGCAAGAATAAGGTCTTCAAGAATGAATCTCTCATATCTTCTATTAAAATATCGACGGAGGGCCCGTGAAATCTCTTATAGCTTCTCTAGTTTTATTTTTTGGATCCATTGCTGCCACAGAACCTGTGGAAAAAATTGTGGCAATTGTGAATGATGAAATCATTACGCTTACCGATATCAAGAAATATGAGTCAAGATTACGGGCGAAGATGCAAATGGACGAGCTGGTTTCACAAGGAGCTTCTCCAAAAGAACTTCTTTCTGACAGAAAAAAACTCGTTGGTGTTCTTATTGACGAAAAAATCCTAGATAGTGAGGTTAAAAAGCAAAGTCTCTCAGTAACAGTGGAACGTGTCGAAAAAGAAATTCGTAACATCAGCAAATCAAACAAGATGACTCGCTCTCAACTAAAATCCGCTCTTCAAAGTCAAGGAATAGACTTTGCGGAGTACCAAAATATGATTAAAACTCGTCTTGAACGCCAATCGCTCATCGAAAAGAATTTAACATCAAATATTCGTGTCTCCGACGAGGAGGTTCAAAGTCATATGGGTTCGCAAAGTTCTCCCCACGAAATTGCTGAGTATTCCATTTCTCATATACTCGTAAAAGATAAGAAAAGAGGCTCCGACCTGCTTAAAAAAATTCAGTCTGGTAAATCTTTTGAAGAACTCGCATCTGATAACAGTGAAGATCCTAATTTTCAACCTGGTGGCAAGCTCGGAGAGTTCCGACAAGGCGAGATGTTAAAAGAAATCGAAGCTGCGGTAAAGAAAATGAAGCCCGGTGATACCTCCGGCCTGGTAAAAACAAAGCTTGGATTTCACATTTTAAAACTTATTAATAAAAAAGTTATTTCAAATCCAGCAGCTCAGGAAGAAGTCGAAAAAACACGCAGCATGCTCTCGCAAAAGGCCTTTCAACGCCAATTCCGAATTTGGCTCGATCAAAGAAAGCAAGAAGCTTTTATTCGCACAAATATATGAAAAAATACCGTCTCGTTATAACGACCGGAGACACCGACGGCATTGGCCTAGAAATTTCTGTAAAGGCTATTAATAAAATTGGTAGGATTCGAAATACCACTTTTTACCTGGTAAGCTCGAGTAAGGGAATCAAAATTTCAAAAAAGCTCAAAATAAGATCTGTCTCTAGTTTTAAAGAGGCCTTAGCTATCGACAACTCTCACTATGATGTCATTCATATTATTTTAAGAAGCTCCCCAGCCCATTGGGTGCGTGATGCTGCGATTTATTGCAAAAAAAGACTGTTTTCTGGAATGGTGACGGCACCACTTTCTAAAACTGAAATTAAACGGTCGGGATTAAATTTTATAGGACATACCGAAATTCTGAAATCTATTTCAAAGTCTAAAAATGCCTTTATGGCGTTTCGCGGCCCTAAAATAAATATCGTTCTCGCAACCGGACACGTAGGAATTAAAAAAATAGTTATTAAAAAATCGTCCCTGTATTCGGCTGTACTGGCAGCCGAGAAGCTTCGTAATACCCTGCCTAAAAAAAAGAGGGGGTTACCAATCGGGGTTATTGGGTTAAACCCCCATTGCGGGGAGGATGGGCTTATTGGTAGTGAGGAAAAAACGACATTTCTTCCCATAATAGAACGCCTAGCAAATCGAGGCATTAGAGTTGAGGGACCATTGGTTCCTGACGTCATTTTTGCTAAAAGTCGATGGACCAGTTATTCTGTCATAGTGGCAGCATATCACGACCAAGGCCTCATTCCTTTTAAAATGCTACACGGATTTTCTGATCCGGGGGTGCATTTGACCCTCGGTATCCCCTTTGTTAGAACAAGTGTTGATCATGGGACTGCCAAAGACATTTTTGGAGAGAATAAAGCAAACCCGCAATCTATGATCGCGGCAATAGGATTGGCGCTGAATTTGATTAGAAAAGGAAGCTAGGCAATGGCAATCATTAATCCTGAAATATATCGCGAATATGATATCCGTGGAATCTACCAAAAAGATTTCGATACCGACTTCGCCGAGTTACTTGGACGCGCTCATATCTCCTATATTGTTAAAAAGTTTAGAGATAAAAACCCAAAGGTTACCGTTGGTCACGATGCCCGACTTTCAAGTCCCGAAATTTATAAAAGTTTAATAAAAGGGATGATGGAGTCTGGGGCACATGTTGTTCGCTTGGGGCTAATAGCAACCCCCATATCGTATTTTTCGACTTTTAAATTAGAAAACATAGCTGGTGCGATAATGATTACCGGAAGTCACAATCCACCAGAGTATAATGGTTTTAAAATTTCAGTTGGCAACCAAACCATCTATGGTTCCGATATTCAAATTCTTGGAAAAATTATCAAAGAGAGAGACTTCGTAAACGGAAGCGGCTCTGTTTCTGATCTCGATATACTTTCCATCTATGTTGAACATTACAAAAAAGAATTTCATTTTAAAAATGATATTAAAGTTGTTGTCGACGCTGCGAACGGTGCCGCAGGTTGCGTAGTTCGGCGTCTATATGAAGGCGTTGGATTAAATCCAGCAATTATTTTCGAAGAACCAGATGGGCGATTTCCAAATCACCATCCAGATCCAACTGTTGAAAAAAACATGAAACAGTTACGTGAAAAAGTTTTGTCAGAGAAAGCTGTTATAGGAATTGGTTTTGATGGCGACTCTGATCGTATCGGGTTAATTGATCACGAAGGCCGCATGATATACGGTGACGAGATAATGGCTATAGCGAGTCGAGATATTTTACAACGTCACCACGGCGCTACCATAATTGGCGACGTAAAATGTTCTGATCGCCTTTATGCCGACATAAAGAAATGTGGTGGAAACGGTATTATGTGGAAAACAGGACATAGCTTAATTAAGTCGAAAATTAAGGAGTCGAAAGCTCCCTTTGGTGGAGAGTTTAGTGGCCACATTTTCTTTGCCGATAGAAATTTCGGTTATGATGATGCGATGTATGCTGGGCTACGCATTGTTGAAATAATGGCAAAAACCAAAAAGACCATTCCTCAATTGCTTGAAAATTTTGGTGAAGCTTACAATACTCCCGAAATTCGAATTGATACTACCGAAGAGAAAAAAATGACCGTGGTTAACAAACTCAGAGAGTTTTACCCTAAAAAAGGTAAAGGTTATTCACTCAATGAAATCGACGGCATTCGCTTGAGTTTTGACGATGGGTGGGCATTGGTTCGTCCTTCAAACACTCAACCTGTCGTTGTTTTGAGATTTGAAGCCAATACAAAGTCTGGCCTCGAAAGAATCCAAGGTGAAATTCAGCCGCGGGTTGAAAGCTTTTTAAATGATTGAAAAACATGATCCGGGGATTTTAGTCCGCGGAGCACGTGAACATAATTTAAAAAATATCAGTGTCGATATTCTTCGCAACAAAATTACGGTTCTTACGGGCCTAAGTGGTAGTGGGAAGTCTTCTCTCGCCTTCGACACAATATACGCCGAAGGACAACGCCGGTATATAGAGTCACTTTCTTCTTACGCGAAAAACTTTTTACAACAGTTAAAAAAGCCCGAGGTAGATTCTATCACGGGACTTTCTCCTGCCATTGCTATAGACCAAAAAACTATCTCCTATAATCCTAGATCGACCGTTGGCACCGTGACTGAGATTTACGATTTTCTTCGTTTGCTTTTTGCAAAAATAGCGGTGCCCCATTGTCCCAATTGTAAGATCCCGGTCACTAGCCAAACACCACAGCAAATTTTTGATGACATAACCAAGCTTTCTGTTGGTACCAAATTTTTTCTACTAGCCCCGATGGCTCAAGGGAAAAAGGGAGAGTTTTTAAAGGAATTTAAGCGTTGGCTCGGACTAGGATACACTAAGGCAAAAGTCGATGGTGTTTATGTTGGCCTCGCCGATATGGATAGGTTGGCAAAGAAAAAAACGCATGACATTGATCTGCTTATAGACCGGCTGATCATTCGCGAAGATCTGTTAACTAGATTGAAAGATAGTCTTAATTCGGCACTTTCAATCTCGGGCGGATATTGCTCTGTCGAAGAAACTAGTGGCAAGAGAAAGAACTATTCTCTTCACAAAGCTTGCGCCAACTGCGGATTTAGTTACCCCGAGGTCGACCAAAGATTTTTTAGTTTTAATAATCCGCGCGGTGCATGCGAGGCCTGTAATGGCGTAGGTTTCTATTCTAATAGCCTTCAGGGTCCTGAGGACGAAGACTCTGAAGAAATTGAGCCTCTAAGCGTTCTCTGCATGACCTGTAAAGGAACGCGCCTCCGCCCTGAAGCTATGAGTTTCACCATATCTAAAAAGAATATTTTTGAGCTTGGTGAAATGGATTGTGGTGAATTAATAAAATTTTTTTCGAGCCTGACGCTAAAGGGAAAAGATGATTTATTAGCATCAAAAATTTTCGAGGAACTGACCTCACGCCTTAGTTATTTAGTAAATGTAGGGGTTGGTTATCTAAATATGAATCGGATGACTAGAACTCTCTCTGGAGGAGAAGCTCAACGCATTCGCCTTGCAAGTCAGCTGGGTTCTTCACTCATTGGTGTTCTTTATGTATTAGACGAACCTAGCATTGGTTTGCATGCCAAAGATCATAACGCTTTACTGAACATAATTCGGAGTGTTCGAGATCGTGGCAACACAATTCTTATGGTCGAACACGACGAAGAGACTATCCGTCAGGCCGACTATGTATTCGACATTGGCCCTCGGGCTGGAGTGCTTGGTGGAGAAATAGTCTCCCAGGGAAGTCCCGATAACATCAAGTTGGATTCAAAAAGTTTAACAGGAAAGTATTTATCCGGAAGCATTCAGGTCTTTGAAAGAAAAGAAAGACGCTTCCCGCACGGAAAATTCCTTAAACTTTCTGGCGCCAGCGGAAACAATTTAAAAAACGTTACCCTAGAGCTTCCAATCGGAAACTTTATTTCTGTCACGGGCGTTTCGGGAAGTGGCAAAAGTACTCTCATAATTGATACTCTTTACAAAGCACTCGCAAACTCTCTCAATAAAGCAAACTACATAGTTGCTCCACATAAAACTATTTCTGGTTTAGAGTATTTGGATAAGATTGTCGAAATTAATCAAAAGCCTATTGGACGGACGCCTAGAAGTAACCCTGCAACCTACATTGGAGCTCTTCCCCTTATTCGTGACCTCTACGCGAATCACCCAGAATCCAAACTTCGTGGATATAAACCAGGAAGATTTAGTTTTAACGTGGCCGGTGGTAGATGCGAAGGATGTCAGGGAGCTGGGATGGTTCGGGTTGAGATGCATTTTCTATCGGATGTGTTTGTGCAATGTGATCGATGCATGGGAAAGCGTTACAACAAAGAGACTCTTAATATAAAGTATCGAGACAAATCTATCGCTGATGTTCTTGATATGGATGTTGCGACGTCTGTGGAGTTCTTTAAAAATCACAGCTTGATTCACAAAAAATTAGAAACACTCCAAAAAGTAGGTCTCGAATATATCACCCTTGGTCAAAGCTCTACAACTTTATCTGGTGGAGAAGCTCAACGAGTAAAATTATCTAAAGAACTTTCAAAGCGCGGCACCGGAAAAACTCTTTATATATTGGACGAACCAACCACAGGGTTACATTTTTACGATGTTTCTAATTTGTTAGTCTTACTTCATGAACTGGTAGACCAAGGAAATACAGTTGTCGTCATCGAACATCACATCGACGTTATCAAATCATCGGACTACGTCATTGATCTTGGGCCTGGCGGAGGCACTTCGGGCGGCGAAATTGTCGCCGCCGGAACTCCCGAGGAAGTTGCTAAGAATCACAACTCTGTGACGGGAAAATTTTTGAATTAGACCATTTTTCCTGCGGTCAACCACGCTAGTAGAACTAGCGACTCGATAAGAGCGAGACCGAGAATATAGTTAATAAACATTTTTCCTGCAGCTGATGGATTGCGAGAGATACCGTCCATTGCAGCGGCAACGGCTTTACCTTGTCCAAGTGTTCCGCCAATTGCCGCAATACCAATCGCCAGACCTGCACCAAGAGGTTTATAAATACTACCAGCTGCCGCACCAGTAGCAACCTCCTCAGCAAGAGCTGGAGATGCGGCTAACAATGCCATTGCCGTCAAAATTAGTTTGTTGTTTTTCATAGTGATTCTCCTTTTTCTATTTTTTCTTAATGTTCTTCATGTGCTGTGGCCATCGCGACGTATATCATCGACAACATAGTAAAAACATATGCTTGAACCGCACAGACAAATAATCCAAAACCATAAAAAATTATCGGTACTAAATAATATCCCGTTAAATGTAAAAACTCTGATAACACTGCATGATCTGCTGTCATGTTGGCCGCTAACCGAATCCCTAAAGTAAGAGGACGAAATAAGTGTGAAACAATTTCAATCATTCCCACCATTAAACTTACATAAAAAAGCGGGTTCAAAATTGTCGATGTTAAAATTTTTCCAACGAAATTCGTACGCCACCAAGAATCAACTGGGATTGGTAAAATAATATGTTTGGGGTATCCAAGTCCATTTTCTTTAATTCCAAGAATATTGTATACGAAGAAAGAAAAAAATCCGATGGCCACCGTCGTATTAAAATTATCGGTTGCTGGAGTCATTCCAGGAATTAGTCCGGCCAAATTATTAAAGAAAATAAATAGAAAAATCGAACCGAAAAGAGGAGTTAAATACCTGCCATGATGACCAATGATTCCGTCTATCATGTCGACAATAAATTCCACGAAAACTTCAAATATGCCTTTCAGAGAAAATTTGCCTGATGGCGCCACCGAACTTTCACCATGTCCCAGTGCAAAGTAGGCGGCAAAAGCAATCAAAATTAAAAGTGTCGACACTATAAGGAGCGTGGCCACATGCATATTTTCGTGATTTACACCTGGAATTAAAAGTGTCCAATTAAAATGATGGGCCATTAATTTTCCTTGATTTCGAGTAATGCAAATTATCTAAGGACCCGCTAAGCTGTCAATCTTCTTCGTCATTCATCGCCCCTTTGGCCATGATAACCATGTGAATGAACCAAAGAACGAACGCAATCAGTACCCCGTAAGCACTTCCACTTCCACCCCACCCGAACTTTTTGTCCAGATTTTCGCCGATGGCATCAGCAAACCATACAAGCACTATTAATTCGAAGCCAATTCCTAGAAATGTTGCTGCTTTTTTCATCTACTTCCTTAGGCCGTGTGCCCCGGGCTGCTGGGCGAGGCGTTCCTTTAGCCTTTTTATACGAAGATCGATATACTCTGGCTTCTCGGAATCCTTTTTTAGTCCCGTTAAAACATCAATTGCTTTGTCGTACTTTTCTTGGTCCTCGTAGCTAACCGCTAAACTTAGACCGATATCGTCCTTTTTAGACTGTTCAGGAAAATCTTTGAGTAGGTCTATATAAATATTTACGGCACTTTGTTGATCTTTGGACGATAGGAAAATGTCTGCTTTCAATCTTTTAAGGTCATACTGCCTTTCTTTACTTTTCGTTTCCTTCAAAACCTGGTCAATTTCAATTTGAGCCTGATAAAAATTGTTGGCGCGATAATAGGCTTTTGCCAAATTGGTGTGGTACTCTACCCGGTCTTCGTCACTCAATTTTAAAGAAAGTAGTTTGGAAATTTCCCGAATTGCTTCGGCATAATCTGGCGTGGCTAAATGAGTAAAATGAATATCAGCGATGTTTTTCTGCGCCTCCAATCGCTCGGGCGGACTTTCCGAGTTTAAAATGACATAGCGAAATAGCTTTAAAGCTCTCTCGTAATCCTTTGTTTTAATTAGAGCTAAGTGGGCAGCAGTTTTAGCGTACCCAGCAGATTCAGAACTCTTACCCTTAATATTTATTATTTTCTCATAGGAATCTATAGCGTGCTTATAAGATCCCTTAGCTTGTTGTTCCTCAGCTTTTTGTTTTAAAGAAGATTCCGATTCAAATTCACAGGCACAAATATAAAATAACAGAGATAAAAAAATTACTCTTTTAGTGAATCGCGCCATTTCCCGATGATTCATCTTCATCACCACCCGCCGATTTGATGACGGCAAAGCCAGTAACCATTTCGCCTTCTGGAACATCGAGAACACGCACACCCTGGGTATTGCGTCCTATCAATGAAATTTGTTTACCACGCATACGAATCGCTTGGCCTTTATTGGTTGTAACTATAACTTCGTCGTCTTCTTCGACTAAATTTGCACGCACCACATTTCCAACTTTGTCAGTTACCTTTTGAGTGATAATTCCCACCCCAGCTCGGCTTTGTGAGCGATATTCTTCAGCCATAGTTCGTTTTCCATAACCTTTTTCAGTTACTAGCAAGATAGATCCTTTAAAATCTTTGCTGATAACGGCCATACCGACAACCTCGTCGTCTTTTCCAAGGGCGATTGCCTTCACGCCACGAGCAGCTCTTCCCATCGGTCGCACATCACTCTCTTCAAAGCGAATCGACATCCCATCTTTGGTACAAATAAAGACATCTGACTGTCCATCCGACAACATACAGTCAATGACGCGATCATTGAGATCTGTGGTTAAAGCAATAATCCCAGACGGTCTCGGATTACTAAATGCGTCCAAAGGAGTTTTCTTTATAATACCATTTTTCGTGACCATCACAACGTAGTTATTTTCTGAGAATTCCTTTACAGGCAAAATCGCTCTAACTTTTTCACCAGACGACATATTTAATAAGTTAACAATCGCCTTCCCTTTAGCGGTACGCGAACCTTCTGGAAGCTTGTAAACCTTCAACCAATAAAGTTTCCCTTTGTCGGTAAATACAAGGAGAGTCGTTTTTGTATTGGCAACAAAGATATTTGAAACAAAATCATCTTCACGAGTATCAGCGCCTTTTAAACCTCTTCCCCCACGATTTTGGGTACGATATTCTTTCATCGAAACGCGCTTTATATAGCCAGTGTCGGTTACTGTCACAAATACATCTTCAGAGGAGATTAAATCTTCATCTTCAATGGCAGCGCCAGCACCCTCAATTTGAGTACGCCTTTTGTCGGCATATTTTTCTTTAATCTCATTTAATTCTGCAACGATAATTTTGAAAATCTCTCGAACATCTCCAAGAACTGTTTCTAGCCACTTGATCGTCTTAAGTAGTTCGGCCATCTCATCTTGAATTTTCTTACGCTCAAGGCCCGTTAAACGTTGCAAACGCATTTCGAGGATTGCTGTCGCTTGTTTTTCAGAGAATAAAAATTTCTCCATCAAAGTTTCGCGTGCGGCGTTTGGTTCTTTTGCCGCTTTGATTGTCGCTATTACAGCGTCAATTTGATCTATAGCTTTGTTTAAACCCTCTAAAATATGTAGGCGGGCCTGCGCTTTTTTAAGTTCGTAGATGCAACGTTTTGTAACTACGTCTTTTCTATGTTCTACAAAAGCCGATAACATTTTCTTTAAATCAAAAGTTACGGGCTGATTCCTCGCATCGAGCGCCAGCATAATAATGCCAAAGCTCACTTGCATCTGGGTATACTTGTATAAACGATTTAAAATTACCGAAGCATTTTCGCTTTTCTTAATTTGAATAACAACGCGAAGTCCTTCTTTTGAAGATTCATCGCGAATGTCAGAAATCCCTTCGATTTTCTTTTCTTTTACAAGCTCGGCCATGTGTTCTATCATTTTGGCCTTATTCACCATGTAAGGAATTTCAGTGATAATGATTTCTTCGCGATCCTTCACATTTACAATTTCAGCAACAGCTTTAATTGAAATAATCCCGCGACCTTTTTTGTACGCCTCAACAATACCCTGATTGCCGGCGATAACCCCTGCTGTCGGAAAATCAGGACCAGGAATAATTTTAATTAAATCATCCACAGTACAAGTTGGATCCTCGATGACTTTGATGCAACCATCGACAACTTCACCTAAATTATGTGGTGGAATATTAGTTGCCATTCCGACCGCAATGCCGGAACTTCCATTCACCAATAAGTTCGGAAATTTTGCCGGCAATACATGTGGCACAAGTAAAGAGTCATCGTAATTTGGACCAAACGGAACAGTTTCTTTATCAATGTCTTCCAAAATTTCTTCTGCAAGACGAGTCATTCTCACTTCAGTATAACGTTGTGCTGCTGGGCTATCACCGTCAATGGAGCCAAAATTTCCTTGCCCATCAATCAATGGGTAGCGCAATGAAAAATCTTGCGCCATACGCACCATTGTGTCGTAGACCGCGATATCACCATGTGGGTGGTATTTACCAATAACATCCCCGACAACACGCGCTGATTTTTTGTATGGCTTGTCGTGAGTATTTCCGAGATCCTTCATCGCATAGAGAACTCGTCTATGTACGGGTTTCAAACCGTCACGCACATCAGGCAAAGCGCGACCGACGATAACACTCATCGAGTATTGCAGATAAGCGTCACGCATTTCTTGATTGATATCTACGTTGGTTACGCCTTGTTCGTTATTTTCCATTAAACGTCCAGTTCCTTAGCAGACAAAGCATTGTCCTCGATAAATTTCCTACGTGGTTCAACTTCTTCACCCATAAGAACAGAGAAAGTTTCGTCTGCTGAAATTGCATCTTCAATTGATACGCGTAACAGAGTTCTGTTCTTCGGATTCAGTGTTGTCTCCCATAATTGCTCGGGGTTCATCTCACCTAATCCTTTATAACGCTGTAAATAAATTCCCGATTTACTCGCTTCGATAAAATACTCGTAAAAATCCCTGAGATCTTCAAAAACATTTTCGGCTTCACCAAACCCAACCTTGAATGGCACAGTCGCTTTTACCGAAATCTCTTCCCAGAGCTTGGAGACCTCTTTCCATTCACCTGACTGGCTAAAATTATAGTTGAGCGTAGTAACAGATTCATGCGCAAAACGTGTTACTGCTATCGCAACTATATTAGAATTGTGTTCTTCGTCGTTAGACACTTTGTGTTTAACTTGCGAAATGCCCTTGAGCGGAAATTTTTTGGTAAAAGCTCCTAAGTCTTTTACGAAGGTATCAATTTCTTTTGTATCTTTTAAGAAGCTCTTCAGATCCGTAACATTGTTTACCAAAAAGTATAATACTTCGGGATCGTACTTGATCGACATCGCTTTAATCAGATGACAGAGTTTTTCAATATCGATCAGAAGTTTTTTCTTTTCAGCTTCTGACAGTTCCTTCTTTGTCGATTTAATTTTTATCTCTGGCAACATAGAGGTAACCAAATGGTCTGTGAGCGCACGCTCGTCTTTAATAAACTTTTCGGCCTTGCCTTTTTTCACGCGATAAAGAGGAGGTTGGGCAATGTAAACATAGCCCTTCTCGATAATTTGCGGCATCTGGCGGTAAAAGAAGGTCAATAACAGCGTGCGAATATGTGAACCGTCAACGTCAGCGTCGGTCATAATGATAACTTTATGATAACGGATTTTGTCGGCATTCATATCTTCTTTGCCAATTCCAGTACCAAGTGCCGAAATTATCATTTTTATCTCTTCGTTAGAGATCATTTTATCAAAACGCGCTTTTTCGACATTTAGAATTTTACCACGAAGAGGAAGTACGGCTTGAACTTTGCGGTCTCTCGCCTGCTTTGCCGATCCACCTGCCGAGTCACCCTCCACCAGGTAGAGTTCACAAACTTTTGGATCTGATTCTTGGCAGTCCGCCATTTTTCCTGGGAGTGAGTTTCCATCAAGAGCTGTTTTTCGTCGTGTTAATTCCCGGGCTTTTCGAGCTGCAATACGAGCGCGTGCCGAATCTACGCACTTTCCTATAATTGATTTCGCACTCGCTGGGTTACGATCAAAATAATCTGCCAGGTACTCGTTAACCATCGATTCAACGATACCTTTAACTTCTGTGTTTCCAAGTTTCGTTTTTGTTTGGCCCTCAAACTGGGGCTCCCTAACTTTGACAGAAACGACAGCTGCCAAACCTTCACGAATATCATCACCTTCGAGACCTTCTTTAAGATCTTTAAGTAAGTTATTCGATGTTGCGTAGGCGTTCGCGGTCCTCGTTAAGGCGCCACGCAGGCCCGCCATGTGTGTTCCACCTTCGACAGTGTTAATGTTGTTACAATAAGAATAGATCGATTCTGAATAAGAATCATTCCATTGCATGGCAATTTCAACTTCGACATCTTCTTTTTTGTCTTTGAAGAAAACAACATCTTTTTGAATCGTTTTTTTGGATTCATTTAAGAATGTAATAAAATCTTTAAGGCCTTCGGTAAAATTGAAGGTTTGTTTCTTCTCTGAACGCGCATCTACCAAATTAATTTTTAAACCCGCATTCAAAAAAGCAAGTTCTCGGAAACGCGTCGAAAGTGTTTCAAATGAATATTTAATGCCTTCTTCTTTGAAGATTGTTTTGTCTGGTTTAAATGTTGTTCTTGTTCCGGTATTTTTAGTTTCACCGACTTTTTCGACTTTTCCACTAGGGATTCCACGTTCAAACGACTGAGTCCACACGTGACCATCGCGTTTTACCTGCACGGAACAAAAGCTCGAAAGTGCGTTTACCACCGAGGCACCAACACCGTGCAAGCCGCCTGATACTTTATAAGCCGAATCTCCACCGAATTTTCCACCAGCATGAAGAACCGTCATTACAATTTCTAAGGCCGATTTACCTTGTTTGTGACTATCAACGGGAATTCCGCGACCATTGTCTTCAACCGTCACACTCTCATCGGTGTTTATCGTAACGGTAATTTCGTTACAATATCCCGCTAACGCTTCGTCGACCGAATTATCCACGATCTCATACACAAGATGATGGTAACCGCGAACACCGGTATCACCAATGTACATACCAGGACGCTTGCGAACTGCTTCTAAACCTTCGAGAACCTGAATTGAATCAGCTGTATATTGCTTTTGGGACACTTCTTGAGACACCTTATTTCCTTGTAACAATTCCTTTGTTTATTTCGAAGAGCGAATATTTTTCTGTCTTCAAAATCTCCTGAAAGCGGCGATCGGTGGTCGTCAAAAAAACTTGCGCATCCACTTGTCCCACTAAGTCTAACAAATTCATCTTCTTATCCAAATCTAATTCAGATAACACATCATCTAGTAACAATACAGGATACTTTTGGAAAACCTTATGATGATACATGATTTGAGCAAATTTCAAAGCCAAAATCAAAGCTCTTTGCTGACCCTGTGAGCAATAAAATCGGCTATTTTTTTCATCGAAATAAATTTCTACATCGTGTCGGTGAGGGCCAACAAGACTCGTTGCCGAACTCACTTCTGCAACACGCAATTCAAGACTTCTCTTATGTAGCGCGTCGTGTATTTGTTCATAAGTAAGGTCATTAGCAACCTTAGAGCTCACTAAATAATCAATTCGAGATGGGACTTTATAGGAAAATATTTTTGTTAAAGCATTCTGAAATTCTGAAGCCATCTGGCGAATGGTAACAATTCGCACAAAGGTAAGATCAACTGCAGCTTGGATAAACGGCTCAGTGATACTGGTAAAAACATCTTCAAATTGCGATTTTGAAATATGTTCGCTGGCATAATCTTTTAGAACCCTGTTTCGCGCGCGAAGAGCTTTTTGATAACGAATTAAAATATCTGCGTTCTCTGGATTGTTTAAAAGAATCATTTCGTCTAACAGATTTCTTCTTTCGCTGCTAGATCCTTTTATTGAAGACAAACTTTCAGGAGAAAAAAGTATTACGGGTAAAATTCTTGCTAAACCGGTGGAGCTAATGGGTTTTCCGTTAACTCTAAATTTCTTTTTTGTATCTTGAATTAAAATTTGCGTATTATAGCTAATGAATTTGTTTATGAGAGTCCCCCGTATGAAAGATTCTCTGCGAACACTCTCGTAATTTACAAATGATTTGGTTTCAGTAGGCCGAAAGGAATTACCTCGGCCCATCATGTAAAGAGACTCTAAGAGATTAGTTTTTCCGTGACCGTTTTCACCGACGAACAAATTACATTTATCATTAAATGACAAATGCAATTTATCAAAGTTTCTGTAATTATACAGATCGATATCATGAATTCGCATCAAATTCGCATCGGCATTACAACACAAGTGTAGTTTGCGTCGTGATGAGGGCGTACAAGTCCTGGAGAAAGTTGGTCGTTTAAAGAAATATCAACTTCTTCATCGTCACAAGCCGATAATACATCCATGATGTATTTTGCGTTGAAAGAAATTTTGATACCAGTTCCATCGTAATCGATATCCAACTCTTCCTTCGCGTTTCCAAGTTCAGGATCGTTTGAGAGAATTTCCATTTTGCCTTTAGAAATAGAAAGTATAACTCCCCGTGACTTCTGATTCGCTAAAAGCGAAACGCGCTTTAAGGAGTTCATAAGTGGCTCTCTACGCACCTGAATTTTCTTCGGTAGTTTTTCAGGAATAAGTTGTTGGTAGTTAGGATATTTCCCTTCTACTAACCTTACCATAAGAACTGTATTTTTGTTTTTTAAAATAAACTGTACGCCTTCTACCGCCATTTCAAAATCACCGCCCAATCCCTCTAACAATTTACGAATCTCATTCACACCTTTACGGGGGATAATAACTCCTTGATCGACTTTTAATGAACCTGTTGCTGTTGCTTTCCGATCAATCAGACTGAGACGATGTCCATCAGTTGCAACCATTCTAAAAACGGGATTTTTGTCTTGAGATTTGGTTTCAAAGTAAACACCATTCAGGTGATAGCGAGTTTGATCGTTCGAAACGCTATACAAAGTTTTATCGATCATATCTAGAAGTTGTTTCGTATCGATTTTCAAAAAATCTTTGGTCGTATATGTTGGAAATACTGGATATTCTTCAGAACTAATACAATTTAAATTAAACTCGGAACGTTTTTGTTTGATTAACAAATTATTTTCTTTTTTGCTCACGCTAATTGGTTGCGCCTCAAGTTCTTTAATAATATCGTAGAAGCTTTTGGCATTTACCGCTATCGATCCGTTTTTCTTGCCTTCGATATCTACCTCATCAACAAGGCTCACTTCTAAGTCAGTAGCAAATATTTTGAGCTTATTTTCTTCAGTCTGCAAAAGTACGTTTTGTAGAATCGGCATTGTGCTTTTTTTCTCGACAATACTTTGCATTCTACTCAAGGCTGCAAGAAGAGGTTCTTGTTGCACTTTAAATTCCATTTGGTCTCCATTTTCTTCCCTGCCTATCTTCTATTAATATTTATATATAAATATAGTAGTAGTAGTAGGGGCGTTTAAAATTCGTTTTAAGTACTAAGCTCCTAGTTTTACTAATTAAACACTGTGGATTTAAGCCGGGCTAAAAAAGTGAATATCTCTTTACTTTTGTGCACAATTTTTTAACCACATCTCAATACACGTGAATTCACAAAATTATCCACAACACACATTCACAGCCCTGTGATATTCTGGATTTGCTTCTCTAAATCATTCAAATCATTTCGTAATTCTTTATTGTCTTGAAGTTGATCTTCGATTCGGCGCAAAGCGTTGATGACTGTTGTGTGGTCTTTGCCTCCAAAACACTTACCGATATCGATGAGCGACTTATTAAGATACTTTTTAATCAAGTACATACAAACTTGTCGTGCAGTAACTATAGGTTTAGCACGATTTTTGGAACGTAAATCTACCAAGCGAATGTGATAGTGTTCAGATACTAGTTTTTGAATTTCGTCGGTATTGAGATCGTATTTTTCGTCATGAGTCCCCAATACTTCTTTTGCTAGTGCCAAGGTAATTTCAAGACCACGAAGGTCAGTGAACATCCCCACTTTATTTAAGTTACCCTCGAGTTCTCGAATACTGCGTTTAGAAATTCTAGCAATATAACTAATAACGTCATCAGGAACTTTTACGCACTTTCTTTCGGCCTTATATCTCAAAATGGCTACTCTAGTTTCAACGTCAGGCATTTGAATATCCGCAATTAGTCCCCATTCTAGCCTTGTTCGAATGCGGTCTTCCAATCCTTTTATGTCCTTAGGCATGCGATCAGATGCTACAACAACCTGCCTTCTTCGCTCAAATAAATCATTTAGTGTGTAGAAAAATTCTTCCTGAACAGCTTCAGTTTTTCCTAATATGTGAATGTCGTCCATAAGAAGGACGTCGCATCTTCTATATTTTTGGCGAAATTTATCCATCTCGTTTCTTCTGATACTTGAGATACATTCGTTTAAGAATCTCTCTGCCGAAACGTAACAAATTTTTAGATTTGTAAAATTAACTCGAATATGGTTTCCAACCGCATTTAATAAATGTGTTTTCCCCATTCCCGAGGGTCCGCATATAAACAGCGGGTTATACCCTTCGGCGCCGGGGTTTTGCGCTATGTTAAAAGACGAAGCATGTGCAAATTCGTTATTTCTACCGACAACAAAAGTTGAAAAGGTATAGTCCCTTCCCAAACTATCCGGGAGACTAGAATTTTCTGTGACTTCACGCGACATAGATGCTTGATATAGATTGCTACAAGAGAGTTCAAGCTGCATTGGTTCATCCGTTTTTTTGCCTGTGACCACAAATTCTAACTGAAATGGATTTTTGTAAAGTGCTGATATTTCTGAACAAATTCGATCAAAAAAGTTTTCAGTGATCCAGTATTTGTGAAGATCAGTGGGAACCCCCAGGCGAAATCTCTTACCTGTCTCTGAATTTTCAACCGAAAGTAACTCAGTGGGCTCGAACCAAGTTTGGATAAACTTGTTCCCCGAATTTTTCGATTTTAAATTGGATTTAACATTTTCCCAGAAGTCTGCTTCCTGGTTCAATGGTCCTCCCATGCGCAAATTTGAAGTTTGAACTGTCTATCAGCATTGTGGAAAACTTTCAACATCTTGACCGATCTGGCCAACTATGTTTTTATTCTCAAAAAAATTTTCTAGTTGTTTCCCTTATTTCAACGCGTTAACGCGGGAGAGAAAAAATGAAAAGAACTCTACAAGTTAGTCGCCGCCGTCGTAAGGCGACCCATGGATTTAGATCGCGTATGTCTACAAAAGCCGGCCGTGAAGTATTAGCGCGGCGACGAGCTAAAGGTCGAAAAAGAGTTTCCGTTTCTGTCAGTGGGAAATAGGCATCTAGAAAGTCTTAGAAAGAAATCTGATTTCCAAGAGATCAAAAATTCTGGGAAAAGGATTCGCTTAAACAATTGGCTTTTACTTAATTATAGAAAAAATGAAAGTGCTAAACTGCGAGTAGGAATGACGATTCCAAAAAAAGTCGGTGTCGCAGTTGTTAGAAATAAATTGAAGCGCTGGTGTCGAGAATGCTTACGGCACGGGAATATTCCAGGAGTGGACATAAATGTTGTGTTTTTGGGAAGCGACAAAAACTTTTTTAAGAAACTCGAATTTCGAAATTTTAAAGAAGCTTTTGAACAAGGCATTAATCGAATCGCAAAATCTCTTTAAGATTCTATTGATGGCACTTATCTATATATATAGAGGAATTCTTTCCCCGTTTTTGGGTGGAAACTGTCGTTTTCACCCTACCTGTTCACATTATGCAATTGAAGCTTTGGAAGTTTACCCTCCCTTGTCGGCTCTAAAATTTATTTTTACGCGATTATCTAAGTGTCACCCTTGGGGTACTTACGGTATTGATCAGATTCCGCCGAAAGGAACTAAATAATGGAGCAAAAAGACTCGTTCTTTGATGGTAAAACTTTAATAGCGATTATAGTCGTTGGAGTTATTTGGTTCTCTTGGGAAAAACATTTACAAACAAAATACCCCGGCGCCTATAAAAAGCCAACACCTGAAGCCACGGTAGCTCCCGTCAATGCCCAACCTGCGGCCATAATTTCGGAGGACAAGAGGGACAAGGGCCCTCCAGAAGCAAAAACAACCGCAGGATTAAAATTGGCTCCCGAAGAGTTAGTTCATTTCGAAGATGCTAACTGGAAATTTGATTTTTCGAGCCATGGGATGGGATTGAAAAATATCTACTTAAAAAATATGACTGATCGCCAAGGTCATTTAATTCGGGTTGGTGAAGCCGAAAAAAATTTGCCCCTGGAGACTCGGTTGTATGAAGGTACTGACCTCCTACAGTTTAGGATCACTAAAAAGACTGAGGACGAGTATATTGGAGTGGCTAAAGTTCAAGGTGTAGAAATTACTAAATCAGTAAAGATCAACTCCGCTCTAAATAGTTTCAGTGTGACTGTGACAGCAACGAATATAACAGCTAGCTTCAAAGGTTTTACTACTTTTATTACCGATAAAATTGTGGCTCCTGAACAAAAAGGATTTTTTCAAAGAATGTTTTTTCCTAGCTACGATATGCCGGAGTACTATGTGCATGCTGGTGGAAAAGATGAACGACATATGTTTATGGATGACTCGCCATTTGCGGACGTGATCTTTAACCAAGCTACCCACTATTCTTTTGGCTCCCATTATTTCGCTGTTGCTTTTGCAGATCAATCGAGTATTACGCCTACGGTAAAACTACATCTCGATCATCCAACCAAAACTTTTGTCGGAACCATAAACCATCAAATGATTAATCCGGCAGATAGGTTTGAAATAAAATATGCGGCTTTTGCTGGTCCTAAGTCACTGGATATTCTCGGCTCAGTCGACCCACAGCTAAAGAATGTCGTGAACTATGGCTTTTTTGGATTTCTATCTCGCCCAATGTTGAAGATCATGAAGGGCTTTTACAACATGTTCAACAACTGGGGGATCGCAATCATTCTTTTGACCTTGATGGTGAGACTTGTGGTGCTTCCGTTCAACGTAATGTCTTATCGTTCAATAAAGGCAATGCAGACAATTCAGCCAAAGTTAAAAGCTCTGCAGGAAAAATATAAAGATAATCGCCAAGAGCTAAATTTGGCTACTATGCAACTCATGAAAGAACACAAAGTGAATCCGCTTGGTGGATGTCTGCCGATGTTGCTCCAACTACCCGTCTTTTTCGCTCTTTACCAAGTTTTCGGGCAAAGTATTGAACTCTATAAAGCACCATTTGGATTATGGATCCATGATCTAAGTACCAAAGATCCTTTTTATGTGCTGCCGATTGGTATGGCGGTAACAATGTATATACAACAGAAGATGACACCAACAACGATGGATCCTCAGCAGGCAAAAGTAATGATGTTTGTGCCGCTGCTCTTTTCGCTGATGATGTTGAATTTACCGAGCGCACTCAATTTATACATATTTGTGAGCAGCTTATTTGCTGTGATTCAACAATTTTATTTTATGAATGACAAAAAGAACAACAATGGCGTGTTTTTGGCTAAGGCCAAGCTCGCGGGAAAATAATTTCGAGTAGAGGGGGAACTATGACAGGATTCTTTAGTAAAATTTTTGGTGGAGGAAAATCTGATGGAAGCTCGCCAAAACATATTGGGGTGGTGGAAGAAACTCTTAAAGGGTTGATCGAAAAATCCGGTTTGGATCTTAAGTACACAGTTGCAGATTCTGGAGAGAATAGCGTGGCCGTTAAATTTTCAGGCGCTGATGAAAAGTTGTTGGTGGATAAAGAGGGAATGACTTTGGATGCGATTCAACTCTTTTTATTGCGTGTACTCCAACACCGATTTCATGATGAAAAAATAGATGTAACCGTCGATGCTAACGAATATCGTCGCGAAACGAACCGTCAGTTAGAAGAAGTAGCTGAACAGCTTCGTGAGAAAGTTCTTACTAATAATAAGAGCGTATATTATCGGGCTCTTCCCCCAAAAGATCGTAAAGTAATTCATCAATACCTTGCTAATGATAGCCGTGTTCGCAGTCGATCTGTAGGAGAAGGGCTTTACAAGCGGATTAAAGTTTATCCGGTTCGCTCCCAAGAAGCTGAAAGTTAGTAATGGGTTTTTTGGTTGGCGACGAAGATACTATTTGTGCTTTGTCGACGCCAGAAGGTCATGGTGGCATAGCGGTTATTCGTCTTAGTGGCACAAAAGCTGTCCCAGTGGCTCGGCGTTTATGTACTTTTTTGCCTGATGTTCTCGAATCTCATCGAGTGTATTATGGGATGATACGTGGGCATGAAGATGTTTCCCTTATTGACGAAGTGCTTGTGACATACTTCGTTAAAGGAAAGTCTTTTACCGGTGAACATACTATAGAGATTTCATGTCATGGATCGGAGTTTCTAGCTCTAACCATATTAAAAGAACTCCAAGGCGCTGGTGCGCGTATGGCCCGACCCGGAGAATTTACTTATCGAGCTTACATAAACGGCAAGATGGATTTAGTTCAGGCGGAAGGCGTGCTTGGGCTTATTCAGAGTCGTTCAAAACTTTCTTCGAAAGCCGCTATTAATCATTTACGGGGCGGTCTTTCAAAAACTTATCGTGAAATTGAAAATCAAATTATGTCGGTCGTAAGTCAGCTAGAGGCAGATATTGATTTTACGCACGAGAATTTGTCGACAGAAGGCCATGATGTGCATATTCAAAAATTATTGTGCGCGCAGGAAAAAGCAAAAGACTTGTTAGATTCATATTCTGTTGGCCGACAGCTTCGAGAAGGTTGTCGTATACTAATAACTGGCGAACCAAATGTTGGGAAATCAAGCTTGATGAACTCTCTGTCAGGCGAAGAGAGATCTATAGTTACTAGTGTGCCGGGTACCACGCGCGATCTCATTGAATTTCAAACTAACCAATTTGGTGTAGAAACGGTCTTTGTAGACTCCGCGGGTCTTCGCGATTCAAGCAATGAGATTGAAATTGAAGGAATAAAAAAAGCCAAACGCGAACTTAAGGATTGCGACTACGTAATACTTGTTATCGACTCTACAAAAGACATTAAATTGCAAATTAAAAGTCGGGAGGAAGATCTTAGAGATAAAAGAGTTCTTATTGTTGGTAATAAGGTTGACCTTGTAACTAGTGCAATCTCAAGCGGACACGACAATGTCGTATACTGTAGCGCTAAGAATAATGTTGGTATAGATAATTTAAAAAACAAAATTAGAGAAATGTTATTAGAGAGGAAGGGCTCGGACAACCACATAGTAACACAATCTCGTCATGTTGAGCTGCTTGAAAAAGTGGTTAAGAGCGTAGGAAATGGCGTTGATGGGTTACAGAAGCGACTGAGCCCTGAGCTTACCATATTTGACCTGAGGGAAGGCGTGCACGCTATTCATGAATTGTTAGGAATTCAAGTCGACGATCGAGTCCTTGACCGAATATTTAAAGAGTTTTGTATTGGAAAATGAATGGATAATTTTTTTGATGTCATAGTAGTTGGCGCCGGGCATGCAGGAATTGAAGCTTGCCTTGCCCCTGCTCGTCTAGGTTTGAATACGCTGATGATCACTTCCAATATTGATCGAATTGGCTTTATGAGTTGCAATCCGTCTATTGGTGGTCTTGCAAAAGGACACATCGTTAGAGAAATAGATGTTATGGGTGGCGAAATGGGAGTGGCCGCCGATAAAACTTGTATACAATTTAAAAGATTGAACTCGCGTAAAGGTCCGGCTGTACGTGGCTCGAGGGCGCAGTGTGATAAGGATTTGTATTCGGCGGTAATGACTAATGCTCTTTATGGCCAGAAAAATTTGACTATAAAACAAGGGGAAGCCAAGAGTTTAATTCTTGAAAGCAATAAATGTATTGGCATTACTCTTCAAGATGGTTCGCGGATTTACTCTAAAGCTGTCGTGATTACGACGGGGACCTTTATGAATGCAGTTATGCACCTTGGGTTAGAGCAAACCTCGGGAGGTAGAGCTGGGGACTCTGCAACTACGGGTTTGTCAGATCAACTACGTAGTTTTGGATTTAATGTTAGAAGGCTAAAAACTGGAACCCCTGCTCGTCTTGATAAGAGTTCGATCGATTGGAGTAAAACAGTCCCGCAGTCTGGAGATGAAAAGTTTTTTCCGTTCAGCTTGCGTAGCTCCAAGAAGTTGGATTTACCGCAGGTCGATTGTTTCCTGAGTTATACCACACCGGAGACCCACGATATTATTCGGAAAAATATTCATCTCTCCCCTATGTACGCGGGTATTATTGAAGGTGCTGGTCCGAGGTATTGTCCTAGCATTGAAGATAAAGTTACTAGATTTTCAGACAAAGATAGGCATCAAACTTTTTTAGAACCAGAGGGACTAAGCACGAACTCAATTTACTTGCAGGGCATTTCCACAAGCTTGCCCCCACAAGTGCAAGATCAGTTTTTAAGAACTATTATTGGTTTAGAAAACGTAAAAGTTTTGCGCTACGGTTACGCTGTTGAGTATGACTTTGTCGAGCCAACCCAGATTTGGCATTCTTTGGAAACTCGAGGAATTGAAAATCTGTTTTTGGCCGGTCAAATTAACGGTACCAGTGGTTACGAAGAGGCGGCGGGACAGGGTTTTCTTGCTGGAGTAAACGCCGCTCGAAAGGTTATAGACAAAGAACCAGTTATTTTAGGACGGGATCAGTCTTATATTGGCGTTCTAATCGACGATTTGGTCACGAAAGGCACGAATGAGCCATACCGAATGTTTACTTCTCGTGCTGAGCATAGATTGAATTTGCGCGAAGATAATACTGTTGAGCGGCTTGGAGAAATTGGTTTGACGCTGGGAATTTTGGACTATGGGTGGAGTGAGAGGTTAGATAAAATCAGGACACAACGTTTGCAATTTATGAGCTCACTGCGTGAAAGAAAAGTCTACCCTAATGAAAAAACACAAAATGTGTTGAGAGCTATTTCTTCTGCTGCCCTGACTAAGCCGCTTACATTTGAAGAATTGCTTCGTCGCACCGAAATTAATGTCGATCACCTTTCGCTTTTTGACTTCGCGAGTGATTTTGAACACGAAGTTACGGAAGCGATTGAAGTAGAGGTTAAGTATAAAGGCTATATTGCTCGGGAGCTCGAACTTATTTCACAGACAAAGAAACTTGAGTCTCGCAAAATTCCTAGGACAATTGAATATAGAAATATTCGTGGACTTTCGTCTGAAGAAGTCGAGAAACTGTGCGATCGTCGTCCCGAAACGATTGGTCAGGCTCAGAGGATAAGCGGGGTTAACCCGTCGGCTATCCAGGCTATTCTTATTCACCTTAGTAAAGATCGCCAGGAGGGCGTGACGCTATGATCAATGAATGGTTTCCGTGGTTGGATAGTCAGAAGTCTGAAAAAATAAAGACTTTTAGATCTATTCTTTTGAAGTTTAACGATTCTATAAACTTAATCTCACCGAATACCGTTAAAAATGTCGATAGTGTTCATTTTGCTGACTGCATTATGGCAGGAAGTTTTGTGATTGAGCGTCTAGGTGACAAGGTTACTCACGATTTGGGTAGTGGCAATGGCTTTCCTGGAATTGTCTTAGGGATCCTGGCTAGTGAGAAGAAATTCGTTCTTGTTGATAGAGATGTTAAGAAAATCGAGTTCTTGAAGCATATTGTCAATGAGCTTAAATTAGGCAATGTTTCCTGTGAGATTCGGAACATCGGTCAGGACAGAAGCTATAAAGTCGAGCAATCTGTTAGTCGTGCTATGGCGCCAATGGGTAGAGTCTTGAAGACATCAAAAGAGAGTTTTGATAGAAACGGGAAAATCTATTTATTGAAAACCCCAAAATGGGAAAGCGAGCTTGCTACTGACCATGCTCATTTAGAAAAGATCTGGTCATGGCGAGTAGTCCATGAGTATTCTCTTCCTCAGGAAGATGGGGCGAGAGTAGTTATCGAAGCCACTAAGGTATAGTGAGATAATTTTGTTCCACGTGGAACATTCAGTGGCCCTTGGTGGTTTCTCCTTCGGGTTTTCCCCCACTCTCCCCTATTTTTGCAGCTTTTTTTATTTCTTCGAGTCTTGCACTCCACTTTTTTGTGCGAGAATCCCAGGATCTATTCGCTTTTCTCAGTGCCATTCGTGTCTGGAAGGCCTCATATTCTTTAGGGTCAGGCCAGGGTCTGTCTGTTTTGAACGCCACAAGATAGGATTCTCTTGCCTCTTTTTTTCGTGTTTTAGCGTGAAGCTCGTAAAATACCATCATTTGCTTTGCTGTCTCTGCATCCCTTAGTTTTCCATAATACCTACTCTTGATTGCCTTAGCATTTCCAGTGCGTGGGTCTTCTTTTTCCATTTCTAACCTAGTCGCTTCAGCCTCATCGGCAAATTTTTTAACCTGAGACTCATAAAATTTCATTTCTTTTAAAAGATCGCCATAAATTGGGTCGATAGTCTCTGGATCTTTCATCGGACGCTTACACCCGACCAAGAGCACAATAAAACCTAACAAAATAGCTCTAACATAGACCTTCATATTGATATTTTCGGTAATTTTCCTTAGATTCTTTATGTTCCACGTGGAACATAAATAGAAAACAGAGGAGCAACAGGATGGGCAAAGTAATATGCGTCTCGAATCAGAAGGGCGGAGTCGGGAAGACTACAACCTCAGTAAATTTATCTGCAGCACTGGCTTCATTAGGCAAAAGGATTCTTGTGATCGATATGGATCCACAGGGGAACGCATCAAGTGGATTCGGCGCCAAGCGTCACGAGGTTGTAGATGGAAACGTATATCACGTGCTGATCCAAGAAAAGACAATCTCTGAAGTTATGAGAAACACCGCAAATCCGTCATTGAAAATTGTTCCAGCAACACCAGATTTGGTGGGTGCCGAAATCGAACTTGTTGACGCAGACAGTCGTGAGTTTCGATTGAAGAGTGCAATATCCACTGTCAAAGACATTTTTGACTATATAATAATAGATTGCCCTCCATCGCTGGGTCTTTTAACTTTAAACTCCCTCACCGCGGCCGACTCCTTTCTAGTTCCTCTTCAGTGTGAGTATTACGCCCTAGAAGGGCTTAGCCAGCTTCTAAATACCGCTGGCCTAATTAAACGTGGAACAAATCCGCTCTTAACAATTGAGGGGATAGTTCTAACGATGTTTGATAAGCGGAATAATTTATCGCACCAAGTTGTTTCTGAAATTCAGTCACATTTTTCTGATAAAGTTTTTAAATCAATCATACCGCGCAATGTGAGATTGAGTGAAGCTCCCAGTCACGGTCTTTCTATCATAGAGTATGACCCACGATCAGTAGGTGCTGTAAAATATCTCGAGCTGGCCCAAGAAATTATAGAGAGAAATCCTAATCAACAAATTCAACCACAATCGTCTACACGCATTTCTCCACAAGGAGGAGAACTACATGTCTAGTATAAATCCATCCACCGATCCAAAAAAATCGCGATTGGGTAGGGGGCTTGGAAGTTTGCTCGGCGAAAATATAGCTCCGACAACTTCTCCAATAGCAACGACACTAACAAATCCTGCGCCCCATCAGAAAATTGAGGTGGCTGTTCTTCCAAAAAGCCCCGAAGCTCCAGCACAAGTGCATATTGATTTGCTCTACGCTAACCCAAATCAGCCGCGCAGAGAATTTAATACCGAGAAGCTAAGCGAGTTGTCGGCATCAATAAAAGTTCATGGAATTATCCAACCCATACTTGTAATGCCAGATAGAATGGGAAAATATCAAATTGTCGCCGGAGAAAGAAGGTGGCGTGCAGCAAGAATGGCGGGATTGAATCAAGTCCCGGTTGTTGCAAAAGAACAAGATGAACAAAAGTCACTGGAGCTTGCAATAATTGAAAACATCCAACGCCATGACTTAAATCCATTGGAAGAAGCCAAAGCCTACCAGCAATTGATAAAAAAATTTAACTTTACACAAAACGATGTTGCTGACCGTGTTGGAAAGGAGCGTGCAACGGTTGCAAATATCCTTCGTGTTTTGACTTTAGAGTTAGAAATCCAAGAGTTATTGTCTGCTGGAAAAATCACCTTAGGACATGCAAAGGTCCTTTTGGGAGTTGAAAATAAAATTATTCAAAGAAAGTTAGCTCGCAAAATTATCAACGATAACCTTTCAGTAAGAGCGCTCGAGAAGCTTGTTGCCAAGGGTGCAGACCTAGAAAATGAAGCAAATGAAGCTCCAAAAAAAGAAGACATTCATACGAAAGCAATTTGCGAAAATCTTCAGAAGAGTCTTGGTACAAAAGTTGACATTGACTACAATTCTGGCAAGGGCCAAATTAATATAAGTTTTTACACCGACGAACAACTTAGCGAAATAGTGAGGAAAATTAGTAGACTATGAATCCGACTGTAAGCACACCCCAAGCGCCTGAAAGGGAAGTAGTTGACTCTGGTCAGATCACCGCACTACTTGATCGCGGCGCTTCTTTTGAAGGAAGACTTACTTTCGAAGGAACGGTCCGCATCGGTGGTCAATTTAAGGGTGAGATTTTTACGCGTGATACTCTAGTGGTTGATCCTGGTGCTAGCGTTGAAGCGCAAATAGAAGCCGATTCCGTCATCATTTGTGGTTTTGTTAAGGGAAATATTTTTGCACGCCGAAGTGTGGTCATGCATCCACCAGCTCGTTTCACAGGCACTGTGACAGCTCCAAGTCTTCGGATAGATGAGGGAGTCGTTTTCGAAGGGGCCTCTTACATGCCGAAAAACTAAAACAACTCCTTGACCCTTTTCTAAAGGCAGTGCTAACTCTTTCAATCCTTAATTAATTCAAGGGTTTCGAGGCAAATGGATTTTTTCTTAGAAATAGCGAAAAGTATCATTGATACTCTTCATTTAGATCAGACATTCTTTTTTCAATTTGGATTCTTTGTAGTTGCTTTTAGTTTTCTTTCACTACTTTTGTTTAAGCCATATTACAAAGCTTATGAGCAAAGATTAGAAAAAACTCAAGGATCAGAAGAAGTTGCTGTTAAGATGTTGGCTGACTCCGAATCTTTATATACTCAATATCAAGATGCGGCTCGGAAGCTAAATTTAGAAATTAAAGCTGCTTATGATGAGCTGCGCGGAGAGGCCCAAAAGGAGACGGAAAATATCGTCAGTGCGGGGAGAAAAGACTCACAAGCTAAAGTAGAGAAAGCAATGAAGGAGGTTTCTTCTCAGCTCGAGATAGAAAAAAATAAGGCGCTGGCGCAAATTCCTGAAATTAGCTCGTTGATCCGCGGTAAGCTTTTGGGAAAGGAAATAAGTAACTAATGCATCACGCAGTAGAAATTCCTTTTCATGAATTAGGACCACAGATTTTTAATTTTTTGGTTTTTGCGGGCATATTATTTGTCTTACTACGGAAACCCGTAATCAATATGTTTGCTAGCAGAGCGAGTAACTATCATTTGGCGGTGAACAAGGCGAGCCAGGCTCTGGAAGAAGCGAAATCACGAAAGCATGATATAGAGTCTAAGCTAACAGAGATGAAGCGTGGGCACAGCGAAAGCATCGCGAACGCAAAAAAAGAAGCAGAGACGCTTAGATCAAATGCGGTTGAAGAAGCTAGGGCGGAAGCCAGAAGAATGGCTGAAGAAGCTGAGCGTACGATTCGTGTTGAACTTGATAAAGCAAAATTAGAACTTAGAAACTTTATGCTTCAACAAGCAATTCAAATGGCAGACAAAGATCTTGGCGGGCAACTGGATGCCCACGAACAAAAGCGTCTGCAAAAGGAATTTGTTGGAAAGATTCAAGTATGAAGCAAAACGAAATTTCGCGTCGGTACGTTAAAGCTATTTTTGAATTAGTAAGCGACTCCAAGCAAAGAGAAAATATTCTTAATGATTTGAGAACTCTCTCAAAAGTTTTTGCTGATAAAGAGATAACTGAATTTATAACTTCACCAATGGTCAGCCCTGATAAAAAATTGGAATGCATTCGTAAGCCACTTGAAGGAAAAGGTTTGAACGAGAGCACAGAAAATCTTGTCCTTTTACTGGCACAAAAAAATCGCCTTGGCCTCTTCGATGATTTAGTAAAATCGTTTCAAGGTGAACTTGATAAAGCAAATGGCGTTGTTCGAGGTGTTGCAAAATCTTCTGCGGCTCTCGATCAAGACGAACGCAAACAAATTGAACAAAAAATTTCTGAATATTTAAAGAAAAATGTAATTTTAGATTTTGCTATCGACCCAAAACTTGTGGGTGGCATTGTTGCGACAGTAGGAAGTCATACATTTGACGACTCACTGAGTTCGTATCTTCGACGTTTAAAGGAAAATCTTAACAGGAGTACAGTGTAATGGAAATGGGAATTCGCGCCGACGAAATCAGTCGGGTACTGAAAGACCAGATTAAAAACTTTAAGAAAACTATTGAGGTCACAGAAACTGGAACTGTGTTAGCAGTTGGTGACGGCGTAGCAAGAGTTTATGGTCTCCAAAATGTTCAAGCCGGAGAGCTTGTTGAATTCTCAAACGGTATTCGTGGGATGGCTCTTAACCTAGAGCAAGATTCCGTTGGTATCGTTATTCTTGGGGAAGATAAAGATATTAAAGAGGGCGATGCGGTTAAACGTACACAAAAAATCGTGGAAGTTCCTGTTGGTGAAGCGCTTTTAGGTCGCGTTGTTGATACCTTAGGAAACCCAATTGATGGACGCGGTCCGATCAATTCACCACATACTCGTCGTGTGGAAATTAAGGCCCCTGGAATTGTGGCGAGAAAATCTGTTCATGAGCCACTACAAACTGGAATTAAAGCGATTGATGCAATGATTCCAATCGGTCGTGGTCAGCGTGAGTTGATCATTGGAGACCGCCAAACCGGAAAAACTGCGGTTGCCATCGATACAATTATCAATCAAAAAGGTCTAAATGTTCAGTGCTTTTACGTAGCTATTGGGCAAAAACGTTCGACAGTTGCGCAGGTGGTAGAAAAATTAAAAGCGACAGGTGCGATGGAATACACAACTGTTATCGCAGCAACAGCTTCTGATCCAGCCCCTTTGCAGTTCTTGGCGCCGTACTCTGGCTGTACAATGGCGGAATATTTCCGTGATTCAAAACGTCATGCTTTGATTGTTTATGATGATTTAACGAAACAAGCACAGGCTTATCGTCAAATGTCACTTTTACTTCGTCGTCCTCCGGGTCGAGAAGCGTTCCCTGGAGACGTTTTCTATTTGCATAGTCGTCTTCTTGAGCGTGCAGCAAAACTTTCAGATGCGATGGGCGCAGGTTCACTCACGGCTCTTCCAATTATTGAAACGCAAGCGGGTGACGTCACGGCTTACATTCCCACAAACGTGATCTCGATTACCGATGGTCAAATTTTCTTGGAATCAGATTTGTTCTTTAAAGGTATTCGTCCAGCAATTAACGTAGGTATTTCGGTTTCGCGTGTGGGCGGCGCCGCTCAAATTAAAGCTATGAAGCAAGTTGCGGGTTCAATGAAACTTGAGCTTGCGCAATTCCGCGAACTTGAAGCGTTTGCTGCTTTTGGCTCTGATTTAGACAAGTCGACAACACAGCAATTGAATCGTGGAAGAAGACTTGTTGAGGTTCTAAAACAAGGTCAATATTCTCCGCTTCCTGTAGCCGAGCAAATCGTTTCAATTTTTGCAGCAACGAACGGATATCTTGATGTGATCTCTGATAAGGAAGTTCAGCGCTATGAAAAAGAAATGCTGCAATTCATGAAACAAAAACATTCAAAAGTTATTGCATCTATTAATGAAGCGAAAGCAATTAAAGACGATAACAAGGCGGCTTTGGTTGGGGCGCTCAACGAATTCAAGGCAATATTTCAAGGATAAAGAATGCCAAGTACCAAGGATATAAAACGCCGCATAGTGAGCGTGAAAAATACAAAGCAAATCACGAAGGCTATGAAAATGGTTTCGGCGGTCAAGCTTCGTAAAGCACAAATGAACGTGATTCAGTCGCGGCCCTACGCGCAACGCATGCTCAACGTGATTGCCAACATAGCGGCCGCACAAACTGTGAAGCATCCGTTGCTTGAGACCAACAAAGATGTTAAAAAGGTTTTACTTGTTGTCTTAACGTCGGATCGTGGTCTTTGCGGAAGTTTTAACTCCAGCATTCAAAAATTTACTGAGAGATATTTCTTCGACAATAAATCAAAAGTAGAAAAAATAGACTTCTTTTTTGTCGGCAGAAAAGCATCTGAGTACATGAAGAAGCACAGAGTAAATAATATTCATGTACTTCTAAATCTCGCGCGCGAAATTTCTTACGATCTGGCGGCATCAACAGCTCAACAGCTACTGGAGAAATTTTTAGAGGGCCAATACGATGAAATTCGATTGATCTATAATGAGTTTAAATCGGCGATTTCGCAGAATGTAGTTTGCGAAACTCTTCTTCCGATTGACTTGTCAAAGGCTACACTAAATGAAGCCACCGGAACCGCGGAATATATTTTTGAGCCACGCGCCTTTACTATTATAGAACAGCTTTTAAGAAAGCACTTTGCCGTTCATGTTTATCGTTGCATGTCTGAGAGTATTGCTGCAGAGCACGGTGCACGCATGACGGCGATGGAGAACGCCACCAAAAATGCAGATGAGATGATTCGCAAAATGACGGTCGCTTACAACAAAGCTCGTCAGGCTGGTATTACCAAAGAATTGATTGAAATTTGTAGTGGTGCAGAAGCACTGAAAGGTTAATGTTATGGAAATGGGAATCGTAAAGCAGGTGTTGGGGCCAGTGGTGGACGTAGAGTTCGCCGGTGGAAAACTACCGCCAATTTATGGCGCTCTTCGCGTTACTAACAAAGCGATTAATGACCAAGAATACAATCTTGTGCTCGAAGTGGCACAACATCTTGGTGATAAAGTTGTACGCGCTGTGGCGATGGATGCAACTGAAGGTCTTGTGAGAGGTTCTTCGGTGAAAGATTTGGGTGAACCAATTTCTGCTCCTGTTGGTGATGGAGTTCTTGGCCGCATTATCAACGTCGTTGGCGAGCCAGTGGATGAAGCGGGCCCAGTAAAAACAAAAGAAAAATGGGGAATTCACCGAGCTGCTCCTAAATTCGAAGACCAATCTACGAAAAAAGAAATGCTCATGACCGGTATTAAAGT
>LWDK01000046.1 GCA_002083485.1 Proteobacteria bacterium SG_bin7 | reverse complement strand
CTTTATCCTATCCACAACTTTCTAAAATTTCTCCCGCTTTAGCAGGATTATAATGTTGGTCCCTTGCCAGTTGCCTCGATAATTTTTTTGCTGTCGAGGCAACCGCCGCCCATTTTGTGGAGTTTTTTTATGTTTTTTGGAATGGGTGTTAGGTAAGGCTCCAAAGTTTTTTTTAGATTACTTAAATTAAAAGGTTCTTTAAGTTTATTTTTACTTATTAGAAGACTTAAAAGCCCCAAAGCTCGCGCCGCCGTATAACTTGAACCACGCTTTTTAGTTTCGTCTTCGGGAATAACGAAATCAATTTTTTTGCCGAAATTAGACATCTCGTCAGGCTCTGTGCAAGATAAGGATTTGCCAACGACAAGAACTTCGGAATAACTCTGTGGGAAAATTTTACTGACATCCATGGGCTCATAAGGATTCTTTAAACCAATTCCGGCTGCAGCCACGAGAACAATATTTTTTTTTGCCGCATATTTAATGGCATTCTGCAACTCTTTACTATCTTTGGACAAGGCAAAAGAAAAATTAATAAATTGGGCATTACTGTCGGCGCTATAACGAATCGCCTTAGCCAAAATTTCCGGAGTTATTCCGTCTCCATTCCGAGTAATTTTGACCGCCAAAAATTTTGCTCCAGAATTAACAGCCAAAACTTCTTTTGCCAGTTCACTGCCGTGATTAACCTCATCTTGGGTATCGTTAGTGTTGTCAAAAAAATTCTTACCACCGACGACAGGTAGATCCTTATTGAGTCCACTGTCTAGAATCGCAATGATTTCAGAGGCCAATGAGATATTGTCGAAGTTACAAGAAAAAACAAAAAGTGTCGTTGCGGTTAAAAGAGCATGAACGATTTTACAAAGCCGCCGGTGAAAATTGACATAAAGCATCATTTTTAATAAACTCTCCGCAAAACAATTTTATCTTAAAGGTACTTCAATGAACAAGATAAGTTTAGTTACAAAAAACATTTTTTGGTATTCCCTCACTACCTTTATTGGTTTGAGTGTGTTTGCAGAGAGTCCAGCAGAACTTAATCGTCGCATGAACCGCATTTATAACGAGACTAAAATAAAACGCGCGACAGCTCCGTCGGAAGTGCAAACGGCTTTTCAAAATTTACGGGCAAATAATATTCCGTTGTTTACACGTATCGAAGATCAAGCCACACAAACTCAACATGCGCAGGACGTGATAGTGCAGGAGTTCTTAAGAAAAATTCCTAATACTGGGATGTCTTGGTTACCGCTGGCGTGGCGCGAGCAAGATTACACGAGTAACTATGCTTACTATCGTTGGGATGAAGTGGCGGCGCGTCTCGAAAAAAATCATCGTAGTCGGGATATGAAAAACGACGATGCTTTATTGCTAGCTTATTTACTCAATAATTCGATTTATCATGCGAACTCACAAGACATTGTAAATCAATTTCGTCGCGCTGCCGAAAATGCTCTAGGGCACGATCCAAATTTTAAAGATCTACGTCACGAAGTTCATGATGCTCCATCTTGGACGGTCGTTGAAAGGGTGAAAGAGTATATAAAAACTGCACCAAATGAAACTGCGAAACAATATGCGCAGAGTGCGGTAGATCTTATGACTCTCCTTTTGGGCAACGGTAACATAAACGAATTTTTAAAAATTTATAGCCCGGATGCCAGTATTAAAAGTGTTATGGACGAAGTTTTGGCGATGAGTGATGACTTAAAGAATAAAGGCGCGGCAAGTGGCATGGACAAAATTCCAAAATTAATTGCAAAGATTGGTGATCTGTCTGTGAAAACTCGTCAAGAGTTGGCCGGCGGTAAAAGTGCTTGTAGCAATGACAGTAATATTAATTGTCGTTACGAATATCTCGATCTTCTTAAGCAATTACAGATGATTAATTTTTCTTTGGGAAATTCCTTTATTGAGAAAGCGCAAAAATCTGATCAGGCTATTAGTATTGACGACGCGACACTCGTTATTGGTGGGTACGCAAAATCTATCTATTCTATTGGTCTTATCAATCAGAGTGGCTTGGAGAAGATCCAAGAGAATTTGAAATTTAATGGTACGGCATCTCCCGAGCAGGTTGCAGAGAGTGTGCGTGAAATCGAAGGCCAAATTAATAATATGCAACAGCGTTTGAATGCCATGTTTGTGGCTACGCTTAGCAAATACAGAAAATATTCTCAAGCGACAGATCTTTTTGTTGACGATATTTTACGTTTAAACTCAGCTTTGCCATTTGCGAATTTCTTAGGTTCTGTTTATCAGTCAATCCAATTAGTGACCGGTGAAAAGGTTCGGGTCTTTGGTGATGACGTAATTTCTATGTTCCGTATTTTAAATCCTGGAATCGCGCGCGGTAAACTTATTCTACCTACTCCTGAGGAGCTGGCGAAGGATGACTATTTTTGGGATCCAAAAGGAATTTATGTTTTTGTCAAAACACCAGCTTTTTTGCAAAAAGTGAACGGGATTATGACCACGGATTCGGGAAGCATGATTTCGCACGTGCAGTTACTTGCCAATAACCATGGTATTCCCAACGTCCATATATCGAAGACTATAGTCCCACGTTTAGAAAAATATAAAGGCCAAGATGTTTTACTTATATCGCTACCCAACGGTCAGGCTGAAATCAAATTGTGGAAAGATGCCAGCAAACAGGAAATCGAAATCCACGACAGATATAATAAGACCCAGAAGAAGCTGAAATTGAAAATTCCAAAACCGTCGCGTTTGGACATCAACTATCCAGTAAAGCTGGAGCAGTTGCGTATGGTTGACCGTGGTATTGTGGCTGGAGGTAAAGCTGTGGGACAGGGCGAGTTAGCTCGGGTTTTTTCAACTCGTGTCCCCAAAGCGATCGTTTTACCGTTTGGAGTTTATTTTACCCACGCTAGCGAAAGTGGAATCTATCAAAAAATTCAAAATACATTCGGTGACGTAAGTTTGCGTGGTAATGATCAGGATACGGTTCGTCGCCGTAAAGAACGTTTGGAAGAGATTCGTAAAGACATTATGGGAATGGAAGTCCGCCCAGAGGTCGTTCGCTTCATGTTGCAAATTCTCAACGATGTCGAGTTTGACCACCGGGGTGTATTTGTTCGCAGCGACACAAATGCCGAAGACTTACCAGGGTTCGTTGGTGCGGGTTTAAATGACACTATACCTAACGTCAAAGGCGTTGGGAATATTTTAAAGGCCATCAAAGAAGTCTGGGCATCGCCATTTACCGAAAAAGCTTTCACTTGGCGTGAAGACCTAATAGAAAACCCATGGGATATTTTTCCCTCAGTTATTGTTCAGCTAGCAGCACCGTCAGAAAAAGCTGGAATAATGATTGTAGGCAGTCCTTTGGAAGACGACGAGGACGATGTAGTTCACCTCGCTGCTAACGAAGGTTTGGGTTTAACAGCCGTAGCTGGTGACTACTCTTCTGAAGAAGTGGTTTATCACCGAAAAAGTGGTAAAATTGAAAAACTGCAAAACGCCTATGCCTCCCATAAAAAAGTTTTAGCTCCCCAAGGTGGTGTTCAGGATGTGGCTCTAGCAGAAACTGGTCAGAATCTTTTGTCAGAAACCGAGATTAAACAACTTGCTGAGTTGGGCGATAAAATTCAAAAACATCTTAAGAAAGAATATAATATTGATGGAAAGTGGGACTTAGAGTGGGGCATTATCAAGGGTAAAGTTTATTTATTTCAGATTCGCCCGTTTATCGGCAATTTGGTAGTGAAAGATGTGGGCTCCCTGAGAGCTCTTGAGCGGCCAAAAAACAACCACGGTCCAGTCAATTTGTCTGTTGACGAGAAGCTTTTAATTCTTCCTAAAGTAGAAAAATAAAGAGGGGATTATGAGAATATTTTTTACAGTCTTAGCAGTGCAGATGGCGTTAGCTGCCAATGCGGTAACGGTGGAAGACATGGTATTGGTTCCTGATGTCCAAAAACCTTTTTACATAAACATCTTCGAAGTATCAGATCGAATGTTCGAGAAGGTTTTGAATAAGAGACGTTATAGTGGTGACGAGTGGCCAACACGTGTCGAAACTTCGCAAGAAGCACACGACTATTGTAGTCGGTTAGGTCTGCGTGTACCAACGGTAGACGAGTGGATGTTAGCAGCGACCAACTTAGGGCAAAATAAAAATTATTCTGTGGTTGGTGATGCTTATAAAGATGCAGGAGGTAATAAGACGTTTAATTGGGCCGGCGGAGATAGCATTCCCGTAAATCAAGATGGTGTTGGAATTGATGCTATCGGTACAGTGGGTATGTCAGGTAATCGCGGCGAATGGGTTGTGGATGCCAATGGCGATTACTTACAGTGCGGCGGGGATTATCATATTAAGGACCCAGCTGTATATCATCTTAACAAAATCTGTGGTGGATCGAAGTCACCGATTTGGAGTAGTAATAAAAAAACCACGGTTCGTTGCGTGATCGACTACAGTCCAGATATCCAAGTGACTTATTCAAATCTTGTGAGCGGGAAATTAAAGGTTTATTTAGAAAAAATCAGTCAGGGTGGTAATGGTCCCGTTGTGACTCCTGGAGATATAACGATTGATGACAATCGACATTCAAAGATGCCGACTAACAGCGGAGATCGCTTAAACCCGCCGGAGCCAAATTACAACGAGAACCGTCCACAATTAGATGATGAGTTTTAAATTCTTCGTCTGGTTTTTAAAAGTCAGCAATTTTTAGTTCGCCGACCCCACCGCCTTCGTAGGTCCCAAAATAAAGTGAGTTGCGATATTGTTCCACCGAAGTAATACCAAAGATCACTATTGCGGTCGGGTCGTGAAGGCTTTTTAAGTTTTCACCTGTTTCAGAAATCTTTAAAACAAGTCCATATTTCTTTTGTTTTGCCCAAACGGATTTTGGCATTTTGGCAACAAGCTTTTTAATGGCAGGATATTTGTGAAGCCAGTCCAACAGACCATTGCGTGGGGCGACCATAGCTACCCAAAGTCCTCCATCTGGCGACCGCGAAATATTATCAGGAAAACCCGGCATATTATCGGTGAAGGTATCGGTGCTTCCTTGTTTTTCTCCTTTCAGCCAGTAGCGAGTAATGCGATAGCGAGAACTTTCGCATACCAAAATAAAGTCTTCATTTTTTGACAGCGCAATTCCATTGGCAAAATAAAGTTCTTTGATGAGGACTGAGGTTTGACGGGTGTTGGGGTCATAGACCAATAGTCGACCATTGGGACGACCTTCTAGAGCGTCGAGCTGATAGTTATCGACACTGTATTTATAGGTCGCCTCTGAAAAATAAATTTTTCCGTCACGTGCGACCTTAACGTCGTCAAGGATACCAAAACGACGGCCATCAGCTTCTGTTGATAAAGTCTCGACGTTTCCGTTTTGATCCATAACCAAAAGCCCCCTTAACATATCGGCGATGACGAGTCTTCCGTCGAGAGACAGGGAGATTCCCAATGCCCGGCCTCCCGTGTTTCCCAAAGTAGTAATCTTGTGATTTTGATCGATTTTTAAAATGCTGCCGTCATGTGTGCCGGTGTAGAGATTGCCCTCGGAGTCAATAGCCAATCCTTCAGGGCCCCGGATTTCGTGAAGGCCAATCAATTTTGTACTCTGTAAAACGGAATTAACGGCTAGAGCTCCTTTGAGGTCAGGAGGGTTCGGTGCACGGTATTCGATGGGGTCAAAAGCGGCACTTGCGAAGTGCAAAGGTAGAAGCAAAACTGATAAGATGGTCATCGCTTGAAAGCTTTTCATAATTTTATCTCCTTAATAGGTTAATACGTTCTTGCCCAAATATTTAATAAAAAATGTGGAAATTGACACCATTACCTTATAAAGTACCTTTTTTAGGCATTAATAATGATCAAGTGGACCACTTATGGGGACTAAATTATTTCCTTATGTTATTCAGAGTTTAAAAAGAATTCTACGGCGAAAAAAAGTGACCTACCGCCATCTTGCAAAAAAAATCATGATGTCAGAGTCTGGATTGAAAAAAATTTTTTTAGGTAAGGATATCTCGTTTACTCGGTTGACCCAAATATGTGAGGTCCTCGGTATATCACTTTCTGATTTGCTAATTGAAATTGAACAGGGGGATTCGTTTCAATATAGTTTTTCGGCGGCGCAGGAGGCTTACTTCCTTAAAAATCGGAAAGGATTTAATATTTTTTGGAAGCTTGTATATGAGCGTTGGAAACCACAAGAGATAGAAACTCACTATCGTCTCTCTCCGCGTGAAATTAATTCTTATTTGCAACAACTCTCAGATTTGAATTTAGTTCGCTATAAGGGCCCTGGTAAGGTTAAAGTGCCACGTGTGAGAGCAATCACCTGGAGAAGAGATGGTGTATTTACAAAAAAATTATTAAATGAGTGGTCGCTAAAACTCCTTCACGAACAGTTACAGGCGCCACTGACCAATAACGGACAGCTACAATTGCGATACTTTTGCTTTCAAGAGCATGTTTACAGGGACCTATTGGAGAGGTTAAAGGCTATTGAAAAGGAATTTCTGCAAAACACGGTACGGGACATGAATTTATTTGAAGCGAAAGATCTTACTCGCGTCGGCTGGCTGTCGGTGGCCTCGCCAACAACTTTTGTGGAGTAGTATTCAATCGTCTCAATAAGAAGCGTCTAACCTGTCAGTGTGTTGACAACGTTAACACTCCTGAGAACACGATTATAATCCCAATAGTTACCTGAGCATGCGGTGCGTTTTGAAAATTGTATTGTCGTTTTATTTCAGATTGAATGCCGGGCTGGGCTTTAAGAAGCAGCTGACAGGTATGTCGATTGCAGTATCAAGAATATTATGAAAAAAATTAAATTTATATCGATAGTTGTCCCGCTAACGCTGCTGATGATCTTCTTTCAAAATTGTGGTGGTGATATGCAGTTTAGTTCTGGGGTTCTAAACGACTCTCAAAATGGTAATGTGGGAACACAAATCCCCAATGATAATATACCCGAAATTCAAAATCCCCCAGATGGGGACGGCAGCCGTGATTTCAACAGGGACGTGGGGCTGTTTGCTATGATTTTTGAGGATAGGTTGGCTGATGACATTGATTGGGATCATAACGATATGGCTGTTAAGTTTAGTGTTAAAGAATTCTACAACTCTAGTAACCAACTGCAAAAAATTGAGATGATTGTGTATCCTCGTCCATTTGAAGGTACATTCTCTAATGGTTTAAGACTTAGTCCAGATGGATTAATCAATAATATTGGAAGCGGAAGCGATCGCAATTTACTAGTAAAGCAAACCAAACCTTTGTTTAATGGACCTGGAAGTATCGTTGTCACAAAAATTAAAGACACAAACCCAAATAAAGACTGTTATGCAGGAAAAACTTTTGATAAGGCTGATGACGTTATTATTTTTACTAACCAACAAGTAGCGGCTTATCCCATTAGTTCGAATACTCGCGACAACCGCTGTGTGTATCAGGTTACAGTGAATATCGGTGAACCAAGTCAAAATCCAATTTCTTCACGTCCTAAATTTGATATTTCCCAATACCGATTCTTTTTGCACGCAAGTAATGAAAACCGCATGGTGGATCTGATTGACGTAAATAATAAATTCTATGGTTTTGGTCGACCACTAGGGTTATTTGTCCCCGTCGAATTTGGTTATCCACCTCCAGCGCAGCCGATTGGTAACTTTTACTCCAATTATGGGGCCTATATAAATTGGCTAAAAGCTGGTCGTCCTGTTGGGGCAGACCCTAAAATTGTTGAATGGTACAAATATCCAAACGGTCGCAAAGGTCAGCTGATTGACGGTCTTTAAAAAAATGTTGGTCTCGTTGAGGAATCGAGTCTGAATCTAAAACCTATTGCGGCTGAGGCCAACAAACCAAACCAGCGCACCAACGCAGCTCTGCCAGGTTAAATTTCTGGCATCGGCTGTAGCCAAACAGTAACTGTCGATCCCAGGCGCCAGACACTTCGCAGTGCTGCGTGGGCAATTGAGATGACGAGACATCGCAAACTCAGTAGTTAGGCCTGCATATCGAAGCCCAAGAACTCTCCGAATCTCTGTATCCACGTCAATTTTATTTTTCATAATGTTGTAGTGTGTGTGTGTACCTATAAAGTTTTTTTGTGAAAGTTTATTAATAATTATGAGATCTGAATAGAATTGGCATTTGTTTCTCTCGTCCGCGCTAGGCATATCTTTGCAGTACGACTTTGACTCACCAATAAGGCATTTCAATTTTAGATCGATAAAGTGGGAACGACAGTGATCGTTTTCGACGACATTAAGATAATCCATCGCTGCATTTAATTTGTCGGAAGGTGTTTTTCGCAGGGAGGCGATGGCGCCCGCGATATAGTCGTGGCGGCGTTCCTTACTAACGGCATTTGGTCCACTACCATGAGAGATTTGAGTTTTAATGACTAAAATAAAAAGTATCACGCCTAGATTTTTCATCACAATCTCCCCCAACGGGTGCGATATTTCCTTCGAAACACCTCGATCATATTGTAGAGGTGTAAGTAGTACGGATAAACCTCCATCAACGCGCCTTGAGACAGCAACCAATCACTTTCCATCATAACGTCAACGTTTTTCAGCACATCCAGCTTTGAAAGCAAGTACTCGGTTTCGGAAAATTGAGTTAGTAAGGCTTTTTGTTCTATGCTTCGAACGGCATTTTCTTTGCTAGAAAAACTTCCATATCTGAATCCTTCAGACAACAAATCCGCGACCGCAAAATACCAGCTTCTTGGAATCCATTGTTCGCTATTTTCTGGAACAAAAGACTGGTTAAACGAGAGCGTATCGCCCATTAACTTAAAATTATTTTTCTTTATCTTTTCCTTTTCGTTTCCTTGCATAAAACAGTGGAAACTCAGAAAGTGAGCCAGTGGTGGCAATTCAACATTAGATTTTTTTTTCTTGGCCTCTTTTTCCTTTAGCCGTCTACGGCTAAAAACTTCTCGAACTTGTTTGTATACTCCCTGCTCACGCAAAAAGATTTCTGGTTCCTTTTCGAGTCTTGCGCAGGAATCAATCGGAGCATTCCAATGTATCTGATATTCTTTGCAAGATCCCACGGGAGATTTGTAACTCGGACTAAAAAGCAACTGCCCATAGACGTGTTCAAGTACCTCGCTTTGAGACAGGATCGCCATTTTATGAGACATTTTAGAATATTTGCTGAGGCAGTCATTAAACCCGAGGTATTTTTCTAGTAACACTTGCACACCTCCGGTAGGATGAGGAAGGTTGGTCCAAATATGGTGGGAAGAGCGAGGGTGGTCTGCAATCGCCTGAAAATGATCTTCTAGTTGATCTCGTAGTTTTTCTTTTGAACTTAAAGAGAAATTTTGACCCAATTGAAACTCGCTTTGAACAGCGGAAGCCGCAAATTTTTTAAAATTGTTTTGAAGCAATCGCCATGAATAGTGCAGAAATGGTTCGTCATATTGCCTTAGGTGACAGATCTCATCTTTAGAGCTGGTACTGGATTCGGGCCTGCATGAACCGAGACTCTTTGTTAAGCCCAGCTCGTAGGCGCGTTGAATCAGCTGACAACCGAGCTTTTCAATTTTTTTTACTTCTACTTTTTCACCTTTCTGCGGGCAAAATTTTTCGTTAGCTCGTTTCCATTGCTCCATCGCTTTAGCCAAGCTGTTAAGGCCCCGATTATCAAAACAAACAAGACCTATGCATGCGAATATAGCCACACACAATCCGCGTTGAACTGGTTGAGAAAGATCAAAGCAATCGACGGATTTAATTTGGTCTAAGAAAACTCTGTAACTTCCAAAGCGTACCAGAGTAATTTCTGTCGGCGCCGACTCTTCACCTTTTTTTAAATGAAAGTAGCGTTTACTCTTCAGTTCGAGTCCCCAAAAAATAAAAAATAAATTTGCAAATAGTGTTGAAAAAAAACCAATGACGAACAAAGTTCTTCCCTCTAAAGTCGTTATCCGATCATATCGAAAAAACCCGAGCACCGAGGTTAGTGTAAAAACCACTATCGCCATTGAGGCCAGAAATACAGTTTTTGCACCGATAGGACGCATGGCGGTCAATTCTCTCCTTTAACATCGTCAATAAGACGGTCTTCAATGGTGATTCGACGATTACGAGCTTTAGCATCTTCAACCATTTGCCGCTGCGACTCCGTCAACTGGCCAGTGAATGCCGGTACGCCAGTTTGCGCCGAGTTGTCGGCATGAGTACAAATTACCACATGGTCTGCAAGTTGCTTTCCGTACTTCAATATTTCTTCATAGGCGGAATACGCTCTAAAGTAACCCAAATACAAATTGTCTTTCTTTTGTCCATCTCCGTCGGTGTGGCCATGAATAACAAGCATCCGCCTAACTAATCCACTAGATTCGAAATTCAGTATGGCCCCACTTTCATCTTTAAATAACTTACCCAACACTTCCTTGCCAGAAGCCGATAGATCAATTTTACCGGCCGCGAAGAGTACGTCGCCCGGCAAACTCACCATCCGTGTAGTGTGGTCCCCAATCGTATCACTAATCCCATCTTTTTTACCTGAATTGATCGTCCACAAAATCACAAAGAATACCATGATTAGTGTCATCATATCCATGTAGATTACTTGCCACGATTCATTACGATGGCGACTTGATGCTGGCGTCGTAAACCTTTTCACTAATCTACCTCGATAATATTTTTGTTCTCCACTATAACTTGTAGAGCCCGACAAAAGGTTTCGTAATCATAGTCCAAAGTCTTCAATCTTTGGTCAAATCGTGAGCCAATAACTCTGTAAATCGACGAAAATACAGCGCCGTAAAGGGTTGTCTTTAGAGCGATAGCAAGCTGAGGAGACAACGATTCTACAGTTACGTCGGCTCCCAGACCTTCAAACATGGAAATCAACCCGACGATTGTTCCAATAAGGCCAAATAAAGGCATAGAGTCGGCAACGAAAGCGAGATTGGCCCTCGTGTATTCATACAACTCGTGACATTCGACATAATATGAGTGCGCAACATATTCCGCATAGTCGAAATTCTTTCCGTCCTCGACAACTCTTTTGACGTCTTTTACGAGTTCGTTATCAGGCAAATTAATTCTTGCGCCCGTTGAGACCGCTCCAGTGCTAATTTCGCCTTTTTCATTTCTTTTCATCTGCAAAACCTCACGAAGTGCGGCTAAGGTTTCCTGCAAATAGGCGGCCTTGGGGATTAAGTGTTTACTTGAGAAGAAAATCGTGAATGACGACAAAACTATCTTTACGATATCATATCCTGTTACGTAGACTAACAGCGCAAGAGAAGCCGTAAGCATCGCAAAAAAATAGTTTTCCGTAACGAGAAAGACACTAGCCACTGCGAAAATGACTAGAAATCCTGCAAGACCGGCGACACCGGCACCGGCTGTGGCTTTGTTGACAGCCAATGCGTTTCTACGAACTTGGGGTGAACCTGCCGTTTTTTTAGAATCTTTGCTCATTAACTTTCCTTTCTCTCAATTTTTTAATTCTTAAATCGATTTCCTGATCTTGGATGCGATCACGATAGATAGCGGTGTACTTTTGTGTTTCGGAAATATGGTCCTGAACCCACCCAATGCCCAACGTCAATCCCAGTACTAAAAAGGCGGCCCTGAAGCCAAAGCCTCTGGACTCTTCGATGGGAGAATAAAAATGCTGAGACAGCCAGACTAGGCGGTTTTCACAGGTATTTCCTGGAACTCGCAATTCGGGCCGGCTCTTATAGGCGCTACCAAACTCACTTAAAATTTCCACTGATACTTTGAAGAGTTGATCTGAGTCGGCCATAGTAGTTAAAGTTTCTAAACTTCCATCGCGGAGTAAATACAAATACTGAATCATGTGGTGCTTACCAAAATTCAATGCGATATACGCGGTCGCGAGAATTGCTGAGTAACGTCCAAAACCGATTTGATACAACCAACTAAAAAAATTTACCGCCTTATCATACACATCGATAAATTCATTAACGACATAATTTCTCCAGGGAATGGATAGGAGTATATAAACAATTGTCGTGGTATACTGGGAACGTCTTTGCAATTTACCAACTTCATTTAATAATATGCCAAATAGAAAGTCCCGATGTTTTAAGGTATTAGCGGTGTCCGTCCGCCCGAGGTCTTCAAGAGAGCCCATCGCATATTCCAAAACATTTTCGTGGACGACGACTCGCAGTTTAGAGAGCGAAGTTCCATACGAGATCGCATCAAAGTCATTGTTACCTGGCAAGAAAAGAACATTTTCTAGCCAATCGGAATCAAACTCTAAACCTAAACGCTCACAGTACGATAAAAAATAAGACTTTATGTGGCGGCTCCAGGAATTTTCTGAAGTTGCTGCTCCTGATACCAGGCGCCTATCCATATGTGAGGCTATGAAATCAAAGAAAACTTTGATGCAGAAGATTTCAAAAAGCCCGGCGAGCGGCAGACCCAGATAATTGACACTTTCTGATGCGATGTTTAAACGCTCACCGAATGAAAACACCATTCGCATCAATGGCCAAAGTAGAACCGCAAGCAAGATTGCACGAAAAATAAAAATGTAAGTCCAGGCACGCAGTACGCTAAATAAAATTCTAAACTGAATTCCCTCTAGTCCTGGCAGAGGCGAAATTATATATCTGAAGGTGAGGTATAAAAAAATGGCCCAAGCTGCTCCGCCCAACAGAGGAATCAGAAATGGCCACGGAAGACCTTCATCTTTTTCATTTTTTTTGCTCGCATGTGAGAGTGATCTTTCGTCTAGGATCCCGCCAGTTTCAATAAAAGGTTTTAGTAACTTGAGAGTTTGATAGCGCAAGCTCATGAGTTTAATATCTGATCCAAGAGAAACTTCGATTTTTTCACTCGACGATTTTGAAAAGGTGTCGTAAGCCCGATATTTAAGTCTATCCTGGTAAAATTCACCCAAAAGAACGATATCTACACCTGAGCGTTTGTATTTCTCAAGGAGGCAGGCAATTTGTAGTTTATGGCATTGGCTGATATCAACTTCGGATCGATTGACGCTACTGAGGGTTTTGAGGGTATAAAGGTCGCGATAAATATTCTGCTCAAAGGCTTCGGCAATCCATATTTGATGTGCCAGGCGCGCTTCAATATGCACCGCGATTTTCCCCTTAGCCGTTTCAATATTCGCACCCGTCGCAATATTAGCAAATACTGCAAACCCAAAAAGGACTAGATACGAGAAAGTATTCTTAAAAAATTTCCGTTTCACATTCAGTTCCGGTGAGTACAAATATTTTACTGCAGTGATTTGGCTTTTATCAGTTTAAAAACTTAAGGTTCGACTAATGACTAGATTGCGACCTCAAACTCGGGTCAGGTAGAAAGTAATAGTTATCTTTTCTGGCCTAGACAATTATTCAATTGTCACACGAAAATTTGATTGAAATCATTAGTCATACTAGGGAGGAAGAGTGAAATTTTCAAGCTTTTTGTTGCTAGGTTTATTAGTGGGATCATCGGGATATGCTGCTGAACTTTGTTTCACAATGACGCCACAGAAAGCTCTGGAAAAAAAATGCGATCCGGTAAGTGTGTCTGTGGTCGGCAAGGAATGTAGCACAGGTAAGATAAAAGAAAACTGGAACGCTACAGCTAAATATATTTGTAACGGAAAAGAAAGGAAACTCGTTGTTTCGTCGCGACAGCGAGATATTGTTGCCGAAGTTAATACTCAGGAAAGTTGGGGAAGTGAGGCCTATACTGTAGGAAAAACCCAAATAGTTTTAAAACAGGGTGCGCCGCCAAAGAAGGCGCCAGCACCGAAAGTGGCTGTCGCTCCGGTGTCTGCACCGGTAACGGTTTCACCAGCTGTGGCAGCACCAACCCCCGTCGAACCCGTTTCTAAACCGGCAGAAGTTGCTCCGCCAGTCTCTCCTGTTCCGGCAAGTAAACTCAAGTTTTCTGGTCTTTTCGATTTCTATTACGCTTACAATTTAAATAATCCAAATCCAACGACTTCCACTACGACCGCGCGTGCTGGAGACCAGAATACTTTTAATACCTTTAATTATTATCATGATCAATTTGCCTTGAGTTTAGCAAAAATAACAGTTCAGCAGGCAACAGAACCCTTTGGCTTTCGAATTGATTTAGCGGCGGGACCTACAGCAGCAGGTGTCGCGGGCTCATTGACAGACTTTTATAATTCAAGTTTTATGCAGGCCTATTTAAGTTGGAAGTTACCAAGTGGCCTTCTTATTGAGGCTGGCAAGTTTGCGACTCATCTTGGATACGAATTAATAGAAGCTTCAGACAATGCAAATTACTCCCGAAGTTTAATATTCACCTACGGTCCATTTTGGCACACTGGACTTAGAGCGAGTTACGCCTGGAGTGACAAACTTACCACGAATTTTTATATTTATAATGGCTGGAATAACTATTACGAAACGAATCGCAATAAGGCTTTGGGGTTTCAGGTCGCTTACATCCCTCGAGAAAACTATCAAGTTATAGTCAACTACATCGGAAGTCGAGAACCTACTACGATTAACTCGGTGACTGATGATGATAGTCGCGGATTGTGGGACGTTATTGTTTCGGGACAGATCACTCCAAGCTTAAAATTAGCCATGAATTACGACTGGGCCTCTGAGCTATTTAACGGGACTACCCGAGGGTTAAAGGCTCTAGCTCTCTACGGTACCTGGCAGTTCCAAGAAAACCGCTCTGCCTCTCTTCGTTATGAGACATTTGATGATTCCGAGGCCATCGGTTTCGGTACGGGAACGGCACAAAAAATTACTTCCGTTACCGCAACCCTGGAACATAAAGCTGGAGACCAATTGAAGATTCGAGCTGAATATCGGATGGATAGTAGTGATAAGAATTCCTTCGCAAAAATAAACGAAAATGGCAGCACGACCCAAGTTGGTACCCAAGACCTTGGAATGGTAGCGTTATTATTGAGCTTCTAGATAGGTAAATTTAGCCCATTAACCGAAAAATATCCAAAAAATGTAAACGTTTGTCATTTTACGACCGAATGTAATATTCGGAGAGTTTTCGAATGCTTCCTTTTGAACTTGAGTTAAAACAAAGTTTTTTGGAAGAAGCAGGCCAGCTTCTATCTGATGTCGAGCAATGTTTCTTACAGCTCGAGAACGGTGATGATAATTCAGAGACCTTTAATAAAATTTTTAGACTTGCTCATAATTTGAAAGGTAGTGCTCGAGCTGTTGGTTTCGATGCCGTAGGAATTTTTGCACACGAGTTTGAAAGTTTTCTTTTAAAAATTAAAAATGGCGAATTAAAGGGTGGTAAAGCTACAGTTGATCTACTGTTAAGGTGCAACGATCATCTCATAGAAATAATAGAGTCTTTAAAGGCGGATATAGATTCTGTAGTAGATAGTTCCGAGCTCATCGCTGCTATTCAAAGTCACTCGAGTGAAGCTGATGATTTAGAAAAGAAACTAACAGAAAAAAAGAAAACCGAGATCTTTCCTCTAAAAAACTCGCCGAATTCGGTGAAATCTCCAACGCCAGCAAATTCCTTGAGTGTCGAAGAAGCCCAGAAATCAACAAGCGAAGATAGTATCCGAGTTAGCTTAGCCCGCTTAGAGAAGTTGGTAAACTATGTCGGTGAATTGGTGATCTTGCAGACGGTACTTCACGAACAAACTTTAAATCACAACCCAATTCTACTGCGCCGGACCTCGCATCAAATCGGAAAAGTTATCAAAGAAGTCCAAGATATTTCCATGAGTCTCAGAATGGTTCCTTTAAGACAAACTTTTCAAAAAATGCAGAGGATTGTGAGGGACACCTCTTCAGTTTTAAACAAACAGGTTAGTCTTACGTTGAGAGGGGAAAATACCGAGGTCGACAAAACTATTCTGGATCAGATAGGTGATCCGCTAGTTCATCTTATCAGAAATGCCTGTGACCATGGAATTGAGGCAAAAGACGTACGTCTATCTCGAGGTAAATCTGAGATAGGTTCTATAAATTTGAATGCCTATCATAAAAGTGACAGATTGGTAATTGAAGTGAGTGACGATGGTGGAGGATTAGACCCGGAGCGACTTCGCAAGAAAGGGATTGAGAAGGGTATTGTGAGTGCCGACCAGCAAATTTCAGACCAAGACGCCATCAACTTAATATTTCATTCCGGGTTTTCCACGAAGTCTCAGGTGAGCGAGGTTTCGGGAAGAGGTGTTGGAATGGATGTTGTAAAGACAAACATCGAAGCCTTACAAGGCGAAGTTCAAGTTGAAACGTCTCTTGGTCACGGTACGACGTTCAAAGTAATTTTACCACTTACGTTAGCAATTATCGATGGCATGATCGTAAGAACTGATGATTCTCGATTTGTAATTCCGTTAGCCCACGTTCATGAAACGGTACGACCCAAGGATAACGAAGTCCAATATACAACCTGCGCTGGAGAAGTGCTGTTGTTGCGGGGGGAAACACTCCCAGTTTTTAGACTAAGTCACTTGTTGGGAAAAAGGCCTAAAACGAAAGAAGAAATTGCTCTGGTTTTCAAATCTCACTTGCTAACATTTGCAGTACTTGTTCACGACATCATCGGGCAACATCAGGTCGTCATCAAAAAATTGGGTGAAGAAATCAAGATGCTTAAAGGCTTCAGTGGGAGTGCGATCTTAGGCGATGGCCGACCGGCTTTAATAATAGAAATAACCGAATTAATTCAAAATACTAAAGGCCATTTGCGGAATCAGGGTAATCTGGCCGGGAGGGCAACAGCATGAGTCAGATAGCGATAGACAAAACAAAAAATTCAAAAGGGGAACGCTTTTTGAGTTTTTCTTTAGGAACCGAGGAGTACGCGATTCCTCTGTTGACGGTTAAAGAAGTAATTGCGATGCCGGAAATAACTCCGTTACCCCATACCCCCTCTCATTTTTTAGGAATTATGAACTTACGGGGTCAGGTAATTTCGATTGTCGATTTAAGAATTAAGTTGGCGATTAAACCTTCCAATTCCGTAGAAACGGCTGTCATCATTTGCGATTTGGGAACACTCAACTTGGGTGTCGTTGTTGATTCAGTGAATAGTGTTCTAAGTCCAAAGGATAATGAGCTCTCAGGTAAACCTGCAATACAAAGCACTAAAAATATGGATTATGTGACGGGGGTTTACCGGAAAGATAAAAAGCTGATTCTCTTTTTGGATGTGGCGACTTCATTAGACGTCAAAGATTATCAAATTTTAGAACAAAATAAGAAAGTTGCTTAGGAGGCAGGAAAATGTTTGGAGTTAATTGGTCATTAAAAAACAAGATTTTATTTTTAAATCTCGGAATTATACTGGCGCTCGGAGCCGCGACTGTAGTACTAAGCGACCGTCTGCTGGATAAAGCAGAGGAAAAAGTTGTCGATAGCGTGGTTAACTATTCGTCGCATCTCGCTACTGCAATAGAAGCTCAATTTTTCGAGCGTTACGGGGATGTTCAGGCATTTGCATTAAATCCCGATGTCCGCGCTAACGATAAGCAAACCATAGTCACTGCACTAAATAACTATGCCGCGCTTTATGGGATTTACGATTTAATTTTGGTTGTAGATAAAAATGGTAAACTTGTAGCGACTAATGATAAGGCCCCAGATGGGAAGCCCATAAATGTTGACGGGCTTTATCGAGAAAATTTTTCTAATGTCTCCTGGTTCAGAGCCGCCCTTGCGGGAAATTTTACCGAAGAAAAAAGTAAGAACCTGGTTGGAACCTATGTTGAAGATCCTCATCAAGATCCGCACGTGACGTCGGCCTATGGTAGCCCCCAATATGTAAGTAGCTTTAGTACCCAGTTAAAAAATGATAAAGGGGACGTCATCGGTGTGATTAGTAACAGAGCTGGCTTTCGTTGGGTGGAATATGAATTTAAGCATCTTTACGGGGCACTGAATGCCGCTGGACTTAAGGCTGCCGAGCTGACCATGCTCAGCAAAGACGGCACCGTTTTAGTTGACTACGACCCAGCGCTGCGTGGCTCGACCGAGGTACAGCACAATTTTGATGTCCTCGGTAAACTGAATCTTGTTGAAAAAAGAGTTAAGGCTGCTGAGCAGGTGGTTACTGGTCGCGGTGGACGAGAAGTCTCAATGCACGCACGAAAACACATCGAACAGATCGCTGGATTTGCGCCGGTAAAAGGACCAAAAATAACAGAACAACTTGGTTGGGGAGTACTCGTGCGGGTGAGTCGCGAAGAAATCACGGCGGAGATGGAAAAATTCCGCAATTGGTTTTTTGTGGTGTTTAGTGTGATTGCTGGATGTATCGTTATCGTCTCTCTGGCTTTTTCCACGCGCCTGGGGCATGCTTTACAGAAAATTGTGAATGGTCTAAACGAGGGTGCGAATGCCACGGCAGATACTGCACGAGCCGCAACTCAAATGAGCACCAACCTATCGGAAGGCACAACGGAACAAGCGGCCGCTATACAAGAAACTGCCGCTTCGATCGACGAAGTGACCGCGATGGTTAAGAAGAACTCTGAGAATGCGTCTTTATCGCAAAAAATTTCGCGTGATAGTAAGGCAGCTGCGGATCAAGGAAAAAACGCTGTTGACGATATGACTGATGCTATCACCCAAATTAGCCAAGCCAATACTGATATTATGCGCCAAGTAGAAGATGGTAATCGTGAAATCGGCGAGATTGTAAAAGTTATTGCCGAAATTGGTAATAAAACAAAAATTATCAACGACATCGTATTTCAAACTAAACTACTTTCATTTAATGCGTCAGTTGAAGCCGCTCGCGCCGGCGAACACGGTAAGGGTTTTGCGGTGGTCGCTGAAGAAGTAGGAAATCTTGCGCAAATGAGCGGTAACGCTGCCAAAGAAATTTCATCAATGCTTGAAAGTGGTATTCAGCGGGTTGAAGGGATTGTCAATCAAACCCGTGAAAAAGTTGAGCGACTGATTGTTGAAGGAAAAGGAAAAGTCGATCTAGGCACTCGCACCGCAGAAAAGTGCGGGGAGGCGCTAGACAATATTTTGAAGTTTGTTGCAGACGTTGACAACATGGTTGGAGAGATCGCCAACGCATCCAATGAACAGGCGCATGGTATTTCTGAAATCAATAAAGCAATAAACCAACTTGATTCAGTGACTCAGCAAAACTCTAAATCAGCCCAACAGGCGGCAAGCTCTGCAGAAGATCTTAGTAATCAAGCGATGACCTTAAAGAATATGGTTGACGAACTTACTTTACTTTTCAGAGGATCTGCGGGAGGTAATAGTTCTCTAAATTCGACACCGAATCAAAATCGAAATCAGAAAAAAGTAATTCCCTTTGCAGAAATTAAAAAGAAGTTGGTTTCTGCAACAACAGTTGCGAAAAAGGCTGCCGGTGCTACGGAAGTTCCGTCTGGTGACGACCCACGTTTTGAGGAAGTATAGAGTGAAGAGGGATTATGGCCAAGACTAAGAAAGTTCTTATAGTTGATGATGAGGCGGTGACGCTTAAAATCCTAGAGAAAGCGGTCACCTCACTTGATGTTTCTGTTATTATGGCTGAGTCTGGCAGTCGTGCTCTGGAGCTTCTCGCAGAAGAGCCAGATTTAATTATATCTGATTACGACATGCCGGGATTAAATGGTTTAGAACTACTTTTAACTGTTCGAGAGCGAGGACTGGTTACGCCGGTTATCTGGGTCACAGGAAAGGCGACTCAAGATCTTATGCGAGAAACGTGGCGACTCGGTGTTTTTGATCTTTTCCAAAAGCCCTTTAAAGTTAAATCGGTTTTGGATCAAGTGCGCGAAGCCCTACTTGTAAAAAAAGAAGAACTAATTTCTCGCAAGCCAAGTTTTTTAAGCGAGAAGTTTTATCAAAGAATTGGATTTGAGGTCGACAAGTCTATTTACTTGAAACTCGAAGAGCACTGTAAAGAAAATGGTATCTCCTTGACTACCTACTTTTATAGAATGTTAGAAAAAGAGTTTGGTGAAAATGTCGGCGCAAAAAAAGCAGGCTAAAGACAGCATCCTTTTTAACATTTGTTCTGTTGTAACGAAAGTTGCCGGCATTCAACTTGGCGATAAGCAGAGGGGAATGGTTGAATCTCGCTTAGAAAAGCGAATTCATAATTTAGGTCTAAAGGGTCTCTCAGAATATTATAGTCACTTTTGCGAAAATCAAGACATTGAGGCGGAACACTTAATCTCCTTGCTGACCACCCATCACACGTATTTTTTCAGAGAATTTATTCATTTCGAGTACCTCTTGAAAAATCTTCCGGAAATTGTTTCTCGGGCGCGTTCAAGGGGTGATAATACCATTCGCGTTTGGTCTGCGGCATGCAGTTATGGACAAGAAGCCTACTCCATCTCTATGTTTTTCAAACACCATTTGGCGGTTTTAGCACCAGAAATAAAAATTAAGATTGTTGGTACTGACGTAGATCCAAAATCGGTGTCAATTGCTAAAAATGGAGTCTATTTACGAAATGAAATAAAATCCATTCCCCTCAACTATCTTGCCTCAAACTGGGCCAGAGGCTCTGGTGAGATTTCAAATTATGTCAAGGCAAAGAAGTCTATAGCTGAGAGTTGCAGTTTTTCTGTTCATAATCTAACCGAACCGCTATCACAAATATCTAATACGCCCTTTGATATCATATTCTGTCGCAACGTATTTATTTATTTCGCGCTTCCGACCATAAAAGAAGTCACCGAGCGAATGTTGAGATTATTAGACCCTCGAGGATTTTTGTTTTTAGGTGTATCCGAAAACTTAAACGGCTTAGGTTTGCCATTAAAGATCATTGGTCCTTCGGTATACAGCCATTCGAGCTTTGTGGAAAACGTGGTACCAATAAAACCAGAGATCAAAAATGATACTAAACCACCGTCGCCTCTGAGTAGTCCGTCCCTCTTGAAGGTTCTCTGCGTCGACGACTCACCGACAGTACATACGTTAATGAAACAGATTCTCACCAAAGACCTGGGATTTGAGATTGTAGGGAATGCCTTTAATACGAGTGAGGCAAAACAGAAAATACGAGATCTTAAACCCGATGTCATTACCCTTGACATTCATATGCCTGGACAAACGGGTATAGAGTATCTCGAGAAAAACTTTGATCAGTCCCATCCGCCAGTGGTAATCATGAGTTCTGTTTCGCGAGAAGAGAGGGGGCTTGCATTCAAGGGCCTTTCTTGTGGGGCATCAGATTACGTTGAGAAACCTAAAATCGCTGACTTTACAGAGCGTGGCGACGAAATTCGAACCAAACTTAAGTGTGCTTACGCGAGCCACAGTGTCAGAAATAAAAAAGACCTAGTATTAGAGAAGACTTTTTCTAAAGAGACAACAATTGCTCATCCTGAAAACAAACTTAGAATTATTGTCGGAAATTTATCATCACGTGAGAAAATTGGATATCTTCTAAAGGAGTTATCTGGGGGACAGCCTCCTACATATATTCTGGTCGAGGGGGCGGAGGCTGTTTTGCAGGATATGGGAAGTTTTTGGCAAAAATTGAGCGGCAGGCCGATTAAATACATTGAAAAAGTTGGAGAGAGTTCGAAGCCAAACTCCAACGACATCATGGTATGCGATTTTAAAAGTGGATTTAAATGGCTTTTTGATTCCTTCCGTAAAAACCGTACTTCCATTATAGTATTTTCCGACGTTAGTGGACATGCGACATTGCAAATCTGTAAATGGGAAGACTCCCATCTACTAATAGAGGACATAGGAAAGATACATAAAAACACTAAACTTATTGCTCGAGCCAATGATGTTGTTCCTGCAACCAGTTTTGGATTCTTGTCAAGTGAATATTTAGGGAGAGAGTCGTGAGGATTCCTATTGGCGAGGTCATAAATTCGGGCCCACAGCAGCTTCATTTTACTTTTGAAAGAGGAGTGTTTTGCGTTTTATTTGATCGTCAGTTAAAAAGTCCGACGGCAATATTCATCGATGAAGCAAATTGTAAATTGGATTCATTTAAACTTTTTTTGGCGCAAATGACTGCCAATATATCTTTGAAAAGTGGACTCAAAGCAAAGCTGATTGGAACCCCAGATTTGATGGCGAAAACTTCTGAATTTTTGCAAAGACAATTTATTGAAATTCTAGCTCAGGTTCCAGTCGGGGGTGTTGCAGAAGTCTACTATTCCTGCGAGGACGGAAAAGTTCGTTTAGATAAAAAAGCGATTGAGGCTGGCAAGAGACCCGTGGTGTCCCAGGCCCCAGATCTTGCGTTATCAGTTGAAGAAAAGAAAGAGATAAAAGTTCTAATTGTCGATGATTCGAAAACCATTCGCGATTTACTAATGCAGATATTAACACGGGATCCGAGAATAAAAGTAGTGGCAATGGCAGAAAAGCCCTCAGAAGTTGAGAGTCTCATCAAGACCTATAAACCAGACGTCATGACTCTAGATATTCACATGCCAGAAATGGATGGGGTGAGTCTTTTAAAAAAATTGTTCCCGGTTTATTCGATTCCTACGGTAATCGTAACCTCCGTAACTCTCAAAGAAGGACCAATGGTTCTCGATGCCTTAGAAAGTGGTGCCGTTGATTACATTCACAAGCCGGGTATGGGGGAACTTGAAGAAGTTATTCCCATAATGATTAACAAGATTATTACCGCAGCCACTGCAAATCTAAAAGCGATAAGATTTTCAGAGACTTTTTCGACGACAAAAGTTGTGTCAAATGAAGAAATAGACAACTCAATACTTATAGCCATCGGTTCGTCAACAGGGGGAACCGAGGCGTTGAGGAGTTTGTTAACGAGGTTACCTAAAAACATACCACCAATAGTTATTGCCCAACATATTCCTCCGGTATTTTCGAAGGCATTTGCTGATAGATTGAATGAACTTTGCGATTTTAATGTTAAAGAAGCGTCCAACGGTGAGGAAGTTCTCCCTAATAACGTGTACGTAGCGCCGGGTGGACAGCAAATGAAAGTGAAAAAACGAGCTGGAAAGCTCACGATTGAAGTCAACGACGATCCACCAGTGAATCGCCACAAGCCGTCGGTCGACTATCTTTTTGATTCGGTTTCGCATGCAATGGGTTCTAAGTGCGTGGGAGTAATTTTGACTGGGATGGGTTCCGATGGAGCTCGCGGCCTACTAAATCTTCGTAAAAGAGGAGCTCGAACTATTGCGCAAGACCAAGATAGCTGCGTTGTGTTTGGTATGCCAAAAGGGGCGATTGAGTTGGGAGCGGCAGAAAAAGTTTTGCCACTGATGCGAATACCCGATAACATTATTCGCTTAGTGAAAAAGATTAGAGCTGCTTAGCAAACAATGTCCTACACATCATTGGGCTTTTGTGTTCTGTCAATTGGTCGTGAAATAAATGGTACAGTTCTTTTGGTGTAAGCTTAGTATTCCAGAGAATCTTAAAAACCAGCAGTGGGCTTCGGGAGACATAATCAAAGGCGAGACGACTGATAGTTAGTTTGCTTCCAGCACCATGCAATAGGGCGTCGATAGTTCCAAGTCCGCGGTTCAGATTTACAAAGTATTCTGGAAACTCAATTCCCGCGTTAATGGATCTGGCAATCCACTCATAGAACTTCAGTTTTTTAGAGCCAAGTTTTTTCTGCATTTCCACTGTATCTTCAACGAGTTTTGTAAAGTCCTTTTTGCTGATCTTATTATGCTCCTCAATGGAAAGTCTCCAGATATTATCGGCAATCAAATCCGCTTGGCCTGAGAGTAATTCCAGTGCCACGACGTGAAAATTTTTCTGAGTTTCTTTAGAAAGTACGCCAGACATGCCAAAATCAATTATATGGACAGCGATTTTATTTTTCGAAGCAAACTCTGATAAATTCAAAAAGAAATTCCCTGGCTGCATGTCAGCGTGATATTGGCCTGACGTGAACAAGGCATGTTCCACCCAGAAACGAGCAATGGACTCCACGACCTTTACCGCCATATCAGGATGAGTTTCATTAGCAAAATTTTGAAATTCTTCAATTTTTTTACCTGATACTTTTTCTTGAACCATAAGGTTTGAGTCAGAGGTTTTAGACAAAAATACTCGGGGTACATGAAAAACCACGACAACTTTTTTTCCATTTACCGGCACGTTAATTTTACCTTTGTAAAGCTTTGTGGCTACCGCCTGGTTTTGATTTGTTTGACTTTGATCGAGCTCTGCTCGAACCCCAGCAACGAGATCATCGATGAGAGGTTCAATACGTGGCCTGGAGTCGCTCTTATATTCAGGGTTGTTGTCAACCAAGGGTGCAAGTTCCTTTAGAATTCGATGATCTTCCTCAACTCGCTTGGCAACGCCAAATTTAATAAAACGAACGGCAACCTCTACGGGCGTATCCGCTTTAGCTTCTATAAGATCTGCAAAATGAACTTGCGCCATGGAGCCTACGCCAACGGGTTTGAAATTAAAACTCGCAAAAGTGAAGTTGCTCTTCTCAGATTCGATCAATCGTTTAACAAGACTCGGGGCTGAGGGTTTGATATTATCTTGCATTTTAGCGAATATGTCGCGAATTTCTTTGGGAACCTCTCCCAGGCGCGATATGACCTGGATGAACTTTTGGATGATCGGGCCGCTGTTTTGTAGCATAACCTCAATGACTTTCATCTTGTCAATAAACCTCAAGTCTGATCCCAGAAAAGCTGAGGCAAGCTGTTTTTTTGACTCAAAAGATAAGCGAGAAAAGTACCCGGATATCATCGTATTGAGAATAATCCGCAGGGCTGGATCCTTGATTTTGCCAAAGCTTTCGTCGGCAATCTTTTTCCCCAGGTTCTCAAATGAACTCATAAACTCTCGCATATGACTGAGAGTTTTTTCAGTAAAATGGGTGACCATAGTTGATATATCAGAATCAGGCTCAAATAGGAGCGAGGTGGGAAGAGCTAGGCCAATAACTGACTTGGCGTACGCCAGCTGTTTCTGTCGGTAAGAGGAAATAAAATTTTGAGTTGCTTCATCGCGAGAAAAAAACTCTCGTCTCTGGGCATTATGCTCTCTAACTATAATATCCCAATCATCCTGCACAGTGTGGGCATTTGGCCAAACCCCCCGCATCTCATTTAAGTATTCATCTATGGTATTAACTTCGATACGAGAGGTTTCAGATTCCAAGTACATCTTTTGTATAAAATAGGCCTGTTTCGCTATGACTTTTATTTTCTGCTTGGACTCTCCCAAAGAGGCTAGCACGGCCGTTGCCATAAGCCTTTGCTCAAAGGACAAGTAAATCGGGATATCCGAGCTCCACGCACTTTTGCCTAGAGTGAAAAGAATCAGCAGTACTTGAATCAATGTGCGTAAATAAAACATAAGCCGCAATATGTTCCCTACCAAATAAATATTTCACACATGATTTTTCAGGTCCTCTTAAAATCATTATGTGGACAATGGATTTCGGCTCTGCAAGCCTGGTACCAGGATAATTATCTAGATAAAATTTTTTACTGTTTTATTCTGAGACAAAATATTTTCTCGAATTGAAAAACCGAAAAATCCGTTTCGCTTACTATTGGAAATAATTGAGTGTTTTTAGGCCCATTTTGGTCCGGAAACACTCATTGTGATTAAAACTCGTAAGCTATAAGATTAAAAAAGGGGGATCGGATCATGAGTAACTCAAAACGATTTGTGATCGTATTTAACCTAGCTTTAACTACGATTTTTATTTCCTTCGGCCAGGGATGTTCTTCGTATAAATCAAATTTTTCTTCTGATTTGAGTTCCAGCTCAAGCTCAACTTTCAAGTCTGACTTTATGTGCACTCCTAATTCTAAAGTCTCGCCAACAACCGTGCGTCGCTTGAGCAAAGTAGAATATATAAACTCATTGAAAAACTTCATGTCAAACCTGTCAGCGTCGTCCCAAAATACTTTATTGGCTGGAATTGATAGTTCTCTTGATCTTATTCCCAATGATGCCGACTCTATGTTCACTCGCTTTGACTCTGCAACTTTTCAAGCTCACGTGAGCCCATCTATAGATATCGCATACAATCTTGCGTCCATGATTGTATCCAATGCGGTCTTTATTGACACCATGACACAAGTTTGTGGAACAGGTTCTACAAAGGCATCTCTTGCTAATATCACGTGTTTGCAAACCTTTATCAAAACTTATGGACAACGGGCCTTTCGTCGACCCTTAGTTGCAGCTGAAATCACTGACTTCGTAAATTCCTATAACTCTCAAGTGGGTGATGACAAGATTGTTCTAGTTATCTCACGTATGTTATCAAGTCCACGTTTCTTTTATAAATTAGATAACGAAGGCACAAAAATCGCCGGAAATGACGGAGTCGATGCCATTTATCAACTGAGTAAATATGAACTACTTTCGAAAATTACATTTCTATTCTGGTCAGCACCTCCAGATGATAATCTTATCAATATGGTCACAAATTTAGACCTCAATCAGAGTGCGGCTCTCAATCAAGTGATTGATTCCGTAGCTTCGAATCAAAAAGCAAAAACAGGAATTTTAAATTTCTACTCGGAATGGTTGAAGCTTGGTGAAGTTCCGGCGCTCACGAGTACAGACAAAGCATTTGTCGCGTTGGCAGAAGGACAAAATGTAAATATTCGAAATGATCTCGTTCAAGAAGTTTTGGATATGTTGGAGTTTTACTCTTTTACGACGAATGGTCGTTACGAGGACTTAATGACTAGTCCTTACTCGTTTGCGAAAACAAGTTCACTGGCACAAATTTATTCGACTCCGGTCTGGAACGGATCGAGTTCATCTTTACAACGCTTTCCTGCATCTGATAACCGTGCTGGACTACTTGGTCGTGCGGCATTCTTGGTCGCAAATTCCGCCTACACTCGACCGGTACAAAAAGGAAAAAGAATTCGTTTTCACCTCTTGTGTGATGATGTTCCACCACCAACCATGGTGACTGATTTCAAGGTTTTGGTACAAAATACTGGTATTAGTACGCGCCAAGCTTTCGAAAGTGCCACGGAAGGTTCTTCTTGCATTTCTTGTCACAAAGAAATGAATCCTTTGGGGTTTACTTCAGAAAACTTTGACTCATTGGGGCGCGCCCGCAAAGCCGAATTAAAGTTTAACATCGACGGTACCATAGCAAACTCAGTCAACGTTGACACTTCAACGATTGCAAATATTTTTCCTGGGGATGACACCCCAATTAATGGTCTGGTTGAAATGCAAACTCACATTGCCAGTACTGGTAAGGGTCAAAAATGCATGGTTCAACAATTTTTTCGCTATAGCCAATTTCGTCACGAAAATGAATTACAAGATGGGTGCGAAATGGAAAGTATGCGTCAGGAACTTGTCAGCGGCGGCGGCAGTTTATTAAAAATGTTCAAAGCGAGCGCGAAAGTCTCTAGCTTCGCGAAACGCAGGGTTAAATAGTATGATAATGGGACGCTTTAATTGGGAAACTCTTACAGTCTTATATTGATACACTTTTTTGGTCCTAAAAGACTCATACTCAATAAATTAGCTCTCAGGTACGATAATATTATGGGGGATATGCTATGAAATGGAATCCGATGACTCGACGTCATTTCTTGCAAGGGGCTGGGGGTGCGATGCTTTCTTTACCGTTCTTACCGTCGCTAATCTCTAATAGAGTTCTGGCAGCAGCTCTTTCGACATCACAACAAAAAAGTTTTATCGGAATTTGTAACTACAGTGGCCTTTTCCGCATGTATGGCCCGCAGTCACTACTCATGCCGATTTTGCCTCATGATATCAGCAATGTCGCAGGATTTACGCGACAGTCCCAGTCTGGAAAACATACGGTTTCAGCCCGTCCTTTAAGTACGCTTCTTACCAACGGAAAAATTTCACAAATTATCGATACCTCTTATAATCCACTTTTACCGAAAATGCAGATGATACAGGGGATGGATTTTCTTTCTATCTTCGGTCACCACGGAGGACACTTCGGAAATACTGCAACCTCACCGGGCGTGACAGGCCTTCCACCTGTTGCCTCGATAGATCAAGTCATGGCGTATTCGACTAACTTTTATAAAAATGCTAGTCTCAAAGGCCGCTCGGTCGTTTATACAAATACCTCTGACTACCTTGGGCTTCAGCCCGGCGGCATGGACGTTTCGTCAACGTGGGCAGATCCCAATAATAAATTATCAAGCGCTATTGTGGCGACACCAAGATATAAAAGTCCCGCGGTACTTTGGGATAAATTTTTTGGTACTGTGACTCCGCCAACCAATTTGAAAAAAACCCTTGTCGATATCGTACTTGCCGATTACAACACAGTTCGTAACAGCCGACAAATTGCTAGCGAAGATAAAAAAGTCTTAGATAACCACATTGCGCTATTACAGCAAACACAACAAGAAGTTACCCAGCAGACAACCGTCGTCAATGGTGGAATCCGGCCATCTAGTAAAGCGCCTTCGGGCGCAGACTGGGGAAATGGTCTTTACCTTACCCCCCAAAACACCGCTGCCGATCGCATTGCCAACCTTCGCGCCATGAATAGCGTGATAACTTCAATTATTGCTTCTGGTCTTTGTCATTCATTTTTGGGAAACACGTATACATTTACTTCGGTTAATCCCGGTGATTGGCATGCATGGGGTCACGAGGGATATAGCAACGATACCAACACAATTGCCAATCAGTCTTCCTATGATAAGGTAGTGAATGAAAATACTATTCTATATCGTGAAATGGCCCTCGATTTGGCTCTCAAGCTTGATGCGGTTTCACAAAATGGAAAGACTCTTCTTGATAATTCTCTGCTTACCGTTGTGATGGAACATAGTAAACGTGGTCACGAGGCTTGGAACTGTAACGTGATTAGTTTCGGTTCTGCTGGCGGCGTTTTGAACACCGGTCAGTATCTTGACTATCGTAATATGGCAAGTGGTGACGATCTTGGCTATACTCGGCATGGAATGCCGATCAATCAACTTTGGGCGAACTACCTTCTGGCCTGTGATGTTCCTGCAAGCGAGTTCGAAGCGCTGAACCCGGTGAATACTTCGTGCCCTTTATTTACAATTAATGGACGTCGCACCGGATACGGAGTGAGTTATTTTAATACTGTCGACGGTACCTCGATCATGGCAAAACCCTATCCATATCATCAGTATGGAAATGGTACACAAAATTGGAACGGCCATGATCTGAGTGGATGGCTGCCGTTTATTAAAGTATGACGGATAGGCTGCACAAAGAGTCCTCTCGCTAAACTTCCTCAGTTAGCAAAATAAAATCTTTTATTTTTTGTAGAATCCAATTCGGATCATCAAGTGGCAGATCATGACCTGCCACTTCGTGAATATGTAACTGTGCAGAGTACAACTCACTTAATTTTTGCGAAGATCTATAGTCGACCATGCGATCTGCTTTTGAGGTCAAGAATAGAGATCGCAATGGCAGCTGTCTGGGAGCGCTAAACTGCGCAGAAGCAATTAGCTGAAAAACTATCGTTGATAATCGTGGTGAATTTTTTTTAGCTATCTCGATCCACATCCTCTGTGCTTCGATGTCATTGCATTTCAAATTCGAAGTAATTTTTAGAATCTCTTTTTCGCGTTCTTCGATATCTCGATGCATTAACGATCTTATAGAGCGCTTTATGTATTGGGGTCTCAATCTTTGAAATAATGTTGAAGTGCCACGCGAGCTTGTGTTGATAAATACTCCGGCAGAAAAATCCCCTGGATATCTAAAGATCCAATCCATGGCAATCATTCCCCCCATGGAAATGCCTATGACGGCCCACGGTAAACTACTTTTATTCTGCCAACGAAGACGTAAGTCTTCGACATTTTCCCGAATAGTTAAGGGAGTATTTCGATTTTTTTCCGTACCTATTCCTGGCAGGTCAAGCGCGACGACACTTTGTGAGAAAACCTGATTTCCCAAAAGTCTTGGAAAGTCTCCCCAATGGCCTGCTTCACGTGCAAGTCCTCGTATTAATAACCAATTGTATTTTTTCATAACCATAAGTCAGCATTTGCGATGCTTTTAAAAAAGAAATCCAATAAAAAATAATGTCGCCTTAATATTCTACGATAGCGATGAGGTTTCATGGGATTAAAGTGACCCAATATTGAAAATGCTTGCTTGGGGTTTTTCCTAAGCCAAATCCATGAACCCATTTCTAAAGCCCAAGGAATGAAAATATTTTTCTTTGTAGCCGAGGATTCATGAAGATCATAAATATAGTCCCATAAATCCCCATGAGTGACATAGCTATGTGATTGAGCTTCGATTTGATAGACATGATAAGGATTGGCGGAATGTAAAAGAGACGCAAATTTTTTGGCCTCCGCAATGCGTGGAAAATCCTTTTTTGACTTTGCGTAGGGATACCAGAGCCGATCTACCATTCCAAATCCAGAATGGAGATCTAGAGCAAATGAGAACTTAGAATCGAACATTTCCTTCTTCACGAATTCGATTAGGGTTTGACTTTCAAGTTCCATTGATGATTTTTTGGGTCCCCGGTACCAAGGAAGGCACGGGGAGATACGGTGACCACCAATTAAAAAAATAGGTTTTTCCTCGGCCTCGACAGGCGAGTTACGCATTAAATCAACATTTTGAAAGTTGGACCTTGTGCTACGGTACATACCTGTTGGATTTATAATGGGTATAGAGACAAGGCGACAGCGCTCAAAACGCTCTCGCAATTCCCGGTTCCATGACCATTGAGAAATTATACTTTCAAGATAATAGAGAGAAAGATGAGAACCTATTTTTTCTAGACCATGAACTCCTGAGAAAAGCCCAAAGGTCGGCGCTGTTGACTCGTTACTGCCAAGACAGAGTGCAATAATTGGAAATTTCTTGTTTTGAAATTCGATTTGAGACAACACCTGCACGCTTCCGATAGAACTTAATTGATCACTAAGTCTATTTACACGGTCCAGTTCGGTACCTAGATACGGCGTACTCATCATAAACAAACACTCTCGTAACCATGCTCTAATAAATAATTTCGAAACTTACTGTAGGAGGTAACCATGTACTCACTAGCATTGAAGTTACGACCTAAGGATTTTAGTTTAGCGAGGTTCAAAGAAAAATACAACGAACTTAAAATGCGATCCTTTGTTCCGAAATTTTCGTTTTCAGTAAATTATAAAGACTTTGTGATAAAAACGGCGAGTACCCTAGAAGAAATAAAAGAGGTGCACCGTCTTCGGCGCGAGGTTTTTACTGCGGACTATGGAATCGATGACCATGACTTCGGGATAGACTTTAGTAGATACGATATGCTTGCTGATCATGTCATTTTAGTTGATCAAAAGCATAAGCGCATCATGGCAACCTATCGCCTTATCTCTTCTTTAGTTTCTAGAGAATTCTATTCACAAACGGAATATGAAATGGATTCACTACTCATGAATCGTGAAAATAAAGTCGAACTTAGTCGAGCTTGTGTTCATCCAGAATACAGAACAGGAACCGCAATCGCCATGATTTGGCGGGGGCTTGGTGAGTACGTGAAGTTAACAGAATCACGATATCTCTTTGGCCTGAGCAGTAAACCCTGTCTAGATCAAAAAATCGCATTGCGAATAGCCGACAGTGTATCGGCCGAAAATGTCGGTAACGAGTTTGATATTTCTGTTAAGTGCAAATTTAAAATATCCAGTCGGGCAGCTCCAGTGACTTGCAACTCTTCAGAGCTTGAGTTGCCATCGCTACTACAAACCTACCTCAATGCGGGTGCAAAAATTTACGGAGAACTTGCGTACGATGCAAGTTTTAAATCCGTTGACTTTTTTACTCTGCTGGATGTTCAAAAGATGGAAGCTCGTTATTTTGATCGCTACTTTAAGGGATAAAGTGAAACAAGCGATTAAGTTTTTGGGAGTTTTAACTCTCATTGGCATTTTTATTTCAATTTCGGTATTTCGCTATTTTTTTTCGCGCGGTCCTTTACATTTTCGATTGAACCATAGGAGTATTAGTCAAAGGTTTTCAATTTGGGCCTTATACTTGCTTGGATTGAAGGTTTTCCGACGACAACCGAAAGGGCTCGATCTCGATCAAAACTATTTTACCGTTGCTAACCACATGTCTTACATTGATGTCTTGGTTATCAATAGTTTTCTTCCATCTTGTTTTGTTACTTCGCAAGAAATTCGCGAAACTTTTGGGCTAGGACTACTTACTGAAGTCGCTGGCTGTATTTTTGTTGAGAGGCGAAATAAATTGAAACTTGGTAACGAAATCGAAGAGTTATCGCGAGCCTTGGACTGGGGAATCAATGTTTGTGTTTTTCCAGAGGCAACTAGTACCAACGGGGAAACTGTTCTACCTTTTAAGAAGCCTCTGTTTCGGGCTAGCGTCATTGCCGAGGTACCAATTCTTCCGATCACAATTAACTATGATTCGGTTGACGGGAAAGGCTTGAGCACAGAAAACCGAGACATAGTATGTTGGTACGGTGATATGGATTTTTTATCTCACCTGTGGAACCTTTGTGGAAGAAATAATATTAAGTGCCGAGTCGAAATTCACACGCCAATAGAAATTTCTGAAAGAGCAACACTTCAAGAACTTTCAGAATTTAGTCGCGAGCGTGTAGTCAGTACCTATGTGCCGATTGTGAATAGTCCCCTAACTATTTCTTAATAGCGTTTGAACTATCTCCTAATAAAACTATTTGAAAATAGAATTAACAAGGAGGTTGCAATGTCACGAATATTTGCTCTTGTTTCTACTCTGGCACTCATAGCTCCCGTCGTTACACATGCAAGAAACTTTGCCGACTTTATCACCGTGGAAAGAGATCGTAATTCTCAAATTACGAAAGTAGTTTTGAACAAGACTTCAAAATTTTCTAGCCAAATGCTTGCTGAGGATTTTATTTCACGAATTGAAATGGCAGGTGAAGAAGTTGGTTTTTTAGAAAATCAATTGGAAAAAACCGACTGGCCTAAAGAGCATCAAAAGAAGGCTGAAGAGGCAATTTCCTATTTAAAGCAAGTTGATCTCAAATCTATTTTAGAAAACTCGGAAATCAAAAAGGCTTTTGGTCTAATTTTTGAAGCGTCTGAATCGGGCACTCATAACTTCAGAGTTTTGGCAGTACCTAATGATCCAAAATATTTTGACTCAAATGAAACGGCTCTAAAAGTGATTCATCAGGCGTCTGGTATAATTAAGCTTGCTATGGGAAATTCTTACGGAGCGGCTCTTGCGTTGTTTGTCGCGCAGTCTGCATTTGACATGATTCTTGAACGGCGCATATTCTTCCAGAATTACTTACTTTATCATCTTGAAAAATACGGGCCTCAGAAGTTTGGTCTTACAGAAGCGGAGGCAGACCTAGTTAAGTCCTCAATTTTTGAATCTCGAATTCCCTGGTGGAAATTCTGGGAGCGTACACTTGCTCGACAGAAATGGGAACGCTATGGCCATGACATGCATCTAGATACTTTGATTGCGGCAAAACGCAGTCGTAAAAGAGAAACAGGCGAATTAAATCAATGGGAAAAACCACTAGGTTTTGCATTTCATGCCGGGCAGGCGGGGGCAAACAAACTTATTGTCAATATGGTAACTCCGAGGAGTGTTATTTCAAAAAAACTTTCTCATGCTTTTGAATTTTCATCGCCTACAAAAATAGCCTCACTACGCATGTTTTATTTCTTATTGCAGATGGGAGTTCGCCTGGCTCCCGTTCCAGTGGTTTCGAATGTGTTTGATTTCTTTGTCGACTCTCTATATATTCCGCAACGCCAAATGGAAGGCGCATTGCTTGGATATTTTGATGATGAGAATTCTGACTCAGAGTGTAGAGCTGTCGCCATTCAGACAATCAATCCTTTTATAATTGCTGAAGTTCTTTTCTAGTCCCTCTGGTGTTAGATTTGAAATCTATACTAAATGCAGTCTATCGGTTACTTGAAAAAACTTCTAAGGCTATTGAAAGATTAAGATGTGTTGCCGGCATTGCCTTCATAGTTTTTCCCAAAAACTCAATTGAGTGATGGATCTTAAGCCGATGCGACTCTAAACTTACAATTTTTTTTTCAATAATAGGTATGAGATCGGTAGCTTGAGCACATTTATCAAGTAAAAATAAAATTTCTTTAATTTCCTCCAGTTTGAATCCTAAATTTTTCGCACTAATTATTATTCGAACGCGGGTAATCTCATCGTCCCCGTATTCGCGGAATGGACCTGATACTTTTGTTGGGATAGGAAGTAATTTTTTTCTCTGATAAAATCTTATTGTTTCGACATTGATATTTAGTTCTTTAGCAAGCTGACCGATGGTGTACTTTTTCGACATTTCTATTTTTATTTTTCTCAAAATGCTGTCAGCAGCATATTGGTATTGTGTTAGTTTTCGGTTAGGTTCATCTTTTTTGTTGAGAGTCCTTGCATATTCGATGAAAAAATACACATGAAAAGTGTATTGTCTATCATGCTGGCGTTTAATTTGCGGAGCCCGCCGGTTATAGGGAGTTCGCGAGGAAATCCAATCCATCTCGGAGGATTTTCAGGGCTCTATTATTTGGGGCAAGATCCTAAGTCCGGTGAATACAAATTTATTACTCACACTGACCGGGGGCCTAACGGCGAAACTCTCAAGATTGCCGGCCAGCCGCATTGGTCGCGACCAATGAAAATGCCAGACTTTGTGCCCGAGTGGATTTTTCTCAAATTAAATTTGAAGACAAAAAAACTGGAAATCACTGAACGTGTGAAACTTAAAGATTCCAAAGGCAATTTCTTAAAGGGCGTTTCTCCCTATGAACCTAAGATTGTGGGAATAGATGAGTGGCTTGTTGATCAATCTGGTAAAGAAATACCGGCAAATATTAATGGTATTGATGCCGAAGGCATTATCCGCGATGGTGAAGGAAATTTCTGGATGTGCGAGGAGTATTTTCCTTCGCTGTTAAAATTCTCTAGTAATGGAACTTTGTTAAAGCGTTATGTGCCATATGGTAGCCTTAACGTAAGAAGCAATCCAGAAATCGTTGAAAGCTTACCAAAAGAATTTCGAAATAAAAGAATAAATTTAGGTTTTGAAGGTATAACTTTTTTTAAAGGAAAGATTTATACCGCTTTACAGAGTCCCCTTAAGTCCAGTGATAATTTTTTTACAATTCTTGAGTTTGATCCAAAATCTGAAAAATTTATGCGCGAGTTAAAATATCCAATGTCAAAACCATCAGTAGATAAAATTGGTGATCTTATTGCCAATGAAAGTGGCTTATTTGTCCTCGAAGAAAATAGTGAAACAGGTGATGAAGCTATTCGCCAAGTTTTCCAAGTCAAGGATTTAAACACCGTCAACTTGCAAAAGAATTTGTTTTTGGACGTTTCTAAATCAATTCTGTCACGAGCCTTAAAAGTAGAGGGCATGACATTTTTTTCTGATCGCAAAATAGCGTTTATCAACGACAATGACTTTGACAATACAAATTCATTTATTGGTATTTTGGATCTAAATTAAGGTGGTCTTTAAAGAAGTTAATTTTTTGTGTTGGAATCCGCAAAAAACACACCCATTTGGCTCGAAAATACTAGTTTTTTATCAATCGTAGAATGATAATCTATAAATACAGCAAAATTATTTGGGGAAAAATGAAAAACTTTTATCTGTATTTTATCATTTCTGGTTTTTTGATTTTAATCGTAAACTTTCAAGATTGCTCAACGGATTTTGGCGCAATTCCCCGTGCCGAATTTCCAGGTACAGAAATTCAAAGTTCAACAGGGACAGAAATCCTAGGCGCTAATTCAAGTTTACAAGTTTATCCGTTGTCCGTGCCGACTCATGAATATAGATTTTCAGTTTCGGGACAGACTGTAAAGACTAAAATAATAGATACGACATTTCCGCTACCCGAGCCTCAGGGTTATACCATTGGACTCACGGTTACTCCGGGTGAATTTGAGCCCGCGACGTTCGTGTTACGTGCGACCGCAAATCAAAGTGGGATTACAATTTCATCTTCTGCACTCCTCGGGCCTCAAGGAAGCCAAATTTTACCTGGAAGTATCGATATTAAGTTGGTAAAAACTTGGTATCAACCTAGTTGCGGTTACGATACCAGCATCAGTGGCAAATTTTTGATTCCTGAGTTACTTGTAAAAGATGACGCCCTAATTCGAAATGATTTCGTCCATCAAACTAGTTCTTTGCGGGCGAGAGTTAATGGTTTGATAAAATACGTCGACGTAACAACTGCGGGATCCGTACTTCCTGTGGGTGCTATTGTGGATGACGCTACTTCTCTTCAGCCCTTTAATTTAGCTGCCAATACCAACAAACAAGTTTGGATAACCCTACATCCACCATTGGGAACACCAGCTGGTATTTATAACGGTTTTATTACCATTTCGGTACCTGGCAAACAGAATACGAAAGTTTCTTTAACAGTAAACGTTTTGCCATTTACTTTGTCTACTTCTCTTATTTCTCAATCTATTTACTACAGAGGGCAGCTTCATGACTCGTGCCCAACACTCGATGGGGATTGTAAAACGGCCACACAACTCAAAGCTGATCTTATTAATATGCGCAATCATGGAATTTTATATCCAACAGTATATCAATCCATCAAAGATACCACGGCCTTAACTTCCCATTTGGCGCTTATGGAGACGGTAGGCCTACCTAGGAACCGACTGTATAACATGGGAGATTTACTTGTATATCCCACAGATCCGAGTAATTTAGCAAAGGTAGCAAACATAGTAAATAATTGGAATGATTTTGCTAAAGCTCGAGGTTGGGGCCAAGTTTATTTTTACGGACGTGATGAGGCTAGAGGTACAGTTTTTGATTCTCAATTACCAATATGGGATACTGTACATCAAAATGGCGGTAAAATGTTTGCTTCCATACCAGATGCGGCAACAGCTATGCGTCCGACTATAGTTAATATTGATGTGCCAGTGGTTTATGGGACTACGAATTCGACGACTGCCGCAGCGGACCTTGCCAGTGCGGTAGCACAGTTAAATTCGCTGAGCATAAAGGTTTTTAAATATGGAGAGCCGTTTTCTGGTTTTGAGCAGCCTGAATACGAACGTCATTACTACGGATTCTCTATGTTAGCGCGAGGATTTAGTGGTGCTATGAACTATGCATATCAACAAAAGGGATATAGCTGGAATGACTTTGAGCCGACAATGCAAAACGAAACCTACACTTACCCCGGAACAACGGCTCCCATAGATACAGTACAATGGGAGGGGCATCGCGAAGGAACTGATGATATTCGCTATTTATCCACTCTCTCAGCTATAAAAAAATGGACTAAAACTCAAACCGATGATTATGCGAAAAACCTTTTAGCAAATGCAACTCAAGACCCATTAAAAAATAGGCACTGAAAGTGATTTTCGATTTTTGTTGGATCGGTTATAAGAATCACGGAGAGGATCCTTGCGTAAAAGAATTTAAAAGACTGCGAGATTCAAAATCGCTCGAAGAGTATTCAGAGGCTTTTCATGAAGGTTCTTTTACTATTGTGCCAAGGCCCAATGCTCCGAAATTTTTGAAATTCGACAAATATGGAGCTTCTGTCCACGCCAACATTCTTTACGACGGCGTTACTCATTATTCACTGGCAATTGTTACCCTTAATAATCCCAGCGATCTTTTCGATCATCCAACACTCGTAAGAAAGCCCATCACTTGACATCTTTTTTACTGATTGAATAACTCGCTGTTCACCAAGGTGGGGTACCAGCGCACCGTTTGACCTGCGATAGCCGTAAGGCACTTGAGCAATTCTGCTGCCCACAGCTCCTCGCCTTTTTCTTTTTATTCCATGCTCAATTAAACCCATGCGTACAGCCTCTCTGGAGGAAAGAATTTGCTCGGCAATTTGCGCAATAGAAAGGCCTTCAATGACATATTTTTGCTGGAGGAAATCTTTGTCTTTCCAAAGACACTCAAAAATAAAATCAATGGTGTCGCAGGTTTGGCCCTCAGCTAAGTTCGCGGAGGAAACTTTTCGTCCCGCAACCGACGGGCCCGCCAATTTGTCGCGAGACGAAAAGTTTCCTCCAGATGTGACACCCGATAAAAAATTTGAATTTTGTTGTTCCAGGCCTGTCGGCGACATGTAGGAGGCCACCCCTTGCCCAAAATCTGCGGTGTCGGCTAGGGGGCACCAGCTGAAGGGGTCGCAGATAGCAACTCTCCTCGGCTACGCTATTAGGTTTAGATTTCTTCCAGCTCGTAAAGTGTTCTGCCACGCTTAAGTTTTTTGCTATGTAAAACTCGAAAACGGGTATTGGGTGCAAAAAGTATCTCTTGCTCACCGCTGTTGACTTGCAGTTCGCTCGGAAGCGCGCGGCCTGACTTAGAATGAATAACGAGTATATCATTGGGGCCATTCGTACCTTGACCATACCAATCAAAAGCATTGCCGAGATCCGTTGTAGCGGAAAGGAAGGCTGGGCTCTTAACGATAGAAAAGGACAGGCCACTGACGCTGCCACTGTCTCGTTCGGCGCGGGATGGGAGCTTCCCTCCTCGAACTACAACTCCTTTAAATTCTACAAGGTGTTGCATGGCTTCAGGAAGATATCGCATCACAAGTAAAACCCGCTCCCGCTGAAGATCGCTCTGTGATTCCAAAGTCATCTCGCCCCTAAGTATCGAGTTTACAAAATATGCATAGCGCTCGCTAAAGCGTCGAATTGCTTCTTTCTGCTCACTGCTCAGTTTGAGCACCGATTCTTTAACTGCCTCCTCAAACCGAAATTTGGAACCAGAAAGGTTTTTGAATCTTTCATTTAGGACCTGCCGCATCTGCGAACCCTCATTTTCTCGGTCGAAGTTTTCGACAAGAGTTAGTACTGTGCTTTGACTAGAGAAAAGTGTCCGACATTTACTTGCAGCTGCAGGCGAACTTCCGAGGGAGGTCGTCACCTGGAAGACCACAAAAACAATTGAGGCGCGCACGGCGCACGATGCCGCACTGGTTTTCTGGAACGCCATCGCAATATACACGGCAAAAAAAATGACGAGCGACATATTCATATTTCAATTCCCACATTAAAATCCCTTACATTGGAAAATAATTGCACACTTATGGTGTCTCCTTGGTTTACAGTGTGACCCTTATTGCGTCACTTCTATTTAAACAAAGTAGGCATCTCTAATAGTCTGTCATGAGCCTTATCAATGCAAATGTATTGCCAATCTTTTTCGCTCGATATAGTCCGAATTGCTTCATTGAAAATCGTACCGAAAGTACCAGTGGCCTCCTCGAAGAGCGGGTCTCTAAGGAATTTCTCGAACAGTTAAAAGAAAGTTTGAGTAAACTATTAGAAACAAGGGTTCAAAAATAGACTCCTTCGGTCTTAAATATATCTTCTAATTATCGTTTCTGCGGAATCGAATAACGGCGTCCCTTTTTTTCTCCACTCATTTTTAATTTTTTCTCAGCAACCAAAGTTTCCACATCGCGTTCAAGTGTACGCCGAGGAGTATCTGACAAGAGTTCAACAATGTCCTTCATTTGAAAACTAGGTTGGGATTTTGCAAAATTCAAAATCTTTTTCATCCTTGTTTCAGGTGATAGCTTTTTTGATTTCTCAAAAAGCGTTCGAGCTTCTTCAACGACTTCTTTGGCAGAAGCGGCAAAGCACTCGGCCATGAATTCCATCATCGGATGAGTACTTTGAAGTGCTTTGCACTGTCTGATGGCCGCATAGTATCGGCTTTGATTCCGCATGACTACGGTTTCACTTGGAACGTACCGAGCGATCGTCTCTCCACTTTGCAAAAGAAGGAGTTGCTGAAATAGTCTGACAGTTCTTCCATTTCCATCGGCAAAAGGATGAATCGCTACAGCCAAGTAGTGAAAGGCAAAAGCTTTTGCAAAAGGATTCGCATTTTCGTTTTCTCTCAACCAATGCCAAAGTTCCTCTATCAAAAAAGGTACCTGAGTTGGGTCGGGACATTTTTCAATCTCAGTGCCCGTTGCTTCATTGATAAGGGAAACTGGAATGGTACGGAGGCGACCGTGTTGATTCTTTTGAATGAGATCCTGAGTTACCAATTTCTGAAGATCACAGAAGTCTCGTATACTTGGTAATTTTTTTTCTTTGGACAAAGTTTCAGCGTAAGAAAGTGCATTTTGATAGTTGAGAATTTCCTTAGCATCCTTATCGGGAGTTTTTGATGAGGAAGTTCCAAGCAATGTTGTTACGGCTTTTTCGTCGAATTTATTTCCCTCAATCTGATTTGAGTAAGTGATAGCTTTAATTTGCGCCTGTCGATGAAGTTGAACTTCCAAAGGAGTGGTAGGAATCTCATCTAAGAACGGTTTACATTCCGCAATCTTCATAAGTGACTTAACGAACGCGTCCGTCAGTTTAATTTTCGAGGGAATTTTAAGTTGCTTAAAAAGGCTGAAATCACTCATTTATCTATTATCCGCCATATATCCGCCATTTTCAAGTCTGGCGGATATATAACCGCCATATTTCCGCCAAAATTAAAATGGCGGATATCGTAAAACTAAAAAAATCTAATGGTTTTAGATGCTTAGGATATTAGGAAATTTGGATGGGGTGGCAGGATGTAACATAACGCTTGAATGCGTATCATCCGTTTGCCCAATCGCTACATTAACTACGTACTCTTAAGATTAATCACGTTTGCTACAGGGTTTGCAACTGGATTATGCAGGACTAAACCATCTGTTACGCCCTTAATATCAATGCCAGCTTTGCGTATATAAATCATCATGGTCTTAATATCCTTCCAGCCGCCCATTTTCATAATTTTCACTGGCTCTACCCCTTGACCAAGTAAAATAGTGGCCCAAGAGGCGCGTAGGTCGTGAAATCGAATTCTGGGAAGGCCCAGTGCATAGAGATAGGCTCGGAGAATTTCAGCTTGGCGTCCAACATCCCAAGAGTCAATTCGTGGAAGAACAAACGGTGAGTCTGAGTTCTTTAGTTTTAGTTCTTTCAGAACGTAAACAAGATTTTCAGCAATCTCAACAATTCGGTCTTCACCTGACTTAGTTAGGTCCTTAAAACCGTTTTTCTTATCCCAACTACTTGAGACCAAGATAGTTCGGTTTTCAAAACTAACCTTGTCCCAGGTCAGTGCATGTAGTTCGCCATTTCTCATTCCTGTGTAAAGCGCGACTGCCCATACAGGATACCACTCATGTTCATACTCTTTCGCTTTCTCAAGGAGGATGCGAGCTTGTTCTTTAGTTAGCACCGCCTTGATTTTATTCCCGATTCGAATTTGCAGCCTTGGCGTAGGATTTCTCGCCAGCCAATTGTTTTCGACGGCAAATTGAAACGCCGCACGTATGAACTTAAGCATAGACTTTTGATGACTTGGTGAACGGTGAGCAAGTTTTACCTTAATCAGGTCAACAATTTCTTGAGTAGTGATTGAGTCAATTCTCTTCTCTCCCCAAATGGGAAGTGAGTGCGCGTCCAAGCACAATTGGTATGTCTCAATTGTTGTTTCGCTGAGTCCGCGAGTTCGCATGTTCTCGTAGAACTTTGGCAGAAGACTCTTGAACTTCATGCCCTCTGCTTTCGTTGCAAACGACTCCATGAGTTGCCAAAGTAGTTGCTTCTCAATGCGCTTTGCTTCGGCTTCCGTCTTAATTCCTTTTCGTCTCAAACTATAGGGAACACGCGTTCTTGGGTGCCTTTTGGAACAAAATGCAATCCAAGATTTAGTATTCTCATCAAATTTATAGCCCATTAGAACCTCCTGGTGATTCCAGAAGCAATCTTTTGAGCTCTGCCCGATTGTACCGATTGTTGCGACCGAATTTATAAAAAGGAATGGCGCCGTTGCTTGTCAGATTTCTGAGGTACGCCTCGGAAATCCGCAAATAGTGAGCGGCCTCCTTGGTTGTTAACCATTCCGGTTCGCAACAGGTTGCTATTTTGTTTTCAAAAAGCACTTTGTCTGGCTCTAGGCTTACTGGGGCATCTTGGGAAAGAAAAGAGTTTTCTTTTAGGAGGTTACTTTTTTGCCTTTCTTGCATTTGCAACCTCGTCATTTGTGACAATACTATTTTGGGAACTCCAATCCATTAGTTCTTGCTCGGTAAAAATGACTTTCCCGCCATGCTTACGATGAGGGATAAATTTCTCATGAACCCACTTGTAAATAGTAGCCTTGGTCACTTTGAGCAAGTTGGCCGCTTCTTCAGTATTCAAAAACTTCATATATCATCCTCCTGATAATTTAGATTTGTTTTGGCTTTCTTTTGTTTGGGAATTTTAGATTCTTGGGGCTTGATGACTATTGCTATATCTAGAAACTCTGATTTGGGAATTAAATAACCTATAGTTGTGTACGTAGTGTTAGGTTTTCCTATTGGCAGGTACTCTCCGGATTCAATGAGTTCACTGCACCGTAAATATAAATCTGTCGTCTTAAATATATAAACTTCGGTTATGCTCGATGTATATTCATTTACTACAACATATATTAGTTCGGAGTTTGGGTCGTCTTCATAGGCGCGAAACGGACCTCCTGGCTTTTTAGTTTCCTTGTCTCCATATTTTTCGATAAATAGAAATTTTGAGGCGTAATATCTGTCTGCCTTTACTTCGACATTTATGTCTCCTTTGCTTAAGTCAAATTCTCCATTTGAGTGGTAATTAACGGTATATCCTGGAAGCATTCTAGTAAGCTGCTTCTCTATAGCCTTTCCAAAGGCTAAATCACTAAAAAAATCTCCTTTCATTTCATCTTCTCCTCATCCCCTCTATATGGGGATTTTAGTTTTCATGAGGGTTCGTCATTGAACTCGCTCATATAGACTTGTTAATTTTTTGATATTTTTTTAAAAATTTTTTTATTTTTTTTGGAATTTCTACGGGCTTATGCTGTTTTCCCAATGAACTGAGACCCGTGAAAAAACTAACTTGAAAGCATCGAAGACGAAAAAGTCGTACTAACAAGCTCTATCGACTAGCTTGAACGTGGACGAATATAAGTAAAATGAGCCTACAAACTCATCTTTTTATTGACTTTTTGAAGAATTTATGGTATAATAGAGGTTGGCATAATCATAACTTTCCCTCCTAAAGCAGTTCTTCTGTATGGGAATGGATTGGTTTATACAAAGCCGAGGTCTTTACTTCTTAAAAAGGTTTGACCTGGTTGTTTCTTCATCCGTGAAAGTGCTGGTCATGCAATCTAGGAAAAATAAAGATATTTTTTCAAAAAATATCAAAAAATGAACAAGTATTATAGGAGACCCTGGGAATTGTCTAAGTTTGAAAAATCACGGGCAAAACCCATCCCCTTCACTGAATCCCTCGGAATACGACCGTTCGCCTACAAAGGCAGGGGACACTCAAAGCTCCATAGGCGTTAAAGAGAAAGTCTAGGAGACAAGTGAAGCCACTCCACTGTTTAATGGCAGAGACCGCTTGATTAGTTTGTGAAAAGTTGTGTTGAAAACTAATCTAGGTGAAAGGGGACGAGTAAGAGAAAGTCTTACGGAATGTTCTATTAGTATTCGTGTATTCAAAATTAATCCTAATCTTTAAAAGCTTATCCGCTAGGATGAGCTAACCAGATTAAGCCTTATGTTCTCTCTGAAAATCGACTTGTCGAGTTTCAGACTAATTGAAGCGCGCTAACGAAGTGAAAGCGCGGCATTTATTGAAAGTCTTTTTCTTCATTCTTTGCCACGGATAGTTCTATCTCTATTAAGAATTCGAGTTTGGACCAAGAGATAGTTGTTTTTTGGGTTTAAGATAAGAATCTATCAGTTTTTGAAAAATTCGTTCGGTATGGGTATCTAGAAAGGGCGGCAATTCCTCCATTCCATCTTTATAGGGAGCTAAGTGCATTCCAAAGATAAACTTTCCTTCGCCCGGCGTTTTGTTTTCCGCCTCAGCTTTTCTTAAAATGGATATCATGGTCTCAACATTCCCATTTGTAGCTCGAAATAGAATTTCAAAGTCTTCGACAGAAACAAAAAATATCTTGTCAGGGTCAATAACCAAGTCGTTTTGGCAGTCAAAATTGAATTTCTTTTCTAAACCTTCTTTAATGAACTCATTCCAAACATCGCCGCCAGTTCCAAGATAAAGTTCCTTGTAACTAACAATCAGAGCAAAGAACTCCTTACCAATGGGGTTTCCGTCTAACTCAGTTTTATTTAACAAAGCCTTTGCAGTTTTATTTGCTTGGTATACGCCTTTAATCGCACTGTCCTTCAGGGCATTCACTAGAATTCCATTTTCAGGATTAACCTTCGAAATCTTACTTAGTTCTATGGCCTTCCCTTCAATCAGAATCGTTGTATTGGGACTTGAAATTAAGAAATCAACGGGATTGCTCGGGGCGACCTTTTTTTTGATTTCTGTTTCAGGATAAAACTTTACTTTGTAGTAGGTTAAAATTTTATTCAGGTATCGCTCAAATGTCGGTCCAAAAGCGTCTCCAAACTTCTCTGGGTCATTTTCTTTTAAGAAGTCATAAATAAACGTATCCAAAGACCCGGTCAGTAGGCTCGGGGAGTATGTGTAATAGTTTTTGCCATGCCGAAACAGAGGCTTTCTGCGGAAAGGGCTTTCTTCGAAAATTTCAGATTCCAGACTTTGTTCCTCAAATTGTTTTATTGCCAATTGTTTTGCACCATCCAAATCCAAGGAGAGCAGCTCAAGAAAAGAATCAATTGCACTTTGGCCAAACACTCCGCCTGGCAAATTGAACCAAGTCTTATTTAGGTGAAGATTTTTTTGTTCTGTAGAATAATATACCCATAACAACAAACATAGCTCAATAAATTCTGGTATTTCTAACCCAGCTAATTCTTTAAACTTAGAACCAAAGTTATAGCCCGACTGAGCAGAACCAAATAACTCAAAGTTGCGCCCAACATTGGCCTTTGTAAGCTTTCGTTGCAGTCCAAATTGCTGAAACGCCGTTTGCCGCATGAATTTTCTGATTCCTGCCGATGACTTTTTCAGTAAAAATTTGTTTTCAGGGAAAACTTCCTTAATCTTATTAATCATGGAATTGTATTGCGATTGATTGGGATTCTTTTTGTTTTCCCAATTACCAAAAACGAGAGTCCATTTTATTAAGAGCATTATTTCCCAGGGCATATAGCCCTCAAATTTATCGGGGGGTAAGTTAGACAAGTTTCGATTTATACGCATGGAATGTAAAATGATTGATTCCGCGTTAAACCGCTTAATATTATTTTTTGCGGAATTAAATTTTTGATGCAAACCCATTTCTGAACCCCGCTTCAAGCGAATTTCAGAATATAACATATTCTGTTTTTAGTGCAGTTTCAAACATCAGAAATTCAATTTTTTTGATTTTGTGTCTTTTCGGGTTGTAATTCGGAATTGGTCTCAGGATAGGAGGGGGGCAACTTCAATGATTGTGACTCATTCTTTTTTTCTGTGAACTTTGAGTCTTGATATCCAATCCACAGACAAAATCCGATAAATGCGAGTCCTGCCCAATGGTTATGTACGATGACATCAAACCCTTGAATAGTAAGTATTCCAATGAATATTGCCGCGCCAGCCATAACAGTAAAAACAAGCGATTGCCCTGGAAATGCAAACAAAAGCAAACCACAAAAAATCCCCAAAGCTATTTGTAGAAAAAATGGCATATTCACTCCTTGCTAAATGGCGCCGTTTAATCAAAGTGACCCTGTCCAAATAAATCAAAAAGAATTTTATCGACAACCTTGACGGCGTCTTCCATATTACTTCTTTTGGAAAGATGTGATTTAACTTTTGAAAAATCCCACTTATTGTAGAGCCAAAGTACCACTAAAATTTGATGGTAGTACCAGTCAACGCGTCCTCCAAGCATGGCCGTGATATCATAGAAATGCAGGCTCTTTCTTTTTCCCATATATGCGTTGAGAAAACCTTTGAATGCCTCTGAATTTTGTGAATCGCTTTCTTCTGGATAGGGGTCTAAATCCTCAGATAGAATGCCGTCTATTGACGGAGGGGATTGCAGCTGAAATCCGAGATATTTTTCTGCAATAGATGAATTGTGTCGCGTCTGGGGGATTTTTAATTTTTCAAAGACGTTTCTGTAGAGGAAATTTAGACGGTCGTAGTTGTCAGCAAAACTCTCAGCTAAACCACACTCTTTTACAAGACCACGATATTCCGTGTATGCAGTGAATACCTCTTCTAAATTGAAAGTTTCGAGTGAAATACCTTTTATAATTTCTTTTTTTACACCCATGTAAACCTCCAATGGTTGCTAATAGCAGACCTGATTCCACCTGCCATTTACGCAAACATGTTTACAGTTTCCGATGGAGAGAGGCGGGATGCTGAATGGGCCGCATTCTGGCGGAGAATTATAACTTGAAGAGGGAACTCTTTGACTTTGTTGTTTATATATCTCGTTCTGTTGCCTATACATTTCATTTGTATTTCTTTGGTTTTCTTGAAGTGCTTTTGACATTGCTTCAGCTGATGCCCCACGTCTTTGTGCTGCGTCCTGAGTAAGCGCAACATTTTCTCCGAATTCAACTAAGTGTCCATCGTCAAATACCAATGTATAGCCGACAGTTCGCTCCCACATTTCATTTTTTACTAAGAGGTTATAATGCCAAAATAATTTGCCATTGCGACTTGAAACAAAGTCCGGATTATCAAGTATCGCTCTGGCCTCTTGTTGTGTCATTCCTCGGTTAAGCATCGAGGTATTTTCGGTAAGTTTTTTTCCATAGGATAGAGATACACAACCTGTAGATTGAGTGACGATAAATAGAGAAAAAATACTAATTCTAAAATAATAAATCATGGTCAACTCTCCATAAGGTTTTATTTTTTGAGCTATTTCCCCTTTTTTGAAACCAGCCTATCAATTCTAATTCTCGCGAGACCATCAAAATAAGGAACCGTGTCAAAAATCTCAGTTATCGTTGGCTCCCTTTCTCCCTTGTCGTATTCACCAGTAAGAAGCCACGTAAAAGAAATATCTAATTCATCACAAAGCTTTTTAACCGCTTGAAGGTCGGTGGGACTTGTTCCCTTTTTGCACCAGCTATCGAGGACACTTGGCGCCACACCGGAAATCTGCGCGGCTTTCCTTTGGCTGATTTTCTTTTCCGTTAGTACTTTAGTAAGGCGCTCGCCCCACTTCTTTTCTCTGTTTTTCATTTTCCTCAAGTCTTCTCGACCTTTTGCCTGGTAAACCTTAAACCACCGCACATTTTTCTGGGCATAGTTCATTTTTCTGGGCACAAAAACTATCGTTGTTTTGAGGGATTGCACGAAACTGTTTCGCATAAAAACATAAAAAAATATTTTGCCTATTATTCTGTGCGTGGCCCAATTTTCTGTTGGTCATGCGCATTCAACACCTCTATTACCTTTTCTTTAATGCCATCTAAACCAAGATGAGTATAAATCTCTTGGGTCTTTTCATTGGAGTGACCCGCCAATAGAGCGCGATACTCTCTGGATATTCCGGCCTCAGCCAAACGAGTATTCCAAATATGTCTGAAGGTATGTGGAGTAATTTTCGTTTTGATTCCCGACAAATTCCAATATTTATTGCAAAGCTGTTCAATCCTTCTGGTGCTATATTTGGTATTACGACGAGATTCGAACAAATACATGTTCTCGCGTATATTTGAATATAAAATTAATTTTTCACATAATTGAGTTCCAAGCACACCAACCCTATCCTTGCCTCCTTTGCCGCGCTTTACGGTCAAAATAGACCTATTAAAGTCAATATGTAGAGTCTGGAGGTCGCATAATTCAGCTATGCGGAGACCAGTGCCTTCCAAAACTTCAAATATCAGTCGATGAACTGGATTTTTAATTGCCCTGTAGAAAGCCGTTAACTGTTCATACGTTGGTAGTTCAAATAATTTTAGGGATTTTTTTGGCACTCCGACTTCACATCGTTTTCGAACCTCTTTGAAAATATATTTTAATTGGTCGTAGTTGAGTTTTTCACGGCGAACGTGTCGAGAGATGTGTGATATTAGGGGTGCCAAAGATTTCGTATTTGTTTTTTGGGTAGCGAAGTTGGTTTCTTTTGAGACACTTTTGGAATTGAAAATCTCATTTTTGGTCGAGCTTTCTTCGCTCTCTGGTATATTTAGCGAAATCTTTCTGACGGTTTCATACACAAACTTGTCGAGTTAGGCACCCGCCGTATCTTTACACTTATAAAGAATAGCGCATTGCATCCAAATTGTAAAATGTATTGCGAACGTCATGCTATTTTGAGACATGCACTTATTGCTTCTTAAACACCTCAAGGGATGCTACGATGATATCGGTTGCAGTGATACCACTAGGTTTTGAAGCTACTGCTATAGCGGCTATTAGGGTGTTGTCTAAACGGAAGGTTTTGGTTTGCAAATCTGAGTATTCGACCTTGCTCTTGACGACTCTTTTTCCGGTCATTTGATTCAGGTATTCCTCAACTAGAAGAGCCAAAAAAGTCGATGGATTCCAGCCATACTCATTTGCTCCCTCACTCAATACATCCAATAGTGGCACTGGTATTCGGTACGACTTAGCTGTTGTCGCATTCTTCTTTTCAACTGGTCTAGTGACATATCTTCGTTTTGGAATATGGAGCTTCATATATCTAATTTCGGCTAAACCATTCTCAAACTGAAGCAAAAACCAGTTTGTATTGCATTTGTCATGCAATGCGTTACAATATTAACATGAAGATAAAAGGCGTAGACGAATTAAATGCATTCACAGATGAGTCCAAGTGGCTAGTGCGAGATTTGTTGCTACGGCAAGGTCTGTCGATACTCGCCGCTAGTCCCAAAAGCACAAAATCGTTTTTCTGCTTAGAACTTTGCGTTTCAATTGCTGCTAATACCGATACTTTGGGTCACTATAAATCTTCAGAAGCCTGTCGCGTCCTATATTTTGGGGCCGAGGACACTGAGGGCATAATACACGAGCGACTCACGGGACTTTTGAAGGCCAAGGGCCACACCGGTATTGATAACCTTGGAATCTTAACCAGCCCAGAAGGACTCCGGCTTGACACCGACGAGGGCTATACCAGTCTTGGTAAACAGATTGAACTATTTCGGCCAAAGCTCGTAGTGCTTGACTGCCTGTACGCTATTAGCCGCGCAAGTGAGAACGATAGCGGCTCAATTCTTTCTGTGCTTGAAAAGCTAAGGCTGATTCGAGAGCGGTACAGAACCGCTGTTTTACTCGTCCACCACACATCCAAAGATTCTGACTCAAAACGAGTGGGCGAACGCCTTAGAGGATCTTCGGCGCTATATGGGTTTTTCGAGACAATTTTAGGTCTTCGGAGAGATCAGGCAGGCACAATTTTTCTCGATGTTGAACATCGTGCCGCTCCGTCGTTTCAAAATGTTCCTATTGAACTGAAGGCAGATGCTTCAGGAATTTCATACAAAGTTGTTGCCGTCACAGTTGAGAAGTTCCAAGGACACCTAACCGTCGAAGATAAAGTGATCGAATGCGTACAATACAGAATTCCAATGTCACTGGAATGCCTCGCGCAGCGAACTAACATTGCGCCAACTGAACTGAGAAAAATCATCTACGGACTTTTGAAAATCGGAAAGCTTACATGGACAAAGCAAGGCTATCTACGAGGCGGTGCTCAATGATGGCGGGGGGATATTTCGAATGCAGTGCCAGTGCGCTTGCTGGGAGCCTAGGTAAGCCGCTCAATTTTGATCTCGGCAAATTGTTGACCGTTTCTGTCCGATTCATAGGGGGGGATGGTTTGCAAAATAAGTTTTTTTTAGGGTCCCATCCTAACTTCAGTTCTAAGGACCCAAAAAAATTTGGGCCAGTTCGTGGAAACGAACTCGAATTAAGTCTAAGTACAATTGGTGGACATGATGGGTGTTAATAATAAACGAAAAAAGAGAAGTACAGACGCTAGTCAGAGTTCGGTAGACGCACTCGGTCTGATCGGAGGGGCGAACTATCCTCAATATAATAAAGAGCCGTCACGAATAGATGGCGAGATGAAAACTATCGCTCTGCCAAAAACATTAAAACACCTGATGTCGGATAAAGGGATTTCTTTGCGTAAGCTCGCAAAGCAAACTGGAATTTCCCAGTCTACAATTTCAGGATACCTGAGTGGTTCAAGACGGACTTACGATCCACAACATCTGGGCACGTTGGCTGATTTCTTCTCCGTTTCGGTGGACTACCTGCTATTTCAAAAACAAATAAAAACTAATCTCAATAATCTGCCAGCAAAAAAACTGTTCTCAAAAGTCGTCCGGCTAACAATTGAAGACTTTGAAGAATTAAACGACGGCGAGGAGGAAAAATGAAATCACTGATGTTCGCTATTTTGTTCGCAACCCCTATTTTTGTATTTGCTGACAAGTACGAGGATATGAAAGCTATGGGCGTTGACGAGGCTACGATCAACTTCTCCAAAAAGCGTGATCTTGCGCAAGCCAACCTTAAAGTCGCTGATTACAATTGCAAGAAAAAATTCCAAGGCTACCAAAATGTCGAAAAGTATGCGGCCTGCTATCAATCGGCCCAGGCTCAGTACCTAAAAGACATTGAGGCGGCAAGCAATGAAGCCAAAGAGTCCCCTGGCGAAAGAAAACCCGCTCAGAAAAAGAAATGAGAGGGCAAATGAAAAACATCATTTTAATCGTAATAGCTGGAATCTCGTTGGTCGGTTGTACCACGACCTCAAAGGTGTTTGTTAAAAATGAAAAATTTGAACTTTTGAAAACTGAGCCTCAAAAGGATCTTCCGTCAGAATCCACTTATGTAATCGAAGTCGTATCGAAGCCGTCAGTGGACGACGAGACTCTCACTGCGAGAGTCTCTGAGATCAGAAAATCTAAGCAAGAAATGCTGAACACCTATTCACTGAAAGAGGTTCACGACGTTACAACCGAATGCCCAGGCGTTTGGTGGAATAATAAATGCGAGTTCAGTCATGCGGCTTTCTGGGGATCCCATCTATTGCTTTTGGGATTTTTAGCTGATTTGGCCGTTCCTTTTACGGAACATGAGTATCGACGACCTGAATATATCCCTACCAAGAAAACGCTCACTGAGCTTGAGGTAAAATCAGACGAATTTGGCAAAAGAATTTTAGCCAATGGCGAAGCTGAATTTCGATATGGCGATGAGTACAAATCCGTGATTCGCGCCAAGGTGGAAGATGGCATCGTCAAATTTCCAATGCAAAAATATATCACCTATGCGCGAGAAGTTTCTGACGATTCTGGGAAAATTGTTTTTAATTCCGAATCAGAAAAGGTCGCAGAAATTGTCAGCAATGACTTAATCAATAAGCACGACACTGAGGATTCCAGTCGGCGCGACAAGTACCAAGCAAGTAGTGAGTACGCGTTTAAGATGGCGTGTGACGCGTACAAAGAACTTAATGAGACAATCGCTTCCTCACAAACGATGAAGCGCAACATGGCATCCCAAGGATTAGACCCTAAAATGGGACAAAGCGGGATCGCAAACCTCGCTTCAATACATTCAGGTCAATTCAAACACTGGCAGTCAGAATATAAAACTCGCTCCGGTAAAGAAATGACCGAAAAGGACTGCGGAAAATGACCTCTCGCAGTTCTTGTACCCTTATCCTTGGTTTGATTTTTACTGGCTGTGCATCCCTACCCGAAGGTGTGAGGCCCGTGAAGATCTCAGAGATTCGAGAGTTGGCGGCACCGACTCCATTCCAAGCTACCAAAATCGAGCGTCATGATCCAGCATTGGACAGCAATCCTGAACTGATTGCTAAAGACATTTACGCAAAGCTTTGTTCGTCCAACGAAAAATCACTCAAGATTTCATTTAACGTCTTGATGCCGAAATTTGTTGGCACCGAATACAAATCAGAAAAGAAGACTGTAGCTGAGCAATATTTACGGATGGCAAAATATCGTATGAAATTACTCTTGGTCCCCGACCTTGATCTTTTGCAAAAGGGTCCTGAGTCAGAGTTCTTGGATCTCAACAATGACAACTTGAATCCAGTTTCGATAAGGCAGAAATACATCTCAGCATACACGCATGGATTTAAGGGTGATCGAGTCAATTTCGCGGCAAGCTCAACCGTCGATTTCCCGGCAAAACACGTCAAAACTGAGTACGACGCGAAAGAGCATATAGAAAAGTTCAACAAAGATCAGTGGATTAAGATTGCTCCGAAGGATTTTAGTTACATCAAGGTTCAAGGCGATGACAGCATATACATTAGCTACATCAATTTCATTTCTAAGTTCAAATCAGATGTTAAGGCGCTAGAATCGGCTGAAGTTCAAAAGAAAAACTCAATCGAGTCACTGGTTCCGTTCCGATTGATTGAAATATCAAAGGATGCATTGAGATTTATCACCAGCACGACGAATACGGAAACTGGGGAAAAGGTTGAACGTATTGAGGACCTTCATATTGGACGGCCTTTATATCCCTACGAACTTACTTATCTGCGTCGTTACTTTGTGCCGAAAGTTCCAAAAGAGCGTCAGGATTTTTATTTCAAACAAAACAAAGAAGACCTCACGGGTTGCGATGAATGTTATTCGGATCGAGATAGTGACGAATTGAATCTAAGAAATCAGGCGAAAATCTGGCAAATGTATCTATGGCGGGGTTCGGCTCTCAAGGAAAACTTCACCGAAGACGAGCGGGTAAGAAATTTCGATTTATCAGTTGATCTGACTGAGTTTTGTAGCTCTCACATTTCCACCCGCCGTGAGGCGCAGTGACATGAGTTGGTTTTAGTATACATTCTGAAAGAGGCCAACATTGAATAAAACCGTAAAAATAGAGACGAAATGTGTCGATACACTCCTAGAAATCGCGGGGAGCAAGTTCTTGGGCGTGGCAATCGAGCGGTGTTTTCTTTGCAGTGGGAATCTTTGTTCAAATTATTGATGGGCCAATTGAAATCAAAGATTCTGACGGCAATCTTTCAACTGTTGTCAAAGTCCGGTCCCCGACATCGCTGGCAAAACCCACGAAGGATGGGCATACTTAGAAGACTTTCACTGGTTAAATAAAATAGGAGTTTCTATGGATTTTGAAAAATACTGTTCGACTGCGGTGTGTGAGTATCCACGCCTTTGCGCAGACCTTCAAAAAATGACTGAGCGAGTGGCGGCAAAAATTGTAGGATCATCTGTTACATCAGTTCAGAAAAGACTTAGTTTGTCGGCGCATGATAACAATGTGTTGAAAACCATAGGAGTGGTGGATGTGTCAGACTGGAAAATAACGACCAAGAAAGGGAGCGTGACCTTCATCCCTGATGGTTTGAGTATCGGTGTTACAGGCAGAATACGAATCGAAACGAAAGCAAAGAATCCTTTTTTCAAAGGCTGTATTTTTACGGCATCTACCGCAGATGAATCGAAGTGGCATTTAGTAACTTTGGATACTTCCAAGGAAGCGAAAGCATTAACGGATGAGCAACTTCTTGAGGTACTTCAATCGATTATTTGAGCAGCAGCCGTTGCTGAGCTTTTAATGCGTTGTATTATAGTGACTTTCTTTGTATTTTGTTGTCACATCTATCCATATCCATGGAAACAACGAATCAAGATGTATTTCAGCCAGAGAGATGGGTTTCAGTTAGTGAAATCGCCGATCATTTAGGTATTTCTAAGGAAACAGTCTATAGGTGGACTGAATCTAAAAAGATTCCTGCACATAAGATCGGGAAAAAGTGGAAGTTCAAGATTTCTGAAGTGGATCGCTGGGTTCGGGTTGGTGGAGCTGAAGGAGTCGTCGATGAAAAAAAATGACGACCTTCAGTTAAGTACAGTTGATATCCCTGCTCCTGATGCGGCTCCGAATCTCACTAATCAAGAGATTCTGACGGGCAAAGTAGTCCCCGCATTGGATCGGCTCAAAATCATTTCAGCAGATGACTGGCAAAACGTCATCTATGAGTGGGTGCATGGATATCTAAAGAGTAAATATCAAAGTGTTAATAGATGTGGCGGCAGTGGCGATTTTGGCCGAGATGTGATCGGTCAAATCGATCAAACAAAATGGGATAACTATCAATGCAAACACTACGACCATGCGCTCGCGCCGAGTGATATTTGGGTAGAAATAGGAAAACTGATTTATCACGTATCAGAAGGAAACATTACCCCGCCTGAAAATTATTTTTTTATTGCACCACAAGGTTGCGGGAAGTCTTTGCTAGATTTACTTAACAAACCTGAAGACCTTCGAAAGAAACTCACTGAGAACTGGGAAAAGCATTGTCAAAAAAAGATTACTTCAAAAAAAGAAGTTCATTTAGATGCTTTGAAAACCGCAGTTGATGGATTTGATTTTTCAATCTTTTCTTCGGTAGGTCCGTTAGATCTTCTTGAGCAACACGGTCAAACTCGTTGGTATGCAGCTCGATTTGGCGGAGGCTTGAAAAAACGCCCTCCTTCCGAAGCCGCTCCAGCAGAAATAGCGACTAAGGAGGTCAGATACGTTGAGCAGTTATATGCGGCATACAGTGACCGCGTTAAGAAGAATGTTTCCTCTAGAAGTGATCTAGATGTGTATAAAGAATTGCTTGAGCATTTCAACAGGCAACGTACGCATTTTTACGAAGCTGAATCCCTCAAAAAGTTCGCGAGAGATTCCTTACCAGATGGCGGCTACTACGAAGATTTGCTGAGCCAATTCTACGATGGCGTAATTGATATTTTAAGTAAGACTCATCAAGACGGATACGAAAAGCTTATTGAAGTTGTGCAGGTTGCGCAGCAGCTGAACTTAGGTGGTCACATTCTAATTAGCGTTCTTCGCGTTGGCGATAGGGCAGGCGTTTGTCATCAATTGGCAAACGAGGATAGGTTGAAATGGGTGAAGTGAGCTCTTCAATCCTATTCAATACCCCTCTTGAAACTGGACTGCGTTCTTTAGTTATCCTGGAGAAAATTGCTCCCAATACTTCCGATCTTCAGAGACTTGTTTATTTCGACTATTTAGTAGTTCATTCTGCCGATATCGATGGCGGTCCGGCGAGTCTTCATGCTCCCGTTCCTCATCGGAGTGGCGAGATAATAGTAAGGAGAAAATTAGTAGAGCGTGGACTAAATCTAATGATCAGCCGAGAGCTTGCAAAACGGCACTTTCTGAATAGTGGAATCGCCTACGGTGTCACCGAACTAACCTCTCCTTTTCTGTCTCACTTTCAAGCTCAATATTTTGAAAGCTTGCGTTCAAGAGCTGCGTGGATCGCAAACAAGTTCCAAAATACTTCTGACGATCAGCTGAAGTCTTTCGTCGACGGTAACTTGGATAAGTGGGGAACTGAATTCTCCAAGCAAAAAAATCCTGGAGATCTTTTGTGATGTCTCATGGATTTTACTTTAGCAGGTTGGAGATTCGCGGAAAAAATAAAGAAACAGCCGCGCTGGTGTTTAAGCCAGGACTCAATATTGTGTCTGGTGCATCGAACACAGGTAAATCCTATGCAGTAGAATGCATGCGATTCATCCTCGGCGGCAACAAACAGCCAAAGCGCATTAAGCAGAGTGATGGGTATGAAGAGTGTGTTGTTGAGTGCCAGACATATTCAGGTGCCACTTTCCAGTTGGCTCGAAGCCTGAAGGGCGGAGACTTTGAATTATTGGACAAAGACGGAAAACGGGTTCTCGGGCAGCAAGAAGTAAATGACTATTTGCTCACTTTAACCGGATTTTCTGGTCAAAAAATCAAGACGAACGAGAGTAATAAGCTTCGGGACATTAGCTATAGAGATTTAAGGCTACTGACGATTATCGAAGAAACTAAAATTATTCAGTCGGAATCACCGATTTTAACTGGTCAGTATGTGAATAAAACTTCCGAGGAGGCCGTGTTTAGATTTCTTTTGTCGAATACGGACGATAGCTCATTGAAGCAAAAGAAAGAGCCCAAAATTATTGCGGCGGAAGCTTCTTCGAAGAGAGAAGTTCTAGAGTCGTTGATTGCAAAGAGAAAAGAGAAAATTTCGAGTCTCAGAGCTGAGGTCGAAGATCAGACAGTCGAAGAAATTAATTCTGAAATTAACGAATACTCCGAGTCACTCACTTCGCTATCAAAAAAGTTAAATGACATTGATAGTAGAAGACGTTCTCTTTGGACGAGAATGAATGAGATCACTTCCAGACTCGAATCAATCTCTGAATTACTGTATCGATTTAATATTTTACGCGATCAATATGACTCCGATCTTGGAAGGTTAGAATTTATTGGCGAAGGCAATCACCTTCTGGCGCAGTTGAGTGTTTCTGTGTGTCCTCATTGCAGTCAGAAAATTGATCAGCACAACACGTATTCAAGATGTGATGAGCCAGAATCAATTAATTTTAGTGAGTTTGAAGCTTCGAGAGCTGCGGAAGCGTCTAAAATAAAAGCCCATAAGGCTGATCTGATTTCGACCATAGCGGAACTTGAAGTCGAGAAAAAACAGAAGACAGAACTGCTTCGCGACTTGAAAGAGAACGTACAAACTTTAGATGCTGAAATTAAGAAGACGTTGCAGCCCCAAGTACAAGAACGCAAATCTAACTTGGACCATCGCTACAGGCTCTTAGTTGTAGCAAGAGAGAGAGACAGGCTTGTCGAAGAGTTGATTGAATTTGAGAAGCAAGTAGGCGGAATAGAAGTTTCTACGAAGAAAGATAAAAAAGAAAAAGAAAAGCAGACTCTCTATAGTGCCAGTAACCTCAAGAAACTATCCGATGAAATTCAAACCCTTCTAAAAGCATGGGCTTTTCCTGGGAGCGACTCCGTAGTCTTTAGTGAAGCTGATTTGGATCTTGTGATTGGCGGGGAAAAGCGATCCTCCTTTGGAAAAGGTTATCGAGCGATTGCATTCTCTTCGTTTGTTATTGGCCTTTTGAACTATTGCAAAATAGATTCAGGTCTTCACCCGAATCATATTGTTTTGGATTCTCCCCTGACGACATACCGTGGCGGGGATTTGAAGGAAAAAGATAAGATTGATAATGCCGTTGAAAATGGTTTCTTTGGCGACTTGGCTAAGGTCGACAGTACTCGCCAAATCATTGTTTTTGACAACAAAGAGCCCGAGAAGGACGTGAGGGAAAAAGTTAACTACATTCACTTTTCCGGCAAAACAGGCATCGGGAGATATGGCTTTTTTCCTGAGTCAGAGTAGCTTGGTAAGCAAAGGAGGGCTGAGATGAGAAAATTTCCTAAAATTAAATCTATAATCGATCTTGATATTTCCAATGAGGCTAAAGCCAAACAGATTGAAAACCTGATTAATCGGGCTGTCAGTATTGTAGTGGCTGATGTTTTTGAAGATACAAAAAGCAAAGGGCTGTTTACTGATGCAAAAGCTGCTGAATCAATCAAAGACTCTCACTTAGGTCAGGCGACTATGCCTGACTATCCCGATTTATAATTGGTCGATGTAGTTATCTGCTGTCGTATTTTCGATTTTGTAGTTGGCGAAATGTCGTTGATGTCATCAAACCCCGTTATTTCGGCTGAGTTCAGCTTAGAAATTTCGTTTCAGTTTGATTCGCTTGGTTTGTAAGTATTTGATTTTTTTAGAGTTGCCCAGAAATAAAAAAACCCGCCGAAGCGGGTATTAAATTGGATGGGGCGGCAGGATTCGAACCTACGATTGTCAGAATCAAAATCTGATGCCTTACCAGCTTGGCCACGCCCCAACACAAGAAGATACTGGTAGGCCTAAACTAAATAAGGACACATAATTTTTCAAGAATAATCAGAATTTACCGATGGCAAGCACAAAGAAAGGGCATCGATGACGCCCTATCGCTATCGAAATAGCAAAAAAGAACCTGGAACCTTTTAGCCGGGTACCTTAAACGCCTCAACTTCTCGTTTAAAGGCATCGAAGACGGCTTTCTCGAGCATATCTCTTGTCTCTTGATTTAGTGGGTGGGCGATATCGCGAAAGGTGTTGTCTTTCTTCTTCTTGCTCGGCATCGCTACAAACAGTCCGTCGTTACCTTCGATAACTTTTAGATCGCGAACGACAAAACAGTCGTCTATAGTAATTGTCACATAGGCTTTAAGCCGGTCCTCATTAACAAGTACGACCTTCACGTCGGTGATATTCATTTTGGTCCTCCTCAACGCTGCGAATTATACGCTGCATACAGGTCTCCACCTATACTATCGGCTAGTTTCGCTTAGGACTTTAGTACTTTTCTTTTTTATATATGACTCAATTTGATACAGTTTAGGTTATGAAAAACTTATTTAGAATCATTACATTATTCGCAATCTTATTAACCTTTGAAAACGCTTCGGCTCAACGTCGTCGTTCGATCGAGAGTACGCCAATTCAGACTACCTACGCTAGCGAAAGTTCTTACGGCGGGGGAGGTGGTTCCAGTTGGGCACTTGGTTTTGCCTCAGTAGAAAACCTTTTTCGCACGAACAAAACAGCTTTTACAGGTTTATATTCATGGAACGAAAAAATGGCTGTCCAAGCATATTTCATTTCTTACAAAGACAGTGGTAGCGAAGGCAACGGATTCGGCGGTATTTTTAAATACACGTTTTTGGGAAATCAATCCGTGGGACTTCATGGTGGGGGTGGTTTGAGTTTTGGAAAATACTCAGCAAGTCTTAGTTTTACTCACATTATTGGCGATTTTGGCTTCCACTTTACAGTTCATCGTTCGATCGTGATCCACGTTGATGGCGGACTAACTATTCTCAATGACGATACCGCTGGTGGAAATAAAGATAGCGGTACTTATATTTCAGGTGGTTCTTCGCTCTTTGGCATGAGCATGATGTATATGTTTTAAATAACATTAATTTTTTACGAACTTCAGCTGTAGATCATGAATCATAGATTCAAGTAACATCGCTTCTTCTTTAGAAAGATTACTTTTAGTTTTTTCTTGCAATATTTTTAGTAAATCAATATTGAATTTTGCCATTTTCACATCTTTTTCAGTTTTATTTGTCATTGGATTTGGCGCAAGACCTAGTGCCATTGCTGCACTCGAACCAATCGACAAAATTAATGTGGCAAAAGACGCCTGTAGCTCCTCGTGACTTTGGGTCATAAACTCCTCGCTGATTAGTTACTAAATGGGATAATATCCCACCAACCTGTGTATTCTCCTATGGATTGGCGGTTGTACGCCAAAATAACGGCCCCAGTTACCAATGGTCAAGGGGTTGACGATAAAAAGGTGCCCTAATGAAAATGGTACTTCTGGTGGTTGAGTTTTTGCGTAAGAATCAAGTTTTATAAGTGCATACGCCAAGTGAATGGGATTATCTAGCCATTGGCAGGCTAGGGAATCGGCGCTTAGATAATTCTTTCTACCGACGTTAAGACGAACAAGCAGCAGAGCAAGTGGCGCAAAAATCGCAAATACTATACGGTTAATAAGCGGTGATTTTTTGATAGTGGAATAGTTTTCAGTAAGGCTCAAGAATGCTGTTGCTAGGACGGCACTGATCATAGCTGGTAAAATATCTTTGCGCTTCAGAAATGCCAACTGTTGAGCAATAACAGCTTCTGTCTCTTGCGGCGTCAATGTCTTTACCAATCCGGTTGTTACAAAGATCGCAAATTCATTTTTGTTCATTCCTGAGCTAAATATTGTCGGGAACGCGCTCTCCATAACAAATATCTTAGGCATGTGTACCTTAGCGCGAAAAACCATCTTATTTAGCGTATCACCTAGACCCCAGGGATCTTGTCCCTCAAGCCTTCGCGAAGTAAAAATACTAAACGCCATCGTGTTGCCAACAGTAAAAATAACATAAATCAAACTAAAGGCGATAATGACGGCAAAAAGGGCACCTTGACGTCCCCCTAGCCAGTGTCCAAAAAAACCGATCGTAACTACAAAAAAAACTGAAAGAAACCCAACTTTGATATAGTTCGACATCTTTTAAATGTAGCAAGTTGGTGGCGGGGCGGCAAGAGGTAAAATCTCGTTGGTCAAGAGTGAAAATAGGCCCAAAATAAAGAATGATAAACCAGTGACACACAATGGAGGCAGCATGGAAGTTGATGTGGTGGCGCTAAATGCGCAAATCAAGCAAGAAAGCCGATTTGTGCAAAAGATGATTGATGAAGTTGGTAAAGTCATCGTCGGACAAAAAGAAATGGTCGAAGGAATTTTGATGGGGTTGCTAACTGGGGGTCACGTCCTTTTAGAAGGTGTGCCTGGGCTTGCAAAAACGCTCACTATCTCAACGATTGCCAAGAGTATTTCGCTCGATTTTCATCGCGTGCAATTTACTCCCGACTTATTGCCATCAGACTTGGTGGGAACAATGATCTTCAATCAAAAAACTTCTGAGTTTACACCCAAGCTTGGCCCAATTTTTACGAATATAGTTTTGGCCGATGAAATTAACCGTGCCCCCGCGAAAGTTCAAAGCGCGCTTTTGGAATGTATGGAAGAAAAACAGGTTACGATTGGTGACAAGACTCATCCTCTCCCAGCACCGTTTCTTGTATTGGCAACGCAAAACCCTCTCGAACAAGAGGGGACTTACCCACTTCCTGAAGCACAAATGGACCGATTCCTTTTTAAAATTATTGTCAACTATCCAGAGAAGGCGGAGGAAATGGAAATTCTAAATCGCATGTCCAAAAGCGAGAAACCGCAAATCCAACCAGTCATTGCCAAAGAAGATTTGTTGGGTGCAAAAAGAAGATTAGACGACATATACATTGAAGATAAACTTAAAAATTACATTGTCGATATTGTACTGTCGACACGAGAACCCCGCCGTTACGGATTGGCGAGTATTGAAAATTTAATTTCCGTGGGATGTTCGCCACGCGCCACGATTTCATTAACTCGCGCTTCAAAAGCACACGCGTATTTACGTGGACGCGGTTATGTCACTGCAGAAGACGTTAAGGCTATCGCCTATAACGTCCTTCGTCATCGTTTTGTGATGTCCTATGAGGCCGAAGCTGAAGACATGACAGCCGATAATTTAATTAAGGAAATTTTTGATCACGTCGAGGTAAGTTAGGTTGTGTCACTGCCTCCGGAGATTCTTAAGAAGGTAAAGTTACTTGAAATCCAAACGCGAAAATTGGTGAATAACCTCTTTTCGGGAGAGTATCATACGGCTTTTAAGGGCCAAGGGATTACATTTTCAGATTTTAGAGAATATATTCCTGGAGATGATATTCGTAGCATTTCTTGGACACTGACAGCGCGAGCCGAAAAGCCGTATATCAAAAAATTTGATGAAGAACGTGAATTAACTTTGATGTTAGGGGTAGATGTTTCAGCATCAAGCGATTTCGGTTCCAGAAAATACTTTAAAGGCGAGGTGATAAATCACTTGTCGGCGCTTATGAGCTTTAGTGCGGCAAAAAACAAAGACCGTATTGGGCTTTGTATGTTTTCTGACCAAGTTGAACATTATGTGCCACCAGCAAAAGGGCATGGCCAAGTTCAACGCATACTCCGCGATTTGTATTATTTCAAGCCTCGACATACGAGAACGCGAATTGCGAGTATGGTAGAATACCTGCAGGGAATTCTAAAGAAAAGAGCTACAGTTTTTTTATTTAGTGATTTCTTAGATGACAACTTCGCAGACTCTCTAAAAACCTTTGGAAAGAAACATGAGGTTGTGGCAGTGATAATCCGGGATCCGCTTGAACAAAATCTTCCTGATATTGGGCTTGTCACTTTGCAGGATCCTGAAAGCGGCGAAACCGCAGTGGTCGATACTTCTGACAAAGGTTTTCGGCAAGCTTATGCCGCCGAAATGGAGCGTCGAAAAAAACGCTGTGACGAGCAACTACTAAAGGCGCGAGTTGACCGTATTGATGTTTTTAATCCTGATGATTTTGTTACACCCTTGGTTAATTTTTTTAAAGGCCATAGAAGACGGTGAGAAGTTCTAATGAGTAATGTGGTTTGGAATTGTGAGCCGAAATTTCCAGAAAATGTCCAGATGGATGTTGGCAGAATTTACGACGTAACTTGCTCGGGCCCATCAGTCGCTTGGATAAAGTCTGATCTCGAGGTCGAAATGCCCCAAGATTGGAAACATTTTTTTCATGTTGTCGATTTTGACGAAGTCACGGCCGAGAGAATAAAATTTTCGGCCACAAGTTACAAAACTGGAGAATATAGGCTTCCTAACAATATAGTCATTACAGACGGGGAGAATCGAGTTACTCTTACTCCCTGGAATTTAAAAATTGAATCTGTTGTGCGGGCTCAGCCGGGAATGGAGCCGCAGCCGTATGGTCCGTTCGGACCATTTTTGTTGGAGTGGCCCCTATGGATGTGGATCACACTGGGTGTTTTTGTTGTCTCCGCAATTGGGTCAGTCTTGGCCATTTATTGGGAGCGCAGAAGAAAAAAAATCTGGGCAAATATCGTCGCTGGCTACACCACTGCACTGAAGCCCTACCATCAATTTTACAAGGACTATCGGAGGCTCTCGCGCCTTACGGAACCTCGCTTAGAGGATTTGTCGAAGCTTAATGAAGCCTTTCGTCTCTATTTTTTGCGCGAACTAAAAGTTCCAACTCTAAAAGAGCCACCGAGTTTTGTTTTGAAATGGTTGAAGAAAAGAAACCCGAGTCTCTCGAAAAATATAAAGTCCGATTTATTTATGATTTTACGCGAAATGGAAAGTGCAACAAAAGGAAAACTCTCAGCAAAAGACTTTGAACAGATGTCTCGTAAATGTCAGCAAATTGTAGACGAGGTTTATGAGGGACTGAATGAGGTGAATTCTTGAGTTTGGCAAGCTTGTGGGCGCTTTTATTTTTTATTCCCTTTATTGGCGTAATAGTTTTTAGTTTTACTCGCAAAACGCCAGAGAACGGGAGCCTGCAGTTTAGTTACCTTGGTGATTATGTTAAAAGGTTTAAAACTTTGCGTACACGCTTAACGCCGCTACCGAAATATTTAAAATTTCTCGCAGTCGCTCTCGCCATCATTGCACTCGCCCGTCCCCAACAATCGAGTGACAAGCTCAACCGCAATGTCGAAGGTATCGACATTATGCTCGCTCTCGATGTTTCGGACAGTATGTTGATTGAGGACATGCTTCCGGATAATCGCATGGAATCTAGCAAACGGGTTATTCGAGACTTTATTAAAGGAAGAGTTTCTGACCGTATCGGGTTAGTTATTTTTTCTGGCGAAGCTTATACACGCGTTCCATTGACAATGGACTATCCTATTTTACTAGATAACCTGTCTAAGGTTGTGACTACGAGAAATATTAAAATGGGAACAGCTATTGGCGTCGCTCTTGCTTCGGCGGTCGGAAGGCTGAAAGATTCAACTGCAAAAACTCGAGTTATTATTTTAGCAACAGATGGAGAAAATAATAGCGGGACGGTGGATCCAATGACCGCACTTCAGATTGCCAAAGGCTATGGGATTCGGGTTTATACGATTGGTATGGGAAAAGATGGTGATGCTCAGTTACCAATTGTTACCAAAGGCCCTGGTGGAATCGATATTAAGCGCTATCAGCCAATACACAGCAAAATTAATGATGAACTTTTGACTCAGCTGGCAGAAGAAACCGGTGGAAAGTATTATCGTGCGATTACTACAGATGCCCTCTCAGGAGTTTTTAAAGAGATCGACCGGTTAGAAAAAACGAAAGTGGAGATTTCTCATTACACGCGTTATGCAGAATTGTTTCCATCGTATTTGCGTTGGGCTTTGATTTTTTACTTGGTAGCGGCCTTTCTGGCCGCTACCTGGCTTCGGAGGTCAGTGTAAGTGTTTCGCTTTGGAAATCCTTCCGCATTTTACTGGTTATGGGCGGCGGTTGTCTTGGTGGTAGCGTATGTGTATGTGTCTGTTCACATTGATAAGAAATTAAAGAAATCAATCAATAGTCGCTTACTTCCTTACCTTACTCTATCGACCAGTCTCGTGCGAAAGCGAATCAAATTTGTCTTACAGATTTTGGTAATCGTTGGATTTGTTTTTGCATTGGCACGACCGCAGTTAGGAACTGGAACTCGCGAAATAAAAAGCGAGGGGACCCAACTTATGTTGATGGTGGATGTATCAACAAGTATGCTCACCCAGGATTTACGTTCTTCGCGCCTGGAATTTGCAAAAAAAGAATTGATGAGATTGGTGGACTCCTTAGGTGGAGACAAAATTGGTCTTGTGGCTTTTGCGGGATCTGCCGGCCTTTTGGCGCCCATGACCAACGACAAATCGGCAGTTAAAATGTTGATTGAGGGTCTAGACACCCAATCAGTGACGACTCAAGGTACTGCGTTTGAGGCGGGTTTAAAAGTAGCGTGGGATGCTTTTAAAAGAAATCAAAATGATAAAGAAGAGTCAGTGGCAACACGGGTTGTTGTCATTGCTTCGGATGGTGAAGATAATGAGCCAGGCGCACTCAAGGTTGCAGAAGAGATGTCTGGTGAGGGAATAAAAATTTTCGCACTTGGGTTTGGCACACCAGAAGGGGGACCAATTCCGTTTGAGAATGGTTATAAGCGGGATCGGTCAGGTAGCGAAGTCATGAGCAAATTTACACCCGATGCGCTTCGTCGCCTCGCTGAGACTGGCGGCGGGAGTTTTTATCATGTGACTTTTGACAACGATGCGATCGCACAAATGAAAGCTGATATCGGAAAATTACAGAAATCACAGTTTGATAGCTTAATGCAAACCGAGTATGCGGAGAGATTTCAAACGCTCCTACTTGTTGCTATAGTACTTGCTCTCGTAGAGCTCTCTTTAGGAGAACGTCGTCAAGGGATTAAGGTATGGCGTGGACGATTTGGAGGGACTGCGTGAGAGGTTTAATTTTTTTATTTCTATTGAGTTTAAGTTCTTTTGCCAGCGATCCACGAGCCGTCTATAACAATCGCGAAGGGCTCAAAGGACTTCTTCAAAAAAAATATAACTCTTCACAGAATGATTTTTTAAAAGCTCTTGAAACAGAACCAGACGATGCGCGTCTGCATTTAAATTTGGGTCTGGCTTATCAGGCGGTCAAAGATAATGAGCGCGCCGCAAAGGAATTTCAGGCGGCCACACGATTTGCTAAGACCGACGAATTGAAATTTTTTGGAAATTTTAATGCCGGGCAGGCGACGGCTGCTAAAAACGTTGACCTGGCGCTTCGTTACTACCAGCAGGCTCTAAAGTACAAGCCAGACTCTCATGAAACAAAACACAATATCGAGTTACTCCTAAAGGGAAAATCGGGCGGCGGTGAAGGCGAAAAAAAAGATGATCAGAAGTCTGATGATAGTGAGGACAAAGGCCAGGATCGTACCAATAAGCAAAGCAATGAGCCGCAGCCTTATAAAGGTAAAGAACTCACCTCACAGGATGTTCAGAATATTTTAGAAGAACTAAAAAATCAGGATCAAAAAGTACGCGCGAAAGAAAACAGCAATGGGAAAGAGCGAAATTTAGAAAAGGACTGGTAGGTTAAGATGCTTTTTAGCTTATTACTCTCATTTTTTGTCAGTGTTTCTCTGGCCGAAATTAAATTTGAAGCGCGGGTTGAGCCCGAAGTTGTCGGCATAGGTCAACCGTTTAATCTTTACGTTAGTGTTAATTCTGACGGTGAAGTTTTGAACGTCGCGGATCCTCAATTACCGCGCATGGCGGGCGTCAATCTAGTGGCGCAAAGACAGGAGTCTTCATCGATTCGTCGGTTTGAAAACCAACAATTTAAGACTATTCAATCACGCACGTTTATTTTTACTTTTGTGGCGATGAACCCGGGTGCCTATACAATTTCCCCTATTAAAATTCGCGTTAACGGCGGCGAGAAAAATATTTCTTCAACGTCGTTTCACGTTAGTGATAGTGCTCCTGGGGGGCCAAATACACCCCCTCCGAGCGAAGAACGAGATCAGTTCTTTCCACCGGACGAAGATGGTCTTCAGCAAATGGACCGAATGGAAGAAATGTTTAATCAGATGCTGCGTCGTCATGGCGATCCACGATTGCAACGGCCCACAAATGAGCCAAAAGATAACCAAGGTTTTTTTATTCAAGTGGAGCTTGATAAAACAAAAGCCTATGTTGGTGAACACATCAATGCCAAGTGGTATCTTTACACGCGTGGGCAAGTGCGTGATATCGATACTTTGAAATACCCAGACCTCAATGGTTTTTGGAAAGAAGATATTGAAGTCGCAACTCGATTAAATTTTGAAGCCGTAAATTTAAACGGTACCACTTATAATCGTGCTCTATTGGTTGCCTTTGCACTCTATCCCTTAAAAGCGGGAACTGCTGTGATTGATCCTTATACCGCGAAGTGCACAATTATTTCTCTTGATGGCTTAAATCTTTTTGGGCTTGCAAAACCTCAGGTGCTTACCCGTTCCAGTCAAGCGGTGAAGATTGAAGTCCTACCAGTTCCAGATCCAAAGCCGGTCGACTTTTCGGGGGCAACGGGTAACTTTAATATGTTTGGTAACATCGACGCGACGGCATTTAAGACCAACACACCTTTCTTTTATAAATTGCGCTTTGAAGGAAAGGGAAATGCAAAGATTATTGAGTTACCAAAAATTGAAACCACTGAGGGGCTTGAGCTCTACGACAAAAAAAGTTCAACGGGTTTTGAAAAAAATGGGACCTCCCGCAAGGAATTTGAGCTAGTGTTTATTCCGCGCAAATCCGGCAATGTAAATATTCCTCGTATCTCCATTAGTTTTTTTAATCCGCAAACGAAAACATTTTACCAAAAATCAAATGATGAAATTCCCATTAACGTCGAGTTATCCAAAGAAGATCCCGGCGTTGCTCCAAAGAAAATGGATCATGGCGAACCTGCCGAGATGACAGCGCTCCCACAAATCGTGGCAGAGTTTCAAGAGCCCATAGCGTGGGGGAATTATTTTAATGTCTATACGTGGCTTTTTTCGTACGGACTGGCGGCTTTACTTTTGTTAGGAAAAGCTGGCAGAGAATTGGGTTGGTGGGAAAGAAAAGACACAATCGAAACAAAATTTAATGCGCGTGTGAAAAATATCCATGGTTTGATCGGAAAAGACGACTGGCGAAAAGTTGGGCAGGAAATAATCAATACAATGTATTTTGTTTTAGGAGAAATCACAGGTCTTGGTGGGGCATCTTACGAAATGAATCGTTTACTCTCCGAAGCACCCCCAAGTATTCGCAATGAGCTTGCCGAGCCAATTAAAAAGCTTCTAGAAGAAGCTGAGATCTTAGGATTTGCCCCCGAGGCCGCAGTCGGTGTAAGAAAAGATAAAGCAAACTTAAAGCGTACAGTGAACGAAATGGAAAAGCTCCTAGGCCGAGGAATTAAGCTGTATCGCGGATAAGGTGCCTGATAACTACTTGTTCGGTGCCGCGTTATGGATAGATATGGAAATTCGTGAATTTGCTGAGGCCATTTTGTTCGGCAAAAACATAGACGATAAACTCATAAGTGTAAAAGGCGGGTGGAGTGATGAGGCTCCTCTTGTTTCCTCTTTAATTCCCAAAAATCCTGGGCGGGCCGAAAAATATGTTCCAGTTTTTCGACGTCAGGGGAAATTTGATTTTCCGAAAGTTTCTGAATTTGAAAATGAAAAAGATAGAGCCAAAGCCCTTCATTATTTTGCTAACCACGAATTAGAGGCTATAGAGCTGATGGCGCTCGCACTTTTAAAATTTACTGAAGCCCCCAAGACATTTCGAGTGGCCCTTGCGGGGATCATCACGGAGGAGCAAAAGCACTTGCGTCTGTATATAAATCGGATGCGAGAGTTAGGAATTGAATTTGGAACGTATCCGTTAAGTGGTTTTTTTTGGAGCGCGCTCTCCAAAACTGACTCCTTGAAAAAATTTACGGCTGCCATGAATTTGACATTGGAACAAGCGAACCTCGATCACTGCTTATTTTTTCAGAAAGTTTTTGAAAGCGTCGGCGACGTTAAATCCGCAAATATCATGAAAGAGGTTCTTGCCGATGAAATTGGTCACGTTCGTCACGGCTTAAATTGGTTTAAGCGTTGGCACGAGCAGGGATCGCAGTGGCAAAACTATTTGGAAAATCTTCCGGTTGAAATCAACCCCGCTCGCGCCCGCGGAAAATTATTTTCCTCAAGTATTCGTGCAGAGGTCGGCTTTGATGTCGATTTTATAAAAAATCTCGAGGTTTATTCGCATTCAAAGGGCCGAGTTCCCGACTTATATTACTTTTATCCGTTTGCAGAATATGAACTTGCCCTTGGCCCTCACGGCATAAACATTCCTAAGAAAATTTATTCTTTGAAAACAGACCTAGATATTTTGCCGGCGTATTTGGCGAAGAGCGATGATATGGTTCTTGTCGATAATTTTCCAAGAACAGAGTTTTTACAGGAATTGAAGCGCTCTGGATTTTTCGTTCCCCAGTTTGTTGTCAAAGATGAGTTAAAAAAATCGAATCGTCGCATTCGAAGTTTTCAGCCTTGGGGCTGGTGTTATCACACCTTGAAACTCTCTAAGGAAATTAGTGCTACCACCACTGTGTCGGTGACCCATGACAAAGAAATTTCTTACTTTAACGAACTATATTCCAAAACTCTCAGTATAGAAATTTTAGAAAGTAATCATGACTTTTGTGATCAAGAAATCGTTGGAAAGACCGCGACGAACGAATCTGATGTAAATAATTTATTTTTGGATTTACAGACCAAAGGTTATAGTGTCGTTATCAAGGCTGTCTTGGGTTCTTCGGGGCAGAATCAAATTCATGTCAAAGAAAGTAACGCGTTGGACGACCGTCAAAAGGCATGGTTGCGGCGGCTTATAAAAGAGCAAGGAAGAGTCATCGTTGAGCCGTGGTTGAATCGAGTTTTTGATTTTTCCGTACAGATGAAAGTAAATCCTGACGGCACTTCAAAGTTTCTAGGCCATGCTAGATTTATTTGCGACGAGACTGGAAAGTATCGAGGTGCGTGGCTCGGTGGTTTTGAGACAAACCTGAAGAGAGAAGAAATAATTTTTATTCGCAAAAATAATAGTTTAAATGAAGTTACGCAAAAAATTATGAAAGTTGTAGCGGCGGCACTTCATAAAAGAGGTTATTCGGGAACGGCCGGGGTAGATTGTTTTGTTTATCGCGATAAGTTCGGCGAGCTAAAACTCAAACCCGTTGTTGAGGTGAACGTACGCAATAACATGGGAGAAATCACGGTTAATTTTTCCAAACATTTAGTTTCAAGACGTGTTGGGATTTGGCAAATTGTTGGCTCTCATGAATTGAAGAATTTTGGTGTAAAAAATTTTTGCGACTTAGAAAAAAGTTTAAAGGAAAAACATCCGCTACGAATGAAAGAGTCACTCATAGATGCCGGGGTGGTTTTTACCACCGACCCAAGTCAGGCACAGACCTATACTTCATTTATGGTGGTTGGTAGTTCTTTAAGCGAAATTGGCCAATCGTCGAGTAATTACTAGAGCGTATTATACCGATACAGAGGTGTGAGAAAGATTTTTAATTTCGCAGTTATATTCTTCGCCCTCGCTCTTAGCGCACAAGCGCATGCCGAGGGTTCGTCGGCACAGTTTGGAATAGTCGGGGGTTATAGTGTTCCTGACGCCGAAAATACGAATCCGCATCAACTTTATGGCGTCAAGGGCTCAGCGAATGTAAGTGGAGGACTTGGCCTTGGTGGTTACTATCTTTTAACTGGCTCGGCCGAAGGCGCTAGCGGCGGGAATACGCGCTGGGACTATTCTCTGCATGGTGTGGAGCTAAATTATACTTTGAGCGGAGGAAAAGGCACTACGTATCTCGCTTTTCGTGTGGGTCTTTCTAAAGTCAATACGACGCAGTCAAGCGTAGATCTCTTATTTTCTCCTTATCATTATGGATTCGTTGTTGGTTATGATTATCCCGTATTGGGGGCATTTAATATTGGCTTTGAAGGTTCGTATCTGCGTATTGAAAACTCTTCAACAACTTTGAGCGGAACAAGCTATCTTATAGATAAATCCAACATCATGAATTTTCTAGTCTCGTTCTCGTTCCGCTTGTAAGTTTATCAGATGAACTTCGATCTATTCGACTGGACCTAAGTTTAAAATTTTTCGTTAGGAAAAATGTTTTTTAAAATATATTACGAAGACTGTTACTATTTGTAACAAATGGAACTAGATTCTGCGAAAATAAATTCTGAAAAGACGTCTGGCGAAAAGTTATCGGTCTTTTCTTTTTCCAACTACAAAAAATTCCTGCAAGCACGTTTAAAAGACAGCTGGGGGTTTGTTACTAAGGTTGCTGAAGCTGCCGGTTGCCAACGTGCCTACTTGTCACGAGTCATTAGTGAAAATGAATCCATTCACCTCACTCCTGATCATGCCTACGGTATCTCTAAATATTTAAGTATGAGCCCGAATGAGACGGAGTATTTTATGGCTCTAGTCGATTATGCCAGGGCTAGTTCCAAGACCTATCGTGACTTTATCGAGAAAAAATTGATTTCTCTTTCGTGCGATCATGAAAATTTAAAACGGCAAAAGGGGAGAGAACGGCTAACTACTTCAGAAGCGCAAGCACAATATTATTCATCTTGGCACTGGAGTGCGATCCACGTCCTAGTGAGCATTCCGCAATTCCAGAACGCGGACTCGATCGCGGCGAAATTAAATTTGCCGACTTCACTTGTCTACGGTTGTTTGCAGGATTTAGCGAAAAATGGTTTTGTCCGTTATGACAATAGCCGGTGGGTACACGCTTCGGGAAATTTACATCTCCCGAAAGATTCTCCTTTTATTACTTATCATCACAACAATTGGCGCACACGCGCCGTACAAGATGCGCAAGTAAGAAATAACGAAAATGTCCATCTCACTATAGTCCAAGCGATGAGTAAAAAGTCAGTGGAACAGATCAGGAGGCTTATATACGATTTTGTCAATGAGTCTTCGCGTATCTCTTCCTCCTCTCAAAGCGAAGAAATCATGTGTACGAATTTAGACTTCTTCTCGGTTTAATACTACGTGCTCATTCTACGACTACCTTCGGTCACTTAGAGGGGGGTGGGATCTCTCTAGTTTTTGTTGCAAAATGTG
>LWDK01000045.1 GCA_002083485.1 Proteobacteria bacterium SG_bin7 | reverse complement strand
ATCGTTCAATTTCCTTATTATCAATGTTCTCCACGAGAGAAAGTTTTGTCTCGAGCTCTTCTCTTTCTATTTTAATTTTTTCCAAATATCTCCCATAGGTCTCTTTCGTTAAAAGTCCTGAAATCCAATGTTCATAAAGTTCATCTTCACGTTTGTTTAAAATCTCAATTCTCTCTTTTGTCTTTTTTAGCAATTCGAGTTTGGACTGCGCCGAATTCTCGTTGAGCTGATTTATTTCAGCCATTATAAAATCAGCGAGTTTTTCATCTATGGATATGCTTTTTATCGGCTCAGAAAATAACTCCCAGACTCGTTGTTCCGTCACATTCACTTGTTTTATCTTTTCGGTTTTATGCAGCCTTGGCGGTTATTCTGTCTTGGATTCCATCTAAGCATTTCTGGTTTGGAAGAAAGCAAGCATATGAACCCGAACCTCCTAACGACCAAGTCGGTAGAGTATTAAAAAAGTCGCCACCACTAGGTAAATTGAGTTTTTCAGGTCTTTCATATGGAACGACCATGCCAGCCGCTGAGGTATTGATTAAAAGCCTATTTACTTTGTCTGTCACATCACCCACATAGTCCGATACAAAAATTGTTTTTTCAGGAAGGAGCCAATCTTTTGATTTTTTTGCAATATTAATCTCGTACTCCCAAAAGTGCTTCCGCTCTGAACCAAATAATGTCGCCTCAAAAATAAGGTGAAATTGACATAACCTCACCATTGAAAGAATTGGTAAATCATTTTTTACGAGATTAATCTTTGGTAATATCATATTGATACTTTGATCGGCTTGATCAAATCGATATTCTGATAATTCTAAAACTCCAATGCGTTCAAATCGTGACGACAAGGGGCCCGAGTACTTGCACTCGAGCTCTGTGAAGACTTTATTAATCCGCTCAATTTTGTCCTCTGGTGATTTCTGATACGAGGTAACTGGTATTTTGAGAGACATTGGCTGAAGCGATAAATCGATTCTATCGCTACCTAAGTCTGCAAATGCTAGATTTGCATTAATCAATAATAAGAAACTGATTATATTAAAAACTAATTTCCACATTTTTTAACTCATTATTAAACTTAGTAACTTCTATTTTATAGACAAAGGGCCGCTGTAAAGCTGGACAATTTTATACGACGATCACAGGTGCCATATACATTGTAGGCATTATAGTCACTCTTGCTAGCATAGCTCTTGTAGCAGCTCCATCCCGGTCCTTGTGCTTCTTCATTTTTGCGAGCGAAATTAGCGAACTTCTCTTCTACAGGGATGCTCCCAACTCCGTTTACTTCTACGTTCATATAAAAATTTCTCTCTTCAAGAATGTAGTCTTCTCCACCGATTTGAATAAAAGTATGCTTTAGCTTTTTTTGGGCACAAACTTCTGCGCTCTCTCTAGGAATACTATCGCGAGGGTCTTTGGGCATTTCAGGGTGGTAGGATGCATCTTGGCAGTAATCTCTTAACTCTGTGTCACTTGCCGCACGGCTTGAGGAGATATACCAAGCGACGTCATTCCGACCGCTTACAAGATAGTATTTTGGGTACGCTTCGTCTTCGCTATTCTTTTTGGAACACGTATCAAATAACTTTCCAAAGGCTTCCTGAGGTGAAGATCCCTCCGTTGAAATTGATTGATACGTCGATTTAGTACTGCAGGAGGCCCCGCCAAGGAAAAACGAGTTTAGTGGATTGGCCGACCTGGTTATTCTACATTCTTCGCGCACACAAGAACCCGAGCAAATAAACCTTTTACCTCCTGGGATAGAGGTTAGTTTGGAACTTTTTTGGGATTGATAAATTTCATCACAAACCGCAAGGGCTTTGCCATAGCGACGGTCTTTTACATAGGGTACAAAAAGCTCTTGAGCTGCGAGAACACACTTGAAATGAACATCGGAATTTGTCCACGAAATTCCGGCTATATCTATACGCCCATTAACTCGAGTACAGGCTTTTTTTTCGACATTCCAGCAATCCGAAATTTCTCGAACCTCTTGCACCCTTATTAATGGGTCATGGGTATCCAAAGATTTCTCCCACTCTTTTATGTCGGCAACCAATTGTGATCCGTCTACATCTACATTTGCATGCGAATGGGTTATTAGCCACGCAGCGACCTTATAACTATGCATTAAAAAATCGATAGCTTTGGGGTCCCCACCGCCGCCATCTGAACCGCCTCTTCTTTCCTGAGCCAAAGCGAACGGGACAAAAAAGGACGCAAATGTAAATAAAATGAGCGGAAAAACTTTGTTAATTCTGAAATAAAGACACATAAAAACTCCTCAATTTGATTATTCAATATCTGAGCCAATAATAACTCAATGAGTCAAATAATCTAGGAATTAATAGTAAAATTACCTTATTAAATTTTACTTTATAGTTAAGTTATAAATATAAATATCCGATATCATTAACTATATGAGTATATTTAATTTTAAAGAAGTCAGGTCTTTTTTGAAGAATTATATTGGCAATCTACCCAAAAAAGGCAGGGGTGAAGCCAGTCGATTAGCAAACAGTTTAGGCGTGAGCACAACTCTAATCAGCCAAGTATTATCGGGCGCCAAGTCACTGACTCCGGAACAAACTCAGAGATTAATTGCCTATCTTGGCCTCACCTCTCTAGAGGCCGATTACTTAACTTTTATGGTTCATAAAGAGCGAGCCGGAACTGCTGATCTAAAAAAATATTGGAATTCAAAGCTGAGTCAAATTCGTGAAGATTCTCTTAAAATTTCTAATCGAGTCAAAATCGATAAAATTCTAAATGACGAAGAGCGAGTGGTTTTTTACTCAAGCCCTCTTTATTCAGCTATCAGGCTATACACTTCTGTCGGTGAAAATGGAAAGAATCTATTTGAAATTTGTGAACGATTTGAGATCTCGCGAGCAAAGGCTGCAAATATACTTAATTTTTTGGTGAAAGCTGGACTATGTGAAGAAAAAAATAACCGCTATTTATTAGGAGCCCAAAAGACACATCTCGAACACGATTCACCTCACTTGCTTCGACATCATAGCAATTGGCGCTCCCGAGCTATTTATTATAGCGAAAGCCTTTTAGAAAGCGAAATGATGTACACGGCGCCGGTCTCTTTGTCTCGAAAGGACTTTGAAATTCTCAGAGAAGAAATGGCTGTATTTATAAAAAAATTCCTAGAGAGAGTTCACAACTCATCAGCAGAAGAAATAGCCTGCCTCAACTTAGATTTTTTTTGGATACGAAAGTAATCATTCCACGTCGCCACCCGATATACTTAATTAAAAACTTGCTGGCCGCTTGTGAATTTCTCGGTAAACGTCCCAAAACATGAGTGTTTTTAACTATATCAGGCCCGTTGGCTAAGAAATTAAGAAGTTCCGGCCATCGCTAAAAACCTTTTACCAGCAAAAGAGTGTCAAGGCTTGATCCTGGATAACGATGCCTTCCACATTCTTTAAACCCCAGTCGCAGATACCAGGTATAAAGCCATAGGGCTTCTTTTACAGTTTCTAAAACGACGCCGCGGCGACGTCTGAGCGCCATCTAAGAAGGGTTGGACGCAACCGACATCGTCAGATCGATTTAATTCAATCTGAAGTGGAACCTATTATTTTTTGGCTTGCTTTCTTAAAGGTGGTTTTAGAACAAGCACTTCATAAAAAAATAATTTAACCCATCGCAATTTAAAGCGTTTTTAAGGAAATTTTCTCTCAGTTTGTTCAATGAAAAACTCAAAAATTGCTTCATATCCCGTGCATTCTAAGTTTTTCATGAAAAATAACGCTAAGAAATTGAGAGCAGAAAATATTTTTCTCTAGTTCAATTATGTTCGTTAATGTTGACCCATCTGTAGCGGCAAAAGGACTGGCCTTTTTGAACCCAAACTGCCGAATTTTTCGTCGGCAGTTTTGAATTTAGACGATCACCTTTTTGGAATTTCTCGGACTTTAAAAAGACTCACTCACAGACTTTCCTTGCCCAGGAATTCATCTGGTATGTGACCGCAAAATTAAAAAAATTAATTGGATGCCTCGTGGTTTTCCTTAGACAGGGCAGCTCTCGCAAGGTGGTTGTCGGTTTTTATTTTTTCTGGCTTGAATCGCTAGCTTTTTGTTCTCTTGAAGATTTGTTTTCTCTGAATCATTCCACGTAGATTTGTAAACTTCAATCGGCCGTCCGCCTTTATGTACAGCCAGAGGTACCACATTGTTGTGTTGCTGAAAATAAAAATTTGCTTTTCTTAAAAGATCATCGGCACTTTTAACTTTCTGGTGGTATAAAAATCGATTCTTCAGCGAATGAAATAATCCCTCAACCATTGAGTTAGAATAATGAACATCAACTTGAGCAAGGGTTCTGCGAAGATTATTAGATGTAATAAACTGAATCACTTTGCCGTTATTATTTTCTTTTCCAGGGTCCATCATAACGTCTGTTGAAATTTCTTTGTCCAGTAACTCACTGGACTTCTGGTGAGCAAGCTTTAGGGTCTCAACAGTTCCTTGAGCTGTGATATCACCGGTTACTCGCCACGCAAGTACGTATCTGGAAAAATTATCTATAATCGCTTGAATATAAAATTTTGTCTTCGGCGCGATCGAAACTTCGGTAACATCAATGTGCCAGATTTCGTTGGGATTTTTTGCGCGAATCCCTACTTTTTTTATTTCCTTTTTTTCTTTCTTCCAGGGTCGCTTCCACTCAAAAACTCTAACATACTTGTACCAAGTTTCTTGGGAGCAAAATAACTCCCCAGTTCTTTGTGCAAGCCAGTGCAAAGATGCGATCGAGATATGAGCGTATTTCTTGCCAGTCACAAATTTTTTCATGATTGACAATTCATCTTCAGTTAACTGCGAAGGCTTTCTTCTTTCACAGGGACTTTTTATTTTATTGCAAAGACTAATTTCAGAGGCCCAGCGCCGATACGAACTCTTCGTAAGCCCAATAGCATCTAAACAATGGCTTAGCTTGTGGTATTTTATGCATTCCTGTATTGCAGCAATTATTTGGGCTCGGGATTGTTTATTACGAAGCTGCTTAGTTCTAAAATCAAATGGGAACACTTTCCTGACCGTCTCAAGTAAAACCCGAATAGCTTTTTCTTTAGCAAGTTCCTCTTCCAAAAATTCCGATTTCTTTTTGTAAACCGACTCAAACTCGGTAACTTCTAACGTTACCGTTGGTCTTTGGTTTTTAACCCAGTACTGAGCTGTTGTTCGCGGGATTCCCATGTCGGGGAAAAGATAAATATTTTTAGTTCGCGCAACTTCGCTCTTAATGACTTCTGGATACGATCGATATTTTATCGCTAAGCTCATTTTATTTGTCCCAAATTTAACTGCCGAAAATTCGGCAGATAAAGTGCAGAATTTAAATTGCTTTGTGATTTCTGTATCTTAGAGTCCAAAAAATGCAACCATTTATAGGGGTTTTTAATCATTTCCTCAAAAATTCAGCGAAAATAGCGGTCCAAAACCGTTGGAATCAAAACAGCCTGTTTAGCTCGGACTTAAATGGCGTGCACTAAATTTTGGGGGTTCTAAAGGTCAATTCTTGGCCGAACGCGAATTGGCGTACAATCATTTGTTTTCGAGGTGCGGGGATCGTTAAAATGTTTAATCACGAAAAAATCTTTAACACTCAGAAGCCATAATCTCCGGGAAAGCGAGGTTTTCGCGGCTCTCGTCCCGTCTTAATTCTCTTAAGATCTTTCTCAACTAATTTCTTTAAGATCTCTATCGCGTCGACAAAGCTTTCACCCTTAAAGTCTTCATAACTAGAATTAGCGTTCATGCCAATGGCGCGGCGTACGTTTGCCGCTTTTGGCATTCTCATGAATCCCAAGGGGACAACCTCAGTACAGACCGTAAAGATAGATGGAAAACCCTGTAAAATCAAAACTCAATATACCAATGAGCCGGATCTTACAGGTGCCCAAATCGTGAGGTTCACACCGCCAAAAAAAGATGGAACCGAAATGTCCGTCACTAACGACAAAAGTGAAATGTTTTATACCGCAAAAGGACAGACCTACAAGTTACCTACTATGGAACTTAATTATATTTCAAAACTCGTTAACTTTTCTTTGGAGCCTGAGTCGGTCTCAACATGTAAAAATCTAGGCGCGACTTTGCTTTTTGAGCTTGAAAAGCAAGGGCTAGTAAGGGAACTAAGCAAATCTTTTTGAAGCGCACAGGCTGCCACCCCCTTCCCTTGTTTTTCGTTGGCACTCCAACGCTCGTAAGAAAGTCACAAATCTTATGGTAAGAAAGCCCATCAATCGACATCTTTTTTACTGACTGAATAACTCGCTGTTCGCCAAGGTGAGGTACCAGCGCTCCAGCCGAAAACAAGTGTGTTGGTAACGCGCTTGCCTCTCACTGGTCAGTTTGTTAGGTTGCGGTAGCGGTTTAGTAACTGGCAATAACCAAAATAAAATTGAGTAGGTTCCCGCAAGCATTGTTTTAATTTTTGGCTTCAAATACCCATTTTAAAAATGCCACATACTCTCTATTCTCCATCAATTCCGTTCGTTACTTTTGTAAATTTAAAAACCCAAAATTGGACACCTAGAGTAGATCAACGTGTCTTTCGGATCACGACTTAAGCTTTTTTAAACCAACTAAAATAAGCCGAAAAACCACTTCGTTTTTACTTTGGTTTCATATAATTTTTTAGCGGTAATTTTGACTAGATGTGAATAGGTTGACCAATCTTCTTTGATCTCAACCGCTTCAGGTTGTACGCTTTTAATGATATGAAGTATGTCCTGTGCAAAGCGTTTATCAACTCCAAAACTTGATGTAACGTCCGAGTCCGTAGGTTTGTGAATCGAAAATGAAACTCGCCAGATATCTGGGGAGCGAGTTACCATTGCGTAAGTAGAAATGTCATCGACGCCATTGGGAACAGCTCGAGAGACATAAACATAGGAGTTAGGAACAGCATAATATTCAATTTGTCCTCGTCCAACGCGGTTATATATGACTCGATCATCTGTGGGATTCGCATCGTGATAGGATTTTAGCATCTGAAAGAAATTTCTAACGGCATAACCACCACCAAGAATGATTGGCCAAAGATCTTCGTGAAACAAACTCATGAGCTGGTTGTCTTGGCCCCATTTCTCCTTTAGAGCAGGCTTCGTACTAATATACTGAGCAATGTCTTCGAGAACTAATTTCTTTCGCGAAATTAACTTTTGTCGACCTTTAAAGATATCAATCACCATTCTGTCGGTATCGGTAACTGGGAGCTCTTCGCTTTTCTCTTCTTCGGTCAGCAATTCGTCGGTCATTAAAGTGGAATCGGCGTGTACTTTACCGCTCAATGATCCAGCTAGCATGATCGCAGAAATGGAATAAATAATGTATTTTCGTAAAGACTTCACATTGGGCTCCTTGATAGTTAGAAGCCAATAATAGACAAAGTAGAGACGAAAATTAACTTACTTAGACTTACTTAGAGGAATTCTTCGGTTCATTTCTTATGTTTTAGAGTTTTAAAAGGAAAAGGAAGGGTCTAACAAACCCTTCCCACTAAAATCAAAGATTAAAGGCACGATACGACGTCCAATGCCATACCACCGCTCCAATCGTAGGTACTGAAGAATGGACGACCATCGAAAGAGCGTTGACCGCGGATCCGGTTTCCTGCTTGTTGCCATTGTGTAAAACCAACGGCTTGATTATAGCCTTTCAGACGGCATACCGCATCTGCAGTATCTTGATCTGGATAATAACCACCGCGCGCATTTACATTAACGGGTTGGCGAATTGGAAGACATGAAACCACCGCAATTGCCATACCGCCGCTCCAATCGTAAGTATCGAAGAATGGACGGCCATCGTAAGATATTTGACCACGGATCCAATTTCCCGCTTGGCGAAATTGAGTAAATCCAACAGACGAATCATATCCTTTCATTCGGCATAGAGCGTGTGCGGTATTTTCGTCGGGGTAGTACCCACCGTTGATATTTACTTTTACAACTCCATTTGGACTTGGAGCCGGTTGTGGCACTGGTACCGGTTGAGAAGGTCTTGATTGTGGTACTGGTTGCTGAGCTACCTGTGAAGTGCAGCTGATTGTCGCGATAGCCATACCGCCACCCCAATCGAAGGGTTGCAGCGTTGTACCATCGGGTGAATATTGGCCACCAATTTTATCTCCGGCCTGTTTAAACTGAGTAAATCCAACAGACCGATTATAGCCTTTGCGTTTGCAAAGTGCGTGTGCTGTACCAAGGCTTGGATGAAAGCCAGCGGGAACCTTGAAAGTGACAGCGTCAACTTGTGCGAATGCCGACGGTGCAGCAGCCAACAAAAGAACTGAGAGTAATTTTTTCATAAGTTTTTCTCCTTATACGGTCAACTAAAAATTACGCGTAATTGCGTAAAAAATATTTTGTAAATATAACATTCAAAGATCGGCGTGTCATACCGCATTAAATAATTTGTAAATTTTTCAGAATGAATAGAGAGGCGACCAAAAATGGGAATAATAAATCCTGGATCGAAATCGAAATGGTTACGAAATCTCCACCGAGATGTTTAGGATATACATTTACTTTATTTAAAAAGGATAAAGGAGAACTTCAGAGCTTCTCTTTCAAAAACGAAGTGAATCGTAACACACTTTACTAACAACAAGTTTTGGTTTCACTCTCGATGAACAATAATCGTAGAAACTCCCTCTGATAGGCTGAGGGATATTCGCGAAGCAGATTCCGGATAAGCTTCATTGACGTTGCGGCAGCGAAGATATTCTTTTCCGTACTCTATATTTCTTTTACAAAAGATTTCGACCACACGCTCGTTCGTATTGTTGTAGATCTCAAGCTCAGCGATAAGGGGTTGTGAACCATCCGAGCTCATTCCACTTAAATAAGCGACGGCGTTCCTTGGGGTGTAACGACAAAAGCTACCACCCGCATTTTCTGGTGTCGCAAGAGATTTTTTTGAGAAATTAAAGAGAACAAATTTTGATCTGCGTTCCGGTATTGGTACGGGATATCCATGAGCCGGCGCGGTCCTGACGCAGAGGCGATTCGAGGCTTCGTATAAAACTCCTGGAGTCGCCGAACCCTCCCATCCTTCCTTAGCAAAGGTAATAGAGTCATTATCGCTTTTAAGCGTAATTATGGTGGGGGATGAGCTGGCAAATGAAATACTCCAAGACGAAAACAATAATAAAAACAAAAATTTATTCACAGTTGTTCTCCAAAAAAATTCACGAACAGATTCCGTCCAAATAGTGCCAAAAAGGAGCCCTATGGACCAGCCAAATTGCCCTTGGTTTTCATTACGCTATCTTGCTGAGAGCAGTGGAAAAAGTGTGCCAAGTTGTTTACCATTTTTTGGCGTTTTTAATTCCCAGCAAAGTTTTGATTTTTGCTCGCCACCAGTCACAGGCAATTTTGGACTTTACCAAGTTTTTGCGAGCACATCAGGGGCGAGTTAGTGATGACGCTTACCTCGAAAGTTTTATTGAGAGGATCATTTCCTGCTTTTCTGTGCTCCATAACTATTTGACATTTCGAAGAGTAAAGCTAAGCTTTTAAACCATGGAATTATAATTTGGAGGATGGGATGAAAAAAATTTCTGTGATTATCGCTTTAGTATTTTCTGGTCAATTGGGTTTAGCTGGTGAAAATAAGTGTGGTGGCTCTGATGTCAAAGAGATAGTGATGAAGGCGATGAACGGTAGGCAAGAAAGTAAATTTGAAATTCGTGATGAGAGTTTTCAGTTTGTGCAAACTGAACCGCTTTGTAATTCAAAGCAATGTAACTATCTATTTATTGGAACAGACATTAAAAATGAAAAGCGTGACTACAACAAGCTTTTCAGCGGTCATGTAGCTTGTGATCCCCTGACAGGTGCCTCTCGTTTGGAGAACGGTTACTATGCAATTCGTGGCCAAAAACACGAAATTTATTTTGGGCCAAACCCAACTCCTTGTGCTGGAAAAGAGAATTCGGCGATAGAGGCGTTCATTGATGATGCGACAAGAAATCTCAACGGATTTGATCCCTACGCTAAAGTCACTAAGTCTGATGTCTATTCCTTAACTTACGATGGAAGCGGCGTATACGTTGGTGACGATTTGGCATTAGACGGTTTTGTATACATACCTTATCGGAATGGTGCGCTCTACTATATTTTTGGCCACGTGAAATGTAACAGTGCTACGGGTGAATATGTGTTAGACGATGACATCGCGGGGCATTCGTTGATGGCTTGGGAGCTTGATAAGAATTAGAGATATTTAGGATAGTATTCAACCCCGTTGCCGTCGATTAATTTAATTTCGATTTCCACCGGGGTTCTAATGTTCTTCTCGATTTCTTTTTTGTATTCTTCGCTGCCTGGAAAAATAAAGTAGTCATCGTTTTCTTTAAACCAGTCGCTTTGACGCATACTTTTATCCATTTCCGCATAGCTTTTTTCCAGAAAAAATACATCCAATATCATTTTTAAGCCGGATTCATCGTTATTCACAAAAAAATTATACGTGTTTAGAGTCGGTATGTTTACAAACAATGGAGATCGCGTAGCCTGAATTTCTTTGATAGCTTTTCCGTAAGAGGTACAGCTGCCATTGATATAGAATAATTCGCCGCCTCCCTTTTCTTGTCGTTCACGAATCCACGCGCCAAATTCGTTATTGGTGACCAACTCGCTTTTGGCATCTTTATGGGGATATGCGATGAATACTTCCTCAATTCCACTCTCTGAGTCTTTTAACCCACGCTTGATTTGAACGTAACTATCAAGCTCAAATATATTGCGATCATCTCCCATGCTATGGCTGTTTTTGATAAGATAATCAAGTTCGCCGGAGATAATTTTTTCCTTAATAAGAGAGCGCAAATTTATTTTTTCTTGTGATAGGCTTAAAACAAAATCTCTTTCCTGAAAAAATCTTGTGTAATGATCGAGATAATGACTTTGTGCTGACCAAGTCATATTGGGGCTTGCGAAAATAATCCCAAATTTTTTTCGATCTTTCCAGTAATCGCCATATTTGGGAGAAGGTTCGGTGGTAACGAGTTTTCCTCCAACGGGGATATGTTGGATCTTAATTTCTGCACTTAACTTCTGTCCGCCGGTATTCCAAGTCTGATCGACATAAATAGTGTTCTTTGTGTCGAGGTAAAGATCAGATAGTTTCTTAAAATAAATGCCTTGAGGGTTAGCTATGCTATTGTCATCAATAGGGTAGGAACTTAATATAACGGGAGTTACTTTGCCGTAGTCAGGAATCCAGGTTACATCAGTTAAGACTTTACGTTCCTCATCAAAAAGTTCGCGTAGAGTCCACTCGCGGGCTAGATAAAAAAGCTTGGAGTTATCAACGCCTGCAAGGTCACCTCGGGCAGCCTCTTCAGAAAGCCTTTCGGCGATGGCCTCTGTAAGTTTACTTTCAAGGCTACCGAACTTTTTTATTTTTTCTTTAAGATTTTTAAAATCTGAGATTGTACGTAAGGTTTTCACCTCAAAGAGAAGGCTCTCTGGTGTATCCTGAGCCTCGATGACTAGTGACAGTAAGCTAAGGGAGACAAATATCGATACATTTGCCAATATTTGGTGAGTTAAAAGGAGTGCCATTGCAGTGATTTTAAATATTTGCTTACACACTCCAGGAGCTTTAGCAAATGTAAAGCCAATAGACTAAGGTTGTTCTAGAACGGGCTCTGGCTTTTTCAGAGAATCAGATAAAGACTTCACCTTCGCTGTCGCGGCCTTAAGTTGTGCTGTACCCGGTGCCTCGGGCCAAGTTTCGATTTGTTTTATCAGCATACGTATATCAAACGATTGAGACATTGAACTTTTCTCAGCGCGAGTCAGTATGCGTTCGATCATTTTTTCAGGTGTAAACTCCGGGTGATCATAGAGATCACTAGGAAGAACTCCTAACTTCATTTGCAGCTTATTTTCTTCGTCCGCAGTCTTTCCAGCGGCAGTAGGTGTTGCCATACTGGTGCCTGATAGCTCTTCACGCTCCATCGGTATTTGCGTCTTTAAAAATACTGGGTAAGCGGTACCAATGTTGGGTCCTACCAGGCTCAGGGCAGCCAGTTTTTCTTTTAGGTCAATAAAATCTTTGTTCTTAAATATTTTACCATTAAATTTATTTAACGTGCCATCAAAGCCACTCATAGTCCTATGAACTTCTTTAAGGGCTTCGGCGGAAAAATGTTGAAATTGGTCACTCGTTCCACTCGGAATGCTACCCATGACTTCTTCACCGGTGGAAAATATTTGGGGAATATTGGGGTCAATCAAAAGATTTGTGAATGGGGTTAGTGTTCCGCGGTTTGGGTTGATACTACCAACCGCTACAATGTTGTGAATCCGGTTATTTGGAACGTGTGGTAGTTTTTCCCGTTCACTAATCATTTTGAATCTATGAGAAGTAATACCCACTGGAAATGCCGTACGCGAAATGCCATCGGCCCAAGCTTTTTCATTTCCGGCGGCGATGAAAAATAGGGTTTTGGGCGCGTATTTTTCTATAGTATCGCCAATTTGATAACGCACGAATTCGGCGAAGACGTCTTCGGCGATTGAGTCAAAAGTTTGTTCTTTTATATACTTTTTTTCGTACGCAATGCCTAAAGAAACGTTGGCAATTTTTATCTTTCGCTGACCAACTGCCTTGATGGCTTCAAAAACCTGATTTATAAATAAAACACTCTCCTGATTCTTTTTTAAGAACTTCTCAAGGTGCTTGAGGAGTTTTTCTCGGGTTAGGTTTTTTAATGAATATTCTTTTTCAATTTCCGCAATCATTTTATTGACAATCGAATTATCGAGCCACGCTTTCAAATTTCTTATCATTTCAGCACTTAATTCTTTTTCTTCATTGGGTGATGACACGGACTGTACGACAACCTTAACTGGATAAATACGAATATTTGGACTTTGGCGCGCCACTGTAGAGGTGACGTGAGAATGATGTAAATTGCTTAGAGTTTCAATAGATATAAATGGATGATAATTTCGGACAGAAAAACGACGAAAATTTGCTCGCGCCTTGTCTCCTTCAGCAGAATCTTCTACCATGACTGTCATTTGCCGCGCGGCTTCGAGATACGCATCGAAAGCGCGCCGTCGAGCGCTTAGCTGCTCCCGCTCTTCTTTGGAAAAATCAAGCTTTTCTAAACGTCCAAATATTTCATCGACGATTTTAGGGAGCGTCGAAAGGGCTTCATTTGTAGGGATCGCGGGATGTCTAGTAATTCTAGCGACTATATCGCGCAGTTTTCTCAAAGGATCTTGCGCTTTATAGTTCAAAAGAATGTAGGCGCCAGCTTGGTGAGAAATATCCCAGTATGTGGACTCGACAATACTTTTATCAGGTGTTCCATCCTCTTTTTTATTATGAGCAGAAAGAAAATCTTTCAGCTGTTTTACGTGTCGGTTAAAGTCCATCTCTTTATCTATTTTTTCAAGAGAGTTTTCTACCGCTTTTAAAAAATGATCAAATCCAGAAATGTAAGCCGCTGCACTCAATGCAAAGGGTAAATTTTTAGAAACATCAAGTATCCAACCCCTTTGGGCTTCGTCAACATAGCTATCTGTGATGGTTTGGCCGTCACCCACATATTTTGTGTCTGCGGTAATGATTTGATCTGGATATTTTTCTTTTCTCTTTAGGTAGGCCTCGAGGGCGTCGTTTTTTTGCCAATCATAAAGTGCTTTTTCGATTCCAAAAACAGTCAGTGTGCCTGGTTGGAGCTTTGAAAAAAGCGATTTGTTGAGTTCTGGATTTTTTCCAACTTCTTCAAGCAGGATTTGCGTAAACCGATCATTTATTCTCTTAATAAATGGCAGTGGGGACTCTAAAGGTTTAATGATGAGGCCGTCGCGAATAGCCTCGGCGCCAAAAGCGAACAAGGTTGGTTCAATCATGACGTAGGATGGGAAGCGGTCTTTACCCATGATATCAACGCCCACGCCAGCAATTTGTCCGGCTTCGACTTCAAACGCCAGCTGATCAACGTAATCCCGGTGCCAAAGATCCAAGCCACTATCGATAACCGCGACCTCAAAGATATTCGGGTTATTTCTATCGTTTTTTACCCGTTCGATGATATGCTTTTTTAAGTCCGAAGGTAGTTCCTGTTTCTGGTTAGCTAGAAGCTCAAGTTGTAAAGGCAATTTTTTGTCAGCGAAACTATCGCTAGGATTTTGTGAAACTAAAACTCTACAACTGGTTAGGATTTGGCTGAATATGACTACAAATAGAATGACTGAGTAGCTACGGTTTTTCATTTATCCTCGGCTAGTGTGCCAAGTACGAAATTCGTGCCGACAATTAGTCGTGAGGGGAGCAATAGGATGGACTAGAAGTTTGATGGTGTAACAAGTAGTTTCACCCGAACTCCAAAATGGGAGCGGAGAAGAAAATTTTTCAAAAGGTTCCAGGTTCTTTTTCGCAACCAGGTTTCTCCATAGTGTCGCTTATAGCACCAATAACAAAAAGTATGCTCTCTTGATCACTAAGGACTTTAAGCAATGGTCTCTTTTTATGATAACTAAATCCATTTTTTACGGCGGAACCAAAAATAAATTCCTAAAGCCACAGCACCCATAATTGTTAGGGTTACTGGATAGCCGTAGTGGGATTTTATTTCCGGCATAAATTCGAAGTTCATTCCGTAAATGCTAGCGATGAAGTTAAGGGGTAAGAAAAATACAGAAAAAAGCGTTAGGATTCTCATAACCTCATTTGTTTTTTGGGCCGACAAGGAGATGTGAAGATTTAAGATATTGTTTGAGCTTTCGAGCAGTTCGTCGGCAAAAAAGTAAAGGCCGTCGATAGATTCTTTTAAATTTTGACCATGGTGAGGGTGATCGGCAAGTATCCCGTTTTGAACTCGATAAACGATGTCGCCTGTCATTCTTAGCATGCGTTTGTAAACGGAAGCTTTCCTTCTTAAGTAGTAACCGCTCAGAAGTACCGCTGACTTTGCGCCACTGGCTCCGAAGGTTGCCATTTCGAATTTTTCAAGGTCATCAAGTGAATTCGAAATCGGAATGCGATACGACTCGATTACAGATAAAAGTATCTCGTTAATCATCAGTGGCATGGAGTCTTCGTCGATGGCCTCACCATTTATCTTTTCCCAGCGCTCACGAACGCTCGTAACATAACTTAATTCTTTGCGGTGGATTGTTATCAAAAAATTTTCGCTGACGAAGATAGCCAGCTTTCGAGTTAATTCTTGAACTGTGTCACCATCTTTGGGTGCGTTGGGATCAAACGCCCGCAAAATTATAAACGTGTAAGTGTCGCTTTCTTCGTATTTAGGCAAATGCTCTGGATCTAAACAGTCAGCGACAAGAGTTAAGGAGAGTGAATTCTCTTTAGCAACGACGGCAAGCTCCTTTTTCGATGGATTCACGAGGTCGAGCCAAAAGAAATTTTTGCCGTGAATTCTGAATTCTTTCATTACTTAAAGATTATTTAGGCGAGGACGGTTTGTCGCCCTCTTAAAATTTCAACTAGTCCTTGGTGCGGGTAAAATTGATAGTTTAGGCCATAGAGATTAGAATTATTTAATGAAGTTAATAAAAATTTTTTCGGTACTGTTTTTTATCCACGCGATCAATTTGTGTTGGGCGAGCGAGTGCAAAGAGGTTACCTATTCTGCGAAGGACTACGAGTTTCTCGCTGACCATGAAAATGAAATGAGTATTACTTGTTTAGCCGCCGGCAAAGCAGCCTTGTGGAGTGCTTGCGTTAATTGCGCTGCAAATGCAAAGGCCGGGGACAGCTGTAAAGTTGGAATGGTGCAATCCGTTCCGGATGAAAAAAATAAAGTCTGCAATGGTTTTGCTGAGGCAAAGCTCAATGCTTGCGCTCAAGGTTTAGTTCATTGTGTCGACTTTACGAGGTAAATTGGTAGTCTATTGCTTTCCTAAAAATGGGCATTTAAGATAGCGCTATGCAAATAGAACTTGAACAATTGGGGTTGAAATCCGCCAAAGCTAAGGCGATCGTTCGACAACTGGATAAAATTAAAAAAGCAGAACAGGTTTGGGAGTTTCTAGTTAGTAAAGTTTTTAAAAACACCCAGCCTTTTGCGATTCAAAGAATTATTTATGAAAAAGTTTACGCCGAATGGAATCATGAAAAGAGTGGTCCCCCGCCGGCATGGACACCTTCAGAAGAGACTATTAAAGAGTCAAATATACAAAAAGTTTTAAATGAGCTCAAGCTTCAGAACTACGACGATCTCTACTCTTGGTCGATAAATGAAAGAGAGAAATTTTGGAATTATACGGTAAAAAAATTAAAAATAAAACTGCATAAGAAATATAAAAGGGTTTTTTCAGGAACTCCTCAGCACCCAAACTGGTTAGTGGGCGCAAAATTAAATATCGCTGACAGTTGTTTTATGGCACCCGCCCAAAAAACTGCGATTATTTTTCAGTCTGAAGGCAGAAAAAACAAAATAAATAAAATGTCTTACGGAGAGCTCAAAAAGCTTTCTTGTCAAGTCGCCAATGGTTTACGAGAGAACGGTTTTGTAGAAGGTGATCGTGTTGGTATCGCCATGCCGATGACTGCGGAGTCCGTGGCAATTTATCTTGGAATTGTCATGGCCGGTTGTGCTGTCGTGTCGATCGCCGATAGTTTTGCGCCAGATGAAATTGCCACGAGATTGCGAATTTCCAATGCCAAAGCTGTATTTACTCAGGACCATATTATTCGCTCTGGAAAAAAGCTTCCAATGTATGAAAAAGTTGTTGCCGCCAATCCAGAGAAAATAATTGTATTACCATCTGAGAGAGCTTTAGTTCTCACGGGTCGCGCTAACACAATTTATTGGGATAAATTTCTTTCTAAGAAAAAAACATTTAAGTCACTTCCCAGTGATCCCAATGAAATAACGAATGTACTTTTTTCGTCAGGAACAACAGGTGATCCCAAAGCGATTCCTTGGACTCACGTTACTCCTATAAAGTGCGCTGCGGATGGATTTTTTTATCACGATGTCCATGCGGGCGATATTTTGACTTGGCCAACAAATTTAGGGTGGATGATGGGGCCGTGGTTAATTTATGCAACCCTTATAAATAAAGGGACTATTGCGCTCTATTATGGCGCCCCCACAGGTAGAGAGTTTGGCGAGTTCGTTCAAAGAGCAAAAGTAAATGTTCTGGGGCTCGTGCCGAGCATTGTGAAAGCTTGGCGAAATACCGACTGTATGAAGAATCTAAAATGGGACAAACTAAAACTGTTTAGTTCCACCGGAGAATGTAGCAACGTCGACGACTATCTTTTTGTGATGTCGCTTGCTAACTATAAACCTGTTATCGAGTATTGTGGAGGAACTGAAATTGGTGGTGGGTACGTCACTGGAACAGTGGTTCAGAAGGCAAGCCCATCCACTTTTACAACCCCAGCGTTGGGTTTGGAGCTCGTTATTCTGGACGAAAAAAATCACGACACCAATTTCGGGGAGCTTTATTTGGTGCCGCCGTCGATTGGGCTGTCGCAGGAGTTACTGAACAAAAATCACGATGAAGTTTATTTCCACGGATCTCCAGCTAGACAGGATGGTAAAATACTCCGTCGCCATGGTGATGAGGTTGAGAAATTGCCGGGTGGATATTGGCGAGCCCACGGGAGAGCTGATGATACAATGAATCTAGGGGGCATTAAAGTCAGCTCTGCGGAAATCGAGAGGACATTAAACTATGTCGATGGCGTAAGTGAAACTGCGGCCATTGCGGTCACCCCCCCGGGTGGAGGTCCAAGCTTATTGGTGATTTTTGCTGTTTTGAAAAATGAAAGAGAAAATCAAAATCTTCTCAAAGAAAAAATGCAAAACAGAATTCGTGAGAAGTTAAATCCACTGTTTAAAATTCAAGACGTAAAAATAGTGGATTCGCTGCCGCGCACGGCATCTAATAAGATCATGCGTCGCGCGCTACGGCAAAAGGTTTAGTTATCCTTGCAAGAGTTATAGATTGTCATTGTGAGGCCGTCGATTTTTTCTTGCCCACCACCTACAGGCACGACAGCCCACTCTAAACCAAGTTCCTTGAAATTATCTTGAGCAAAAATATCGATTACTGGTTTGCATCCTCGACCGCGGAAAATGAGATTAATTTCGTCTTGTTCAGTACCTGAGATTGTTCCAATAGTCATTTTAAATTCACAGTTGGGAGGATCCTCAACAGGAAACACGACATCTTTGGCTTTTGTCAGGTCTAAACCGCCTGAAGGAATACGTGAAGGATTGCGAATTTTCGGCTTAATTTGGACGATTCCGATCCAGTCGGCAAAACCGTTTTCTTGGTCCTCTTGATAGCTAAATTCTGTTCTTATCATTTTGTCTTCGATGCGGCATCCGCGCGTCCCTGCCGTAACACGCACATCCGCATCAAGGTTAATGATTACGGCTTCGGCACTGATACTTATAAGTGTACTTATAAAAGAAATGAAAACGAGAAATAATTTCACGTGGACTCCTTGAAAATCGAGTGAGGTTTATCACTACCTCATAGTGATGTCTACATGGCCCTTCAAATTTGTAGAATTCTCCTCGTCAAATTTGGCTTTGCCCCAACGAAAAGGAAATTGCCGTGACCGAAATTTTTGATGCAAATTATGCGAATTCTTGACCGTTTATCGTTATCTCGCATATATTTTAGCTTTAGGACTAAGACGCTTGAATATCCTACGATTTTTACCAAAGAATTATTTAAGTTATGGGTTAGGAAAACTAGCTCATGTACCTTGGCCCAGACCTCTTAACACAGCCTTAATTTCTTGGTTCGCTAGTACCTATAAAATTAACTTGGATGAAATTGATCGTGAGATTTCTAGTTACAAGTCTTTGGGTGATTTTTTCGTTCGTACCCTTAAGGAAGGGGCACGACCAATTGGCGAAGGAATCGTCCATCCTTGTGATGCGGCGATTACCGAAGTTGGGAAAATTCACGATCAAAAAATGATTCAAGCTAAGGGAATGAATTATAAGCTTATTGATTTGTTACGTTCTCAGGATCTTGCCGGTGAGCTTGAAGGTGGAACTTACATTACTTACTATCTGTGCCCTTCGGATTATCACCGTGTTCACGCACCTGCCGACATGTTGATTCATTCATCTATCCATATTCCCGGATACTTGTGGCCAGTCAATCCATGGAGTGTGAGAAATATCAAAAATTTGTTTCCGTGCAATGAAAGATTGGTTGCCAAACTTGAAATTGACAAAAACCCAGCGGCTCTTGTCATGGTCGGTGCTACCAATGTCGGAAAAATGACTCTCAGTTTCGATTCGCGTTTTGTTACTAACAATCTAGAAAACAAAATTAAGTCCCGAGATTATAAGCCTCCAGTGGTGATGAGGGCAGGTGATTCCTTTGGGGCATTCCATATGGGAAGCACAGTCATCATGATTTATTCGCCGCGAGCCAACATAGATCCCGAAAAAATAAAAAAATCTCACGTGCTCGTGGGGCAAAGTTTGTTTTTGGGTGCCTGAGACTTTTTCGAGTCCATGGCGCGTCAATTTCTATTTGCAAGTTCGTGTAAGTAAATGTAGTTTTCAATCTATGAAAATATTTTTTTCAAGCGACCCAAACGGTGCCGCCATTCGTGGAGACAGTCATTTGTGAAAACTGATTTTAATAGGTGATTTATTAAAATCGTTCCCCTAATTACATTTTTCAATATAGTTATTTTTGTCCTTTGGAAGTTTCCATTTTTTAGCCCAGAATTCATGGCGAATCACTTTTTAGTAAGTTGGAATGCAATTGCCGAAGGTCGAGTCTGGGTTTTGGTGACCTCTGTTTTTTCCCATAACATGTTTCTACACTTCTTTATCAATATGTATGTGTTTAATGGTTTTGGCCCTTTTGTAGAGAAGGTTTTAGGAAAAAAACGTTTTTTTCAATTTTATATTTTCGCTGGAGTGGTTAGTTCCATCGGGCACGCCGCCGTTTCAAATTTTATATTGAGCGCCCCGGAGTTACCGGCACTTGGTGCGTCGGGAGCTATCGCGGGGGTGATTCTTTTGTTTTCGTTTTTATTTCCAAGAGAAAAAATACTGTTGTTGGGGTTCATTCCATTACCAGCTCTTTGGGGGGCACTTTTATTTATCGGTATAGATATTTGGGGTCTGGCGGCTCAGGCTGAGGGAGGTGGTTTTCCAATAGGTCATGGTGCACATTTGGGAGGTGCGTTCACGGGCATAATCTATTATATTTGGTTGCGATTCAGGAGAAGCCGTTGACAAAAAAGTTTTTAATTCTTGTCATAACCATTCTAGCGATTTATTCGGTTTTTTTTAAATATCGTCCGGGTCAAATATTTGTAATGAACGTTATTGCTCTTGGAGTTGGGAAAGCTTTTCCAGAGTTCCCGCATGTAAAACCCGGCGAGGTTTCGAGGGACTCTATATTGATTGACGTCCGCGAAGAAAATGAGCGGGCGGTATCAATGATACCGGGCGCGGTCACACGGGTGCAGTTTGAACACAGTCGCGAGAGATTTCGTAAGGCCAAGCTAGTTTTTTATTGTACATTTGGAAACCGAGCTTCTGAATATGCTCAGATCGTTAGAAGGGACAGTTTTATTGTGAGTAACCTTCGGGGGGGAATTATCGGTTGGGTTCAGGCCGGCCTGCCGCTTGTCAGGAATGGTGGCGCTGCTAAGAAAGTTCACACTCAAAATAAGTTTTTTTCGCTTTTAGTTTGTGGCTATGTTCCGGTTTATTGAGAGTCTCGTACATTTTTTACCGACTACATAGGTTTCTGCTGAAGTTCCGAGTGCTACGGCACATATTTTGAATCGCTTAAAATAGAATTTATTATGTCGAATTGCTTGGACTTCGAGAGTCCTGGCCGTCAATTCTTTTTACAGAAGGGACCTATTTTGGTGAGACGACTGGTAATGTGCTTGATATTGTTTCTAGGACAAATGGCTGTCGCAGAAGACCGAGCCGTGGTAATCGTGCCGGTTCAGGAAAATCAGGAAAATACCCCATTAATCGATGATTTGGAGAAGGTCGAACTGCGGATTAATCCCGAGTTAGTAAAAGAAGATTTAACCTCACAGCTTACAATTACAGATATTAAAAATGATAGCGAAAGGATGAATAGCGAAGAATATTTAAAAAGTTTAGAAAATAAAGTTATAGTCCCTTTAGGAAATTATAGTACGCATCGCCTTGATGCGCTCGGAGATTTTAGCTCGGAAGATCTGAATAAATTCATTGGGAAAAAGCAAAAAATTTTAAATGGCCTAAATCGACTACTTTTATTTTTTAGAGTTTTAAAGCCGGCAAAAATAAATAAAGTACTTGGTGAAACGAATGACTTTCTTTACGACAACGCCAATGTACTCGCACGATCCAATGCCCACACCCGAAATTTGTCATATGGCTTTTCGATGGGTTTTGGTCTTAATGATTGGGTTCTTAGTAAGGTTAAGAAAATTCCTGGCCTTGAGGGCTTGCCGAAGAACAGTGGTTTTTATTTGTATACTTCTTTTGGGCTTACTGTTGGATTTAGAAAAGATGAAGAAGGCCGCCGTCGTTTTATCGTTGAACCAACTATCGAATATCGCCACGCGACTGAAATTTATTCCCCATTCGCGATTTTAGCGCTTGGCCCAGTTTATTCTCCACGAATTGAGTATCGCGGTGAGGAATCTCCCTTAATCGAAGATTTTTCTTTTATCAAAACCTCGATACTAACTTTTACTGAAAGTAAGAACTTGGCGAGCATCAGTGTTCCCTTTGGAGTTCCTCCTGTGGGGATGACCTTTATTCCTGGTGGCGGCGCCGCTGCTGGTATGAAAGGAAGTGGGACAACTTTCGTTCTTAATCGAAGCCTTCTTCCCAAGGCTTGGAGTATTGTCACGGACTACCTATTTAAGGCAAAAAATGGGTGCAATCTATTTTAATAGCCCAGTTGGGTTAAGGTCTCTTTTGTAATTTCTTGAATAACATCGAAATTACCATAATTATTTTTATGCCGAATTTTTCCAATTTTTGCGAACTCATAATCAAACTTCTTATTTTCAGGCCAATTCATTCCGCAGAAATTAAAAACATTAAGCATGGAAAGTTTTGGTGAAGCTAAAAGTATTTCATATTTGATTTCGAAAAAATTATTTAGATCCTTCGCGCATTCATGGACGGTTTCAATGGCGTCTTGCCAAACATGGGCAGTACAACGCACGTCTGTAGCACCGAATTCATTAATATACTTCTGGAGATTCTTAACGCGTGGGTAGGGGACGATGTATTTGATCTTCGGATGCTTGATTTTCTGAATTTGCTGATTCGAAATTTCATGAAGTTTAACCATGGAATTTGCAGTGGTACGCGCATCGCGAACAATATGAATAAAATGGGCGTCCGGAAAGATATCTTGGATCAGCCTTAGTTCAGTCTGTAGAACTGGGTATTTACAGATGAAGCGTTTTCCGTTGGGAGCGAATGAAAAAAGAATTTTACGGATATCGCTAAAAATTTCATCAATCTTCTCGGCGGAAATATCTTTGATGCGCTTTTCTTCCCAATAAAGACTTTCCACGTCACGTCCAAACCACTTTCCCCAGAACATAATCGGTTCAGATGGGCTGCCAAAATCGGTCTCAACGGAATCTGCCAAGAACCTCTCGCCACGAATGTCTAAATTTAATTTTTTTCTCAACCATTCAATAGTACAGATTGCTGTTGGAAAAGCATTTATCGAATTCGTGACATAGGCGGAATTTTCATGGGCACACAAAAGGTTGTAGAGAAGCGTTGTGCCTGAGCGCGGCAGCCCGACAATAAATATCGGTCGATCGATTTTAGTTTGAGAATGATCCAAATCAAATTTAAAGCGTTCAATTGCGTGCATTATGATCATTTCTATGCGGGTCGCAGGTAACGGAATATAAAACTGATTTTCAAAACTCTTTTTGAAAAGGAGCTTCGACCACCAATTTGCGTAATGTACGTGTTGCGACATAAAAGTAGGCTATTTGAGCCTGGACAATTAGACAACTTAATTGATTAAATTAATATAGAAAAAAGGGAGGCCCCGATGCTCATTGAAGAGCACTTGTCGCGAATTCAGCCGGAAGCTGTAAAAGCGCAGGCCAAATTTCCTAAAATTTTTATTGATGATATCGCGAAATTGACTGCAGCAAAGCGCATGGCATGGTCTGGAATATTGTCATCGATTGCCACGGCCGAATCTATGGAAGAGAAAGTGTTACGTCCTATGGTTGGCGCATTTTCGTTTTCTTCGGTAGCAAGTGCTTACATGAATGTTCATATTGCTGATGAACATCGCCATGCGGATGCGCTAAAGGAATTCAATTTAAAAATATTTAAACATGTTAAGACTAAAAAAACTTTAACTGATAAAGTGATTTACGAATTTTTGTTTGGAAATATTGAAAGGCTTATTTTAAAAAGACCAATTCCGTTTCTCGCAGGGCTCTATTTTTATGAACTTTTTTCAGAAAAGTTATATGTTCAGATTAAGGCCGCGGCAAAACGCGATGGTTTGAATTCTTTAGCGGAATTAGTTACTGCAATTGAGAAGGATGAGTTTCGTCATCGAGCCGCGGTGAAAATTTTGTTTTCTTTGTGGAGAAAAAGTAGGACTACTGACCGTTGGGACTTAGTACTCACGCGAATCTTTCTGAGTATTGTGCGTACTGATGTGAATACCTCAAAGTTCGCAATTTATAATAAGCAGCTTCGTACGAATATGTTAACGCTTGGAATCGACGCGGGACAATTGTGGGCGCAAAGCGGGGTTGCCGCACGAAAAGCTTATGAACAGGTCAGTGAACTTATATGACACACGGGTTGCCTTACAGTTTTAGTGCTGGGCAGAAACTTACAAAGGGCGTACAGAAAGAAATTGCCGAAGCTATCGCTCTGGCCAAGAGATGGGTGCAAGAAGTGGTGAATCCCGTTTATCTGGAATTAGATGCGAAGATTGAATCTGACTCAGACTTTCTTGCCCGTACAGTGCTTGCTAAAATAAATGAATGGGGACTTTTGTCACTGTGGATGCCTAAGGCTTTTGGTGGCGGCGGCCTAAGTCCAGTTTCAATGATTGCATTTAACGAAGAAGTAGGCGCCACCTGTATTGGTACCGCAAACATTATTGGCGCTCATTATGTGGCTTTGGGCCTTGTTTCAATGACGCAAAATTTTTCACTACTGCATCGTTTATGTCTTGATATAAAGCGAGGAGAAAAAGAAAAGTCACCGTGTGTATTGGCCGTCGCTATTACTGAGCCTAATGCCGGAACGGATTTAGAAGATGTCGATCTTATGGCCAAAGCACAAGTTAAAACTCGAGTGGTTTTGCAAGATGGTGGTTACCTCCTTAGCGGTAGCAAAATTTTTATCTCAAATTCCAAATGGGCACGCTGGCAAATTGTTGTCGGCTACGAAGACATCGCTCGACCACATAAATCATGCGTTATTATGGCCGTTCCAGGAAACGCAAAAGGTGTGACCGTTGGCAGAATCGAAGAAAAAATGGGACAGCATCTTTGTCCTGCTAGCGAAGTCTATTACGAAGATGTTGTTGTTCCTAGCGATAATGTAGCAATTTCACCACAACAATTTCGTTCGCAGCACCAGTATGAAATTTACTGTCAGCTGTTAGGTGATGATATTTTATCAATATCTCGCGCCGGCGTGGGGGCATTAGCGGCAGGGTCTGCTCGTCAATCAATGGATTTATGTCGTAAATTTTTGATGAGTGAGAATCTTCTTGAAAACGAGTGGGCACAGATTCAGCTGGCAGACATGTATAGAAATTACCAAATTGCAAAGTTAATTACTTGGGAGTCGGGATTTGCTACTGCATTGTATGGGCCAAATCGCGACGTCTATCGTACAGGAATCAATTTTCTAATGCGGATGATGCCGAAGTTTCTTCTGCTTTCTGCTGGTCTTCGTCGATCTTTGCGCGAACGGCGTCTGCGTCAACGAGGTCATGATAAAGAAATTTCAGCTTTAGCTTCGACGGCAAAATACACAGCCAGTGATCTGGCGGTAAAGAATGCGCAGATTGCTTTGTCCATGATGGGCGAAGCTGGTTTACGCCAAGAAAATGCAATAGAAAAAGTTCTCCGCGATATTAAACTCCTGCAAATCTATGAGGGAACCAATCAGCTCAATCGTATAAATGTTTTTAAAAATGTGTTGGCGCCAAGTCATTTTGCGCCTTTTGCGGAGAGTCTATGATTCTGGAATCTCTTCGGCATATTCCAAAAGATAAAAATCGCTGGGTTCATTTATCTGAACTAGGGTTCTTTGGGGCTCCAGATAGTACTACGAAAAACCTTATCAAGAGTCTTTTACCCGACATTGCTGAAATCGACGCTGGTTTAGCAATGTCGATATACTGCCATTGCGCCGCTGTCGAAATTTTAGGTGTTGAAAAGTCAAAAAAATGTTTAAAAGAGGGTGATTGCCTCGCTTTTTGTCCTGGAAGTTTTGGTGGTTCTGTTTGGTTAACAGATCAAGCCAAATTTGCTCTGGTTCCCTTTAAAAATAAAAACACCTATATCTTGATAGATTTAAGAAATGGAGTTGAAAAGATTCCAAGTCCACAGCGACTCGCATTCCGTAACGTCAATTTGATGGATATTCTTTTTGACGAGCGGAATGGGGAAATTATTGAAAAAAAATCGAACTCCCACTTAGGAATGATGTGTGGAGTTTTAGTAGGGCATATGCGGAGAATGTTGCGTTTAGCAGAAGGCTATGCGGGGTCCCGAATTCAAGGGGGGCGAAAAATTTCTCAGTGGTCAGAGCTTAAACGCATTCTTGCGGACCTTAAAATGAAAATGTATGTTGCGGAAGAATTATTGAGTGGCAGTCAAATATCATCGCTATTTTTTCTTCAAAGCCAGATAGGGGCTTTTGCTTCTGATTGCCTACAGGTTTTCGGGGGTGCGGGATACATTAAGGATTTTGAAATCGAAAGGCTCTTTCGCGAAGCCCACTACCTGTCTAGTATTCTGGGCAATCCTATTGTTAACAGGCTTGAATGGTACGACGGTTTGGTGAAAGTATGAGGCTTTCAGCGCTTTGGAATCTTTATAGGATTAGTTCTGAGCCGACGGACATTATTTTTCCGGGGCTGGATGACATTGAAACTTGGAAAAATTGGATGGGCCTTGTTACCCACAATGGGATTGAAGGTCAAATATATCTCCAAATAAAAAAATTTAACTTAGAAAACTCGGTCCCAAAAGAATTTTTGGAGTCATTAAAAAGAGGTTATTGGAAAAATAAATTTGCCAATGAAGAACGCTTAAAGGTGGCGTTGCCGGTCCTTGCTGATTGTGTCGAAAACGGTGTGGAAATCATAGTTTTAAAGGGAAATGCCATTGCACTTCCCATTTACGGGGATATTGGCTACAAACAAATGAATGATATCGATATTTTGATAAAAAAAAGTGACTTAGACAAAGTTGCACTTATCTATGAGAAACATGGTCTGAAATGTGCAGCCGCCCTTGGTTCTAGCTGGCGAAGGCAAGAAAAGTTCTCGCATCATTGGCCAGCTTTTTTTTCTAAAGACCTAAAGTGTTTTTTTGGAACGCATTGGAATATTGTGCCACCATTAGCGGATGCTAAAGTAAGTGCCGAGGATCTCTGGAAGTCTAAAGAAGCTTTTAATTTTTTTGGACTAAATCTCTATCGGCTTGGTACGGATCAATTCTTGAATCACCTTTGCCTGCATCTTTCTCCGTATAAGCTTGGTTTGCGTGAAATCGGTGATCTTTTTAACTTTATTTTTTATCATGAGTATAGTTTGAATTCGAAGTCTTTTTTAGCTTTAGTCAAGGCTTCAGGCTCCCATGATAGGGTTTTCAGGGCGGCCTCCATTGTAAACTCTCTTTTTGTTAATGAGTTTTGCAGAGACATTTTAGCACAAACTGAACCTTTTGTTTCTTTACGAGTTAAAAAAGAAGTTTCTAATCGCATCGCTCCGCCAGAGAAAATTTTATTTATGCGGACCACACAGGTTGCCAAAATCGAAAAATCTTTTGCGATGTTCTCACTCTGCCAGCGTCCCCACGAGAAGGCCTATTTTTTATCAAAGATGTGGAAGAACTTTCTATTTGCACCTCTCACAGACGCCTGGAGGCTTTCGCATCAGCTTCCTGAAGAAAGCCTTTGTAAACAAATACATGTTCGACTTAAGGCGCCTATTCAAATTAGTCGTGAGCTGATTCAAAGTCTGGGGCTGAAAATTTTTATTTTAGTCACCGTTCGTCATCATATTGAACTTCTTAAAAGTATTGTCAATGCAATGCTTTTAAGAAAACAACTTTCGATTTCTGAAGTTGCGGCCGAATACGGTCTGAGTCTAGAAGTTTTTAGAAAGGTCGCGGTGCTTGATTAATGAATAAAATATGGACACGACAAGAGAGTAAAGAAAGATTTCCGCAGGCTATAAGTCCCCTGGGTTGGTCTATTTTGGCAACACCAACAGAGGCCGCCTTAAAGGGTGTTGAGAATGCGTTTGGCTTAAAAAATATCAATAGAAATCGGGTTGTGCGTCGTATTGATGGGTATATTTATACTGCCAAAGGATTCTTTTCTAATAAAAAAAATTGGGAGTTTCACTTTGTTGCTTTGGTGAAGCTAGTATTGGTCGCACTTTTTTGTGTGTTTAGAGAACTCATATGTATAGACCGATTTTCATTTCGCTATCGTTTCGAACGGCGTTTTTTTTCTATCTTGTTTGAGAAGAGTCTTTTTCATTTAATAAAGAGCTGGGAGGCTACCAAGTCTGGTCTAATAGCTAAGATGTCGGCGAACTACAACGGCGATCTTGAAAAGCATCGATTGGATGGTGCCCAGTTTTTTAGCCAAGATTTTACCGTCTATTTTTTTAAAAATTTTGTGGGGCGTCTTTTAAAACAAGGACTGAAAGACCTTGGAATAGAATCGCCGTCTGAAGTTTTAAAAAAATTAAGTTCGGGCCATGCGCGTAACTTTTCCTCACAAATGGCGCTCGATTTTGCTGACGAGCGTTTAAGTTACGAAGAACTTATGAATCGCTATGGCCACTTAACGGATAATTGGGACATCTATGCTCCTACTCTTCGCGAATTAAGTAAGCTACCACGAGATTTTAGTAGATTTGAACGTATTCACCAAGATTTGAAACTTCGCCAACAAGAACGTATTTTAGAAACTGAAAAAATCCTAAAGTCTTGCCGGTCCAATAAAAATTTTGTGCAGCTTATTTTGTATTTTGAAGAATTGCTTTTAATTGACGAGGAGCTTAGGGCTTTTAGCTCTCTTCAGTATCCCGAGCTAAAAAAAATTTTTAGGAATCTCGAAAAGAAATTCGGGTTGGCATCAAATGATATTTACTTTTTAACGATTGAAGAAATTCAGAGTGGACATATTTCTTTGCAAACAATCAAGAAGCGGCGAAGCGAATATCGTGCAGCTTGTGCAATAAGCCCACCATTCGAGCTTCGCGAAGAAGCTAATGGAAAATATTCTGCAGTTGAAGATAAATCCACAAAGGCCCATCTCACCGGTGAGGGCGCGAGCGCTGGGATTGCCAAAGGTCGGGCCTTGATCGTTGAGACGATCAACGATATTCGCCGCATGGAAGCGGACTCCATTTTAGTCATAAGAAGTCCAACTCCAACCTATGCGGCGTATTACTCTTTTTGTCGAGGAATTGTCAGTGAAACTGGCGGCTCTTTAAGTCACGGTGCTATAGTAGCACGTGAATTTGGAATTCCAATGGTAAGTGATGTGAACGATGCTTTAATGCATATTCGTGATGGCGATGAGATTGAAGTTAACGGCAATGAAGGGGTAGTAAAAAATTATGCAGAACTTCGGTAACAAGGCTCGTACACTAATTGAATTGAAAAATTTGGGACTAAGAGTGCCTGATTTTTTCGTTATCCCTGCAGACAAAGAGTTTAATGACTACCGTCAACAAATACAAGAATTTGGCCATGGAAAATTTGCAGTTCGTTCATCATGTTCAAAAGAAGATGGGGTTAGTCAGTCTTTTGCAGGATTATTTGAAACCTATCTCGACGTAACGGCCAAGGGAGTTGAAGAAGCCGTAAAACAGTGTCGCGAGGCGGTCAGATCTGACCGCGTGAAAAGTTATTGTCTAAAAAATGAAGTTGTCTCTGATCAGCTTCAAATGGCTGTCATTGTGCAGGAGTACGTTGCCCCTGATTTTGCGGGAGTCGCGTTTGGAGTCAATCCGATCACAGGTGACGATCGTGAAATCCTAGTTGAGATGTGTCGCGGGAGTGGCGAAAAACTTGTTTCTGGAAAAATACGCCCAACTCGTTATTGCTTAAATACTTTTGGCGGTCAGTTGATAAAGTCTTTTGAAGACGCTGAAAACTTGAGTCTTCCTGAGAATCTGCTTATCAATCTTAGAGAGGCTGTGTGGCTTATACAAAGTCACTACGGTAAACCTCAAGATATAGAGTTTGCTTTCAAAAACGGCGAACTTTTTATTCTGCAGTCGCGCGATATTACGCGAGTTCAATTTGCAAAATCCTTGGGCGAATGGACAACTGCTGATTTTCGTGATGGTGGTGTGTCGTCGGCAGTTGTTTCACCTCTAATCTGGTCGCTTTACGAAAGTATATTTGCTACCTCCCTGCCAAATTATTTTTTAAAGCTTGGGCTTATTAAAAAATGGAAAGCGCAATCGACGACTTGGTACAAAGTATTTTTCGGTCGTCCTTATTGGAACTTAAAAGCAGTAAAGGAAACTCAAGAAACCTTACCAGGATATAATGAAGGGAATTTCGATCGTGATATGTCAATTCCTGCAACGTATGAAGGGGATGGCGTTGTTACGCCGATTTCATTTCTCGGAATTCTAAAAGCAATACCGATTTTATGGCGCTTACGTCGTGAATACAAGAAACAAACTCTAAGGTCGACCGAACTATTAAAGAATTTTTACAAAATAGAAAATATATATAAAAAACTGGATTGGTCAGCTCTGGGAAGCGACGAGTTACTGAATGCGGCAAGCCAGCTTATTCTAACTGATTACAAATATGTTGAGTCAGAATATTTCCAAACCATCTACAACGCGTCGAACGCCAAACTCGAATTTGCTGATGAATTAAAGTACTATAAAAAATATGACCCAAATCTAGAGTACCTTCATTTGATTTCAGGCTTAGGTGACTTGCGTGCGACTAAGCCAATCAAGGAACTGCAGCAGATTGCAGGCCAGATTCGCGCTCAAAATTCCGATGGATTGGAGCGGCGCCTGAATCTTTTTTTCGAAGAATTTTATTATCACAGCGAGCGTGAACTTGATCTGCGAGTGCCAAGATGGAGTGAGGATTCGAAATTTATCACGCAGACATTAGAGGCTTTGGTCAAGGCCGGCGACAGGATTTCTCCTGTGGTGGAGGACAATTTCTCGAAAGAATTTGAAAAACTAAAATTTTCCCACAAAAAGTCACCGCGCCGATTTATTCCTGGGTCTTTCCGTGGCATCGAACGAAAGCTCAATAATTTGCGCAATTTTCTTTGGTTACGCGAGGAGTTACGAGATCGGTCGACAAGAATGTATTATTTTATTCGTAAGCTCGCCCTAGAAGTAGGTTCGCGGTTTAATTTTTATACTGACGTATTTTATTTAAGTCATCACGACATTATTGATTTATTAAGTGGTAAGATTGATGTGAAGAAAGCCAAAGATATTATTAAGGATATAAAAATCTATGCGAAGAGTTTCGAGAACTACAAAAATCAAAATGAAATTGGGGCTCGCTACAGTAGTTTGCGACCTGCCAAGACAAAGCCTGTCGATGGTAAGAAAGTGCTAACGGGTATTGGTTGTAGTGCGGGAGAGCGATGCGGCCGCGCCCGGGTTATCAGAGATATTTCCGAAAGTCAGAAGTTGAAACCAGGTGAAATCATGGTTGTTCCTTTTACCGATCCGGGGTGGACGCCGCTTTTTGGCCTAGCCTCGGCGGTCGTTACCGAAACAGGTGGATTACTTTCTCATGCAGCGTTGATTTCGCGGGAGTATGCTCTCCCATGCGTCTTAAATGTCGAGGACGCGACAAATATTATTCCTGATGGCGCTGAAATTTCGGTGAACGGCATTGACGGAAGCGTGGTAATTTTGTGAATCAGGAAATGTCTTTTGTTAAATCTTTGATAGATTCTTATCAAAGAACTGGTCGTCAACTCAATCTTCCCTTTGCCTCTGATGCAGAAATTATTAAGACTCAGAGTGGTTATGCTTGTGTCACGATTGACACTGTGTCTGAAGAAATTGAAATGGGACTGATTCAATCGTTGGAGGCGTTGGGTTGGTTGACGGTTACTGCCAGTGTTTCGGATTTAGCAGCAATTGGGGTTGAAACGCAAAATGTTCACGTCGCAATCGGGTGGGCTGACGATAAATCCGAACTCGAAAAATTAAAAATCGTTTCCGGAATAAAGGCTTCTCTGCAAAAATACTTAATTCCATTTTTTGACATTTCATTTTTTGAAAGTAAAAAACTGATTACCTCTTGCACCGCTTTTGCTGAAACGGCTCAAAGTCCAAAAGTACAGAGAATTGGGATGCAACCGGGAGATTTAGTTTTTATAACGGGGCCGATTGGTTGGGGTAATGCCGTTGCTTTTGCAAATCTTACCCTGGGAGAAAAAGCAAAAAACTTTGATCTCAACTATCGACCACTAGCTCGCATTGAAGATGCGGAATTCATAGCGAAGTGGGCGACATCGGCCATCGATACCAGCGATGGACTTCTCTTTAGCTTAGATCTTTTGCAGCAGCTAAATGGCAATGGTTTCCAGGTTAGCTATTCAGAGCATTTGTACCATCCTGTTGCCATAGAAGTGGCCCGTCTTACTCAAGTAAATCCTTTTTTATTTATGGCCGCACAAAATGGTGAATTTGAAATTCTATTTACCGTAGCTTCGAAGAACGAACGTTTGTTTACGCAAGCGGCAAAAGAAAGTGGCAAAAATTTTATTAAAATTGGTAAAGTAACGGAAAACAACACGCTTTGTTTTGAGGTTTCCGAAAAATTACAGACACTTGACCTAACATCTATTCGTAATTTGTTACAAGAGGGAGTTGATCCGAAAAACTACGTGCTTGCTATGCTAAAGTTTGCGTCAAATAATAGAATACATTGAGGGGATTGACCACAAATGGATTTGGAAAAGGCATCCTTTATTGGTGAAAATTTTGATATCGCAGACGTCCCGGTTGCGCTTCCCAATCAAGTTCACTTGATGAATTTGCGCGATTATTTGGGACCTAACATTGAAGAAAATGTTGAAACTTTTGAACAAGTCTTTCGCCCACTTCATAGGGAAGGATACTTACTTTATCATCGGCGAGTGTCTTCGGCCATGGGTCCTCGCGTATCTGTTTTTGATCATCTGAAGAATCGTCATCAAGAAATGTTGATGTTTGGTTCTAACAACTACTTGGGATTTGCAAATGATCCGCAAATTAAAGCTGCTGTAAGTGCGGCTATTCAGGAATATGGTGTAGGAATGGCTGGGCCTATGATCTTAAATGGATCTGGGGATTTGCAAAAAATTTTAGAACAAGAGATTGCACGATTTAAAGGTAAAGAGGACGCTGTTGTGCTGCCGACGGGTTATCAGGCTAATCTTGCATGGGTAAATTCTCTTTTAAGTGACGACGCTGTTCTTTTATATGATGAGGCTTCTCATGCTTCATTGATCGATGGCATCCGCTTGGGCCGGAAAAAGGCTTTTCGCTTTTCAGAACAAAACTTAAATTCTCTTGAAGATTTATTTAAAAAATTTCGCTTCCGTGACTCTCGTCGCGACATTTTTGTTTCCGTACAGGGTGTATTTTCGATGAGTGGCGAGATTTCAAACTTAAAAGAAATTTCTTATATTTGTGAAAAATATCGTGGTTTTCTTGTCGTTGATGATGCTCACGGCACAGGTGTTTTGGGCGGTGGCAAAGGTACCGCTGAGCACTTTGGTATTGTTGATAAGCTGAAACTGACAATGGGGACTTTTTCAAAGGCTTTTGCGGTAACTGGTGGTTTTCTGGCTGGCGATGCAAAGACCATAAACTTTATTCGCTTCTTTGCACGTTCCTATTTCTTTACGGCGTCTCTTCCGCCGATGGTATGTGCGGCAGTACTTAAGGGTGTGGATATTATTCGAAATCAACCTGAGCGAGTGGCAAAAGTTCATGCAAACGCATCTTACTTGCGGGAACGACTTAAATTGGCGGGAATTCGTCATACCAATACTGGAAGTGCGATTGTCCCGATATTCCCGCCGGTTATTGGAAAGTTTCGTGAGATCGCACGTGAAATTCATGAGCAAAATTTATTTGTAAATCCAATTGAGCCGCCGGCGGTTCCGGTGGGAAATGAGCGCTTTCGTATGTCAGTAATGGCGACGCATTCTACCGGTGACGTCGATGCAGCTGTAGAGATTCTACAAAGGGTTTTTAAAAAATTTAACGCATGAAACTTATTGTCATCACCGGACCAGATGCCAGCGGTAAAGATACGCAGATTAAGAATTTGCGACAGCAACTTACCCTTCGTGCCTATTCTGTACAGACTCTTTCAATTTGGTCGGCGATGGAGGATTTTCTAAAGATTACTGATTCGACAACTCTAAAAAAAATTGTCGACGGTCTCTTGTTGCAAATGAAGCCCATCGCCCGTTCTCACTTTCTGATCTCGGCGTTAAAGACCGCATGGGATAGACGTGACGAAAAAAACGATTTTATTTTGTTTAATGGTTATATTTATAAATATTGGGCCACGGAGGCCGCATACGGAGTTTCTGATAAGGTTTGGATTGATGAAACGAAAGACTACTTTCCAGAACCAGATATGGTTTTCAGTTTGCAAATGAATGTTGACGAGGGGACTCTTCGCCGAAAAATATGGTCAGGTTATGAGCTAGGGGACACGTTAGACTTCCAAGATAAAGTTAGAAAGAATCTGCAACGTATTTTGGTTGGTGTTTCCAACCTTACGTCAGTAAATGCTATTGGTCCGATGTCGGAAGTTACAAGGGGTATTTTTCAGTATGTTGAAAATCATCCTTAACTCCCAGTCCAGGGCCGGTAGTGCCATAAAATATTGGCAAAGACTCAGAGAAAATTGGTCAGTGGGACATTATGAGATCTATGAACATGAGAATTTTAATGAAATTCCAATCGCATTTGGCGACAAACTTGTTGCGGCGGGAGGGGACGGTACACTCAACCAATTGATAAACAACGTCATTGCCAGAGTTGGACTTGAAAATGTTTCGGGATTTACTTTTGGTCATATCGGCTTAGGGAGTAACAACAGTTACCTAAAACCTTTTTCAGGTTGTCAGATTATTGGCGGCAGTCCGGTCAAACTTTCCAGTGAAAATGAAAGTCATGATTTGGGGCGTGTGATATATCGTGATTTGTCGGGAAGTCTTCAAACACGCTACTTTATTGCCAATGCTTCATTTGGAGTTCTTGCACATGCGAATCAGATTTTTAGTAATGACAGGATGATTAGGTTTTTCAAAAAAGTAAGCATAAAAGTGGCTGATGCTTTATCTTTTTTAAAAGCTCTAAAAAATTTTTCTGCACCTGAAATATATTTTAGCACTGATGGAGTTTTTCGGGAGTTGACTTGTATTACGAATTTAAACGTCATCAAGCATCCTTATTTCGCGGGAGATTTTCATGTGTGTGAAAAACCTGAACTGTCTGATGGAATGTTTCACTACTATGTTTTGCCCAAAAAAAGCAAACTTGATATTCTAAGGGCATTTGTGAAAATGTCTTTAGGTCAAGATGTAATGGGAAAAGGTATCCCCACAGATTCCATTATAGTTAAATGCCAAAAACCTATTTGCTTTGAATTCGATGGTGAGGTTGTTGAAGGAACAGAGTTTCACTTATCTTGTCTGCAAGGAGCAATACGCGTATGTCAATAGAAACAATTGCAGTAGCTTGTGAAGGAGCTGGTTTTATCGAAAAATTATCTAAAAAATTAGAGGTTATGGTGAGCCAGTATAAGATCAGTGTGATCGTGCACTCACTGACTTTCCCAAAAACATTTAGCGAAGAAAATATAGCTCACTTCAACAGATCATTGTCTTCACTCTATGCCCGTCTTGGTCTCTCTGTGGCGGGAGGTGATACTTCACGAGGGTCTCAATTAGTCGTTGTTATTTCTGGCATAGTCGAGTGGTCGATAATAAGTCCACCGCCGGCGATACAGTGATTGTCGACAAGAACAAACCTATTAGAATCTATAAACTCAGACCCTACATCAAATGAGATTTGCGAAGACAGAGAAAAGCGACAAGTTGCGACTTCGTTTTGCTGAATTTGTTTTTTATGGGCCTCAGAGCGATGTAAATTTCGCGAATGCAGGCAGCGAAAAATTTCTTCTAACTTTGCTAAACATCTTTGGGTTCCGAGTTTGATAGTGCAGGTCTGTCCAATATTTAATGGTTTCTGGCCCAACCAAATTAAGTTTCCATAGAGTTCTTGGAGGGTCAGCGGAAGAGTTTCACGAGCGGAACAAAGGATGTCGCCGCGCTTTACCTTTATTTGTCCATTTAACGTTATTCCAATCGATTGACCAGAAATGGCAACAAAATTTTTGGTTCCTAAAATGGATTTGATATTGGCCCTCTTGTTGCCGGGAAAGGCAACGACTTCATCGCCAACTTTCAGAGTTCCACTGGAAACTCGTCCAACAATCACGTCGTCATAGAGATCTTGAACGGCTAGGCGAAACGGTTTGCTGTCTACTGACAGACCTAATTTAAAACTATCGAGCGCCTCTAATACCGTTGGACCTACGTACCAAGTGATTTGTTTAGACGCTCGTGCGATGTTTTCTCCCAAATAGGCGGAGATGGGAATAAAGTATTTTGGATAGACTGAGTGAGATGCCAGATATTTTTTAATTTCACTTGCGAGTGATAAAAAAACATCTTCGCGGTTATCGACCAAATCCATTTTGTTAATGAGTATTGCAATTTGCTGAATACTCAGAAATGACAGCATATAGGCATGACGAAGGGTGTTCTCGGTAATTCCTTCTTTTGCGTCGATTGTCAGAAAAGCAGCGTCGGCACGAGCGGCCCCACTAATCATATTTTTTAAAAACTCGAAGTGTCCTGGTGCATCGATAATTTGGTAGTTTCTTTGTGTTGTCTTAAAAAATAGTCGTGAGGTATCAATCGTAATTCCCTGAGCTCGCTCTTCTCTTAATGCATCTGTTAAAAAAGCATATTCGAAGGAACGAGCTTTGCTTTTGCAAAACTCCCTGAGGTCTTCAAGCTTTCCCTCGGGAAGTGAATCTGTATCAGCAAGCAATCGACCAATAACGGTGCTTTTACCGTGATCCACATGGCCGACGACGACAACATTCATGTGGTTCACATGTACCCCTCTTTGCGGAGAGTTTCGAGTCCACCACCATCTTCTCTATCCTGAGCGCGCCCGGCGCGCTCGGCAACTTTAGAAAACTTTCCGGACTTTAATTCAAAAATAATTTCTTCAGGGGATTTTGCCTTAGATGTCACGGGAAACGTACATGGATAACAACCTAGAGACCGATACCGTGATCCCTTACCTTGATCATAATATAAAGACACAGTTGGAATTCTTTCGCGATAAATATACTCCCAAATATTTACTTCAGTCCAATCTAACAATGGATGAATTCGAACATGACTATTAGGTGCGATGTCGGTATTGAACTGGTTCCAAAATTCTGGCGGCTGTTCGATAATTTGCCAGTGGTTGTTTGTGTCACGAGGAGAAAAATATCGCTCTTTAGAGCGTGAGCCTTCTTCATCGGCGCGAATGCCTAAGATAAGACCCGAAAAGTGCCTTTTCTCTTTAAGTTCATCGAATTTTTCAGTTTGGAGATTGAGACGATACTGAGGCCCCGATCCATCGATAGTTTGTTGGAGGGCTTGGGTTTTTAACGACCGACAGCAGCTGACACGATCAATGTATCCGTCGGCGTAAGTCTGTTTTTTCTGCAAAGCCTCAACATTTTTACCAACTATTAAATCCAGTTTCCAGGTGAGAGCTAACTGATCACGATAGGCAATCATTTCGGGAATTTTGTAGTCGGTGTCGATGTGTATAAGTGGAAACGGAATTTTATCGAAAAAAGCTTTACGTGCGAGCCACAATAAAACAGTGCTGTCTTTGCCAATGGACCATAACATCCCAAGATCGCGAAAATTTGCATGAGCTTCGCGAAGAATAAAAATACCTTTACTTTCAAGCTCGTCAAGATGACTAGACATCGAGTCCCTTTATTATTAAGTCAGCGGCTTGCTCGGCCGACATTTTGTGGGTGTCGACGGTGATTTCTGGGTTCATTGGTGGTTCATAGGGATCATCAATTCCCGTAAAATTTTTTATTTCTCCGGCACGTGCTTTTGCATATAAACCCTTCGGGTCCCTTTTTTCGCAAGTCTCTATAGGCGTCGAAATATAAACTTCAAAAAAGTTTTTACAAATGTGTCGCGCGAATTCACGAGATTCCCGATAGGGCGATACCAGTGACGTGATAACGTGAACGCCATGAGACTCGAGACGGCTGGCCAAATGACCGACACGGCGAATATGCTGATCACGGTCTTGGCGGGTAAATCCTGTTTTTGGAAAAATACTTCTAAGACTATCACCGTCGAGTTCCTCGATCTTAATATTTTTAGTGCGCAATTTTTTCGCAAGAATTTGGGCGATTGTTGTCTTACCGGCACCGCAAAGTCCCGTGAACCAAATTACCTTTGGAGGATTTTGCTTTTTTCCATAGTTAACTTTGTTCCAGAATCTTTCGTGAAAGTAATAAATCAAAGATTTGAGGAGCAATTCAAGACTACCAATTTGAAACGCTGTTTCTATTTTACGTGTAAAGATATACGCAAGTGTCACAGTCGCCAGAGTACCAAATAACCGCCAGGAAATCGTTTTGATAATAATGCGCGTTTTACTTTCAAAGTACATAGCCGTTTTCTTTCATCCAAGTGACTGAATTTTTTATGGCTTCACGTGCAGGGCGAGGATTAAATCCTAGCTCATGTCTGGCTTTCGAGTTATCGAACCAATGGTACATGGTTGCCGCTATAATATTTTCACGAGTTACACGACTCGTGAGTCGAGCGGCGATTTTTAAAAGGCTTGAGGGAAGCTTGTACTTCGGCGGTGTCGCGCCTGCGCAATTGGCGATGTGAGTTAGCAGCTCGCGTATCGTGATGTTTTCACCACCAAGAATGTAGCGCTCTCCCGAACGCCCGCGTTCGTAAGCGGCAACAATTCCGTCGACCACATCTTCCACGGCAACGATGTTGACGCCGCCCTCAGTGAAAAACTTCAACTTTCCATTGGCAGCGCGAATATTACTCGTGCGCGTACTTTTTTGGGCATCCCCAGCCCCAAAAATTAAACTTGGGTTCACAATTACGGCATTTACTTCTTTGCGACGGCAAGCGGCAAGGACAATTTCTTCACCATGTTTTTTACTCGCCATATTTTTATTAGCGGCAAGTAAGTTATTATAGGGCGATTTTTCATTCAGTACTCGATCTTGACTTGTTTCGGCGCCGATGGCGACAACCGAAGATACATGAACTAACTTCTTAACTCCTAAATCGCGAACGGATTCGACAATATTCTGGGTACCGCCAATGTTAACGACATCCAGCTCGCGCATTTGCCTTTTATCAGAAGCAATTACAGCCGCCAGGTGAAAAACTACATCTATGCCTTTGCAAGCGTTGAAGACGTCAGTTTTATTGGTAACGTTTCCGAAAGCCATGTCGACATTGAGAGTGGCGATATTTGAAAGATTACTCGCGGGTCGCACAAAGCAAATGGTCTCGTGACCTAACTCAACAAGTCGGCGAGTTAGCTTTGACCCGAGAAATCCATTTGCACCAGTGACTAAAGCGCGCATGCCTCTAATTATCAACAAAGCATTTAATGGTTGCCAAGAGAATTTAAGTGAGAGTTAATGAGATAAATGTTTGATCGGAAAGAAATCAGGTTATTGACACTACTGACGCTGGTGCATTTCGGACTCATCGTCGATTTTATGATTGTGATGCCGCTAGGCCCACAACTGATGCGAATTTTCGGTATCGAGCCACATCAGTTTAGTTGGCTAGTATCAGGATATACGTTGAGCGCCGGAACGATGGGGATCATCGCTTCGTTATTTCTTGATTTTGTAAATAAACGTAGAGCTCTCATATTTTTTCTACTGGGTTTTGCTGTCAGTAACTTTGTTTGTGGCATCATTAGGAATTTCGAGATGTTAGTTTTTGCTCGTTGTTTGATGGGATTGTTTGGCGGCGTGGTAGGGTCATTAATTTTTTCGATTACTAGCGATAGGTTTGAAGTTGAACGACGCAGCAGTGCATTTGGTATCGTGATGACAGCGCACGCTTTAGCGGCAATTTTAGGTTTACCGATATGTCTTTTTCTCGCGACAAAATTTTCATGGCAGACACCGTTTTTGCTTTTAGCAACGTTTTCGCTCATAATGGTTTTGGTCATCACGAGATTCTTACCAGAAGTGTTTGAAACTGTTTCTCAATCTAAGGTTAAATTGCCATCACTTACCCGAAATCAGATCTTTGCTCTCTTATTTATGTCTTTGTTAGTTCTGGGACACTTTTCCATTAATCCATTTCTTTTTCCATCGGTGATAGCAAATGCAAAAGTAGATGAGAGTCAATTGCCTACCATTTATCTTGTGTGTGGGGTGGTCTCGATCGTGGCGTCTATTTTATTTGGGTGGCTCTCGGATCGTTATGGCAAAAAGAAAATATTTACTCTTGCACTTTTGCTTTCAATTATTCCAATTTATTTCGTAACAAATATGAAAGTGCTTCCTTTTACACTAATTCTAACTTTTGTCTCACTATTTTTCATCGTCATGACGGCACGAATGATTCCGGCGATGTCTTTAGTTACAACATTGGTTTCGCTTGAAGGTCGAACCAGTTTCTTAAGCCTCATCGCAAGTGTTCAGCAACTCTCGGCAGCTCTTGCTGCTTACCTGAGCGGGCTACTGGTTACGAAATCAGCGAGTGGGCATTTGCTAGGTTTTGAAAAGGTCGGTTATATCGCGGTATTGTTTAGCGCTACCGCTTTTGTTGTTTCTTTTAAACTTAAGCCTATTGAAGGAAATGATCTTTAGCTAGACCTTAGGCTTATCTATAATATTCGAGTTTTTCTGTTTACTCCATAAAAATAATTGCGAAAATACTGAGGTGGAGGTTTTATGAAAAGAATTTTTTTGGGTCTAAGCGCCTTTTGTTTTTTATTCTCTAGTTCCGATGTTTTAGCAAAGAAGAAGCCACAGAGAAATCCTGCGAGTGAAGTTGTTAAAATGCCGACTCCAAATCTGGAAGAACTTACAGCCTTGGTTGCGAGCTATAAAATAAAAAATGATGGGAAGGTTGCGGATCGTACTCCTTCAGGGGCGGCGCGACCGAGCGAGGATTTGATTTCTCCTGAAATGAAGAAACTGCGAGATAAACTTATTTCAGTTCGTAATGGTCAAGCTCTCTACGATGTTCTCAGCGACTACAATCGGCGTTATGAATCTTTAAAGTTCAATGATACAAAGTTTGTTGTCGCGCGTATGTCAACACTCTTACCATTTCGAGGGTTTATATGGCGTGCAGTACCACTAGCTCATAAAGTCGTTGTGACACAAGAGGCCCTGCTTGCAACAGTTAAAAATTATGCCGAACAGGTTATGATTAATTCTCCTAAAAGCCAAATTAAGGCACATCTAAATTTCTTAAGTCTCCCTCCACCCGAAGCTTTTACGGACGAGGAAGTGCGTTTTACCTCAGAAGGACGGCTTGTCGCATTTTTGGCGGGCCCCGTGTATGATACTTTAAGAGAAGCTATTCGCCGTCTTGGTAAGCTTCCAATGTACGTCATTCAACCTGATGGATCTAAGACGCCAATGGTATTTGATGCGAAAATTCGTTGGGGTGAGCAAGCCTTCACTGCCGATGATTCGTACGACTCTTACGACAGATTTAAAATTGTTGGCGATGCTGAAAAATATGCGACTATAGCACGTTACCATCGGCGCATGGCTGGGATTTCGCAATTGGCGGCTTATAATTATCAAGGACATCTCAAACTGCGCGAAGAAATTGGTCGTAAATTTGGTATTGATATAGTGAAGAGTAAATCCGATATTTTTTCGTGGGGAAGTGACCAAGACGATAATTTTATAGATGGTGTTACGCGCGAAGAGCGGGTGAAAATTATTAGTGGAAATAAATACACAGGCCTCTATAAAAAGCAATCACAGGAATGGATGAACAGCGCCTACACAAATCTGGAAGGTGCCCATATTAGCCTAACTAAGGCATGGGATGCGATTAAGCATAACAATGATAAGACATCATGGGATTATCAGATGTTAGATCCTGAAGTTCTTGTTGGGCGTAAAGAACAAATTGAAAGCGGCCTATCGAATATGTCGATAATGTTTAGTTCTCCTGGTCAACCGATTAAAAGTGCTATGAGTGGTGATCAACTTGTCGTAAACTTAAAAGGATTTTATGATTCTGCGCCTGACGACTTAAAGGACCTTCTTCCGACTCAATTTGACCACAATGAGGATGCTGACGTTGTGTCCTTTGTGAAGAATAGTGAAGGTCAACTTAAGTTTAAGGATCAGAAAAAAAGTGATATCATTCTAATGACGAAAAATAAGAAAACGCAGCCGTGGCGTAATTATTTCTATGGTCGTGCAACAGGTTGGAGTTCCGAAAAATATTCCAAATTATTTCCATGTATAGGCGGTACCGGCGGCGAAGAATGCAAAAATCATGTGAATAGTAAACTCACTGTTGCTGATGCAATGCGGATTCTTAATGAAACCCGCGGGGCGAGAATGTTAGCCACCAACATTACACCATTTATAAGGTAAGCGACTCTCGATAAATCGGAATAGAATTGGCCTTGTCACGAGCGAGTTCATGATTGAGCTCCTCAGACAAGGCTCGATCTAAGCAAAAAACTCCGGCTTCATAAAAAGACTCGAAAGAATCTTCCGCGACATTTGCGCTTCCTACAAAAATACCTGAGTTATCAAAGCTCCAAACTTTGTAGTGAACAAAATTAAAATACGTCCAGACCGTGATATCTGAATCCGCAACTAGGGATTTATAGGCTTTAAAATGCTTTTTGCTCTGACTGATTTGATCTTTTTCGCGTAACCAGTTTATAGTTTTGGCCAAGTACTTTCGACCTCTATCTAAATATCTATGGTAAAGTTCGTTAAGGTACATGGTAAGTTCGCCGTTCCCACCGTCCCAACCATTTCCAATATAATCAACCCGGACCCCAGAGATCGATTTATTTTTCAACAATTTAATTAAACTCATTGTGGAGTCGTTTTGTAAGATCTTGACGCCACTGGCAATGATACTCTGTTTTGATTTCTCAGATAAATTCAGAAGCAGATTTTGTAAATCACGTTTTTTAGATTTTGGCTTTTGCGAAACAAAAAGACATTTTTTGGGACTATTTATTTTTGCCATGGTGAGGATATATTTGAAGTTATCAATTTTTGTTTCTTCATTTTCATTCCATGTTTCAATGAAGTCGATAAGAGCCTCCTTAGAAACTGGACCATGTGCATGCAGCATCATATCGCGGTCGAGAAAATTAAATCCGTCAGAATAAAAAAACGTTTTGGTAAAGCTTTGGGCACCAATTAATAGGTTTCCTTTATCGTTGAGCAAATACGTTGAATGTGTGGGAGCTTTGCTTATAGCAATACCACTATTTTTTAATTCACGTAAACAGCTATAACTTAAAAAAGAATAGGTTTTATTAACAATGATCTTAACGTCAATCCCAGATCTTGCTTTTTCTTTTAGCTTTTCAAAAAGAGACTCTGTACTTTCATCGCAAGCTATGGCTAGGACCTGAATAAAAATAAATTTTTCAGCTTTGTTAACAAGGTTGAGTATAGCCTCCAAAGATTTTCCATTCTGATAAAGTGCCACTTCGCTATTTTCAGAAAGACGCATCATTGTTTTGTTATCAATCTCAAGAGGGGCAGTGGAATCAGGCTGATAACTAATTTCACGCAGTGGGGCCCGTGGCAACGACCCCCATTCTGGTTCACGTTGGGTTGATGTCGTCCACTGCGCGGTTGCGGAGTTGAAATTTCCTTTTAATACTTCGGCCTTTTGCGCTGTGAAAAAACTTGCGTCAATTGGGGTCAATGCCATCAAAAGAATAATTGGACTGTTTTTCATAGTGTTATAGTATAACTAACTTAAATGAGTTCAATGAAAAATCTCAGTCGCCGCAGTTTTGTTGTTTTTTCGCTATTTCTTATACGCTCATGCCGTTTTTTTTGGAGTCGATTTCGCCTAACTCTGTGCCTGGTATTGGCACTGACTTTCATCGCAATTACTTACTCCTCGAAGCTAAAATTTATTTTCTCAGCCGATGATATGATCGGCGAAGGCATACCGAGCGCTGAAGAATTGCGCGATCTCAAGGTGCGCTATGACGAAGGGATTGCGTCTATTCTGTTTATCCAGCCTTCCGGAAAATCGTTTTCTCCGCAGGAGCTTTGCCATTTACGTAAGTGGTACTCCGTCATGCGTGCCACTTATCCATTTTTAAAAAGTACTTTGTCCACTTTTGATGCTAAAGATATTCAACCCAGTGGTGCGTCATCAGTTAGCTACAAAAATATCTTACATCTAAGGTGTGAAGATGAGGCCATAGCCTACGACCTTCAGAGCGTCAAATCACGTCTTGAGAACTCACCGTATGTTTTCTTTAAAGATAAAAAAGATCATCTCAGTATTTTAATGGGATTTACTTTCGCTGAAATGAATAGCGAAAAATTTGGCAGTTTTGATCCCCGGATGCTCAACCACTTGCGTTTAGCCGTAGATAGAGACCTAAAACCTCTTTTAGAAGGTGCAAAATTTTCTTGGGTCGGGCCCGCGGATTATCAATGGTATGTCTTAGAAGGGTTTCGCTTTTCTTCCATTCTTAATTTAACAATGATTTTTTTTCTCTTTTTCTCACTACGTTTTGTCTACGGTACATGGATCGCCGGAACGATTTATTGCTGTACATTTATTTTTGGCACTCTTGTATTGATTGGCTTAAAAGGTTTTTTAGGATCTCCGTTTGATGTTCTGTCTACGGGTTTAATTCTTTTATTGGGTATCAGTTCTCTTGAAGACTTTACCTTCATATGTTCAGAACAGATGAAAGGGGTAAAATGGAAAAGTGCAATCAAGCGCATGATCTTACCGTCTTTCTTTACCTCACTGACCACGATCGTGGGTTTTTTGTCGCTCTATGTTTCTGATCTAGCCGTGATTAAACGTTTAGGGTTTTGGGCCGCGTTTGGTGCGGCGCTTGAGTGGTTCCTTATGTTCTCCTTTATGCCGGTATTTTTAATCCGATTTTATAAGGAAAATATGTGGGTGGATCCAAAACGGGCATGGGGGTATCATTTTTTAGACCGCTGGGGGATTAAGTCGTTACCACGCCGCTTAAGTCTTATCTCGCTAATTGTATTTCCTATCGGGCTCTATTCGTTTTCACATTTAAATGTCAATGACAACCCTTATCAAATGTTTCCAAGGAAAAATGAATTCTCTTTAGGCGTGCAGGAGTTTCTTAACAGCAAGGGTTGGGTTTCAAATGTATCTTTGGTTTTAACAAGGCCAGAGGCACTTTCTCAACTTGAAAAGTACATTGGTGATTTAAATCGAGACGAGTCGGTCAAAAATAATATAATTGCGGTGGAGAGTCCGGAGCGAGTTATGAATTGGCTCGATAAAGACCACCTCATACCCAAAGAGTTAACGCAATCTGATTATAAAACTTCTTCGCTCTACAAACGTACGGTTGATGAAAATGGAATTGCCAGAGCCTTGATTTTTATTAAAGATACGACGGTTGATTCCCTAATTAAATTAAAAAAAGCGGCCGAAAACATCTGTCCTAATCGGGAATGTTATTTTGCCGGTGAACTTATAGCCTACGCAGACTTCTCTGCAATTGTGCCAAAGACGTTGCTTGATAGTATGATGGCAAGCCTTTTCCTTGTAGCCATTGTAATCTATTATCTTGCAAAAGTATTTTATAAACAGCATTTGATTTTTCCCCTTTTGGCCACGGCGTTTTGGGGGCCGTTTCTTACAATTGGTATGCTAGCTACTTTGAGTATTCAGATGGATTTTATGAAATGTGTTGTGGCCAGTGTTTTGGTCGGTCTTGCGGGGGACAATGCGATTCAATACATTTTTGCAGCCAGAAGGCACGATTTACGCGAAGGGATAGAACGTCGCGGTGGGGCGTCGGTCATCACCAATGTTTTGATGACGCTGACGGCATTTATTTATTTGGGGTCTTATTTCTCTCCCCCAAAAGGTTTTGGTTTGATCTTAGCGTTTGGTTTGATAACGTCTCTGATAGGAGATCTTTGGTTGCTTAATGGTCTTTTGCAGGGGAGGCTGAAAAAATGATTTTTATGTTTCTAGCCACTTTTAATTTTGCAATGGCAATGACGAAGCCTTCATTTGAATACAATATTGATATAGATGCAAAAGGTTATGGTCTTAAAATGCAATTGGTTTTTTCTCCGAAGGTTTCCTTAGAGTTAGTAAAAAAGAATTTTAAAGATGGCGATCTATTGACCCGCGTTGGCACTAATATTAAGAAAATTACCGTGGAAGGTATCTCGTCTCTAGAGTACCGTTCAATCATGACCGTTTCGTCGTTGGGGATTACTTCGAAGCTTCTATCGAATTGTACAGAGAAAGCTTCAGCTAGTACTTGGACTCGCCACTGCAAATTGGACACGGAAAACATGGACGGCGGAAAATTCACATCTTATAAATCAGATGAAATTTCTTGTTTTGCCAAACCCAATGTCGAATGCTTTATTTTTATTAAAGGCAAACTTAAGCCGCTTAAATTATTTGGTTTGACGATATTATCCTATGAAAAATTCACTGTGCGTGCCAAGTATCAGGCGCTTAATAATTACGTGCGGATTTGGAATTTTACTGAATCTGGCAATTTGGACCTAAAAGATTCAATTCATAACGACCTCGAAAAATTTTTGGACGACGGCTCTAAAGAAATGAGTGAGCATAAAAACTTTCATCAGAGTGTAAAATGGGTAAAAAATGAATAAGCGTGCTTTAGTCACGGGGGCGTCAACGGGAATTGGCGCAAGCATTGCTAAAAAGCTTGTAGCCAATGGTTGGGACTTAATTTTAGTGGCGCGTGGTCAGGCGATTTTGGAGCAAACGAAAATAGATCTCGAAAAAATAAGATCTCACGTGTCAGTCCAAATTGAAGCCGTCGATTTAACCGATGAGAAGGCCTGCGCGCAGATGCTTGATCGCATTGGCCGTGTCGATTTACTTGTGAACAATGCTGGTCGCGGGGTTTTCGGTGAGGCTCTTAAAGAGTCTATTCCGGATATGTTGACCTCGATTCAACTCAACTGTTTGGCACTTACCTATTTAACGCTACGAATTGGCCGTCAAATGGCAAGTGCGGGTGGTGGTCAAATTATTAATATCTCTTCACTGGCTGGCTTTATTCCTTCGCCTTATTTTTCTGTTTATGCTGCGACAAAGGCGTATGTAACGTCTTTGAGTGAATCGCTAAACTATGAATACGGTCGGGCGGGGGTTAAGGTAAATGCCATTTGTCCAGGAGGAGTGGACACGACTTTTCATCGTACGGCAGGGTTAGATGAGAGAGTAATAAAAAAATTCGGCAAAGTGATTTTATCGGCAGATGAAGTTGCGGACTCTGTCATGAAAACTCTCAATCGTGACAGGTCGATAACCGTTCCAGGACTTACTAACAAGGCAATGGCTTTTTTATTTAAATTCCTACCACGGTCTCTAAATATAAAAAATACCGCTAGTTTTTACAGCCGGTATTTGCAAAGTAACCCGCAACATTTAAAGTAAGTTTTTTAATAGATTCAAGGTCTCGTGGACATCGAGTCACGAGTTCAATAGGTAACCGAATCTGAGTTTCTCCAAAACGCACCTGTGTTTTTCCGATTTCATCAGTAACGCGTCCAATGATTACTAGGTCTCTTACAGTTTTTTTGGCTTTCGCGAGATGGCGATTGGGAATTGAAACCAAAGTTTGAAAATCACCATGGTCGCCCATCCATAACATGAGCTCATGAAATCCAAGTTTGCGACAGAGCTTCTTAGCAAGAGGATGGATGAGATCTTCACGCCAGTCTAAATCGAAACCTACCTTGTTTAAGCTCCCCAGAATATTTAGACTTGTAGCAATGCCGTCGCTCGTGTCGATAGAAGCTGAACAATATTTTCTGAGAGTTGACATTCTTTGTAGGGAGGGGCTTGGGCGAAATTCTTTTTCTAACTTCGATCTATCGCTCGGCGAAAAAAGGTAAGAAAAGGCAAGAGCAGGTCCGATGCCTGTTTTCTTTTTGCCAATAATACCTATCCAATCTCCAGGCCTTGCACCAACCCGAGTTAGAGGTTTGACTGATGAAGTTCCGAAAGCCGTTGAGGTTAAAACGAAGTCACCCGCAAACCCAGAGTCGCCGCCAAGGATGCAAGTCTTAGAAGTCTTAAGAGCCTCTCTGATGCCTTTATAAGTTTTAAGTTGTACTTGTTTAGGGGTTTTAAATTTCCATTGCGAAGAAACAAGTAGTCCCACGCAGCTGCTGCCAGATGCCGCTAAATCTGAAACTGAAGAAATAACTGTCATCCAGCCCCAGGTCTCGGGATCAGTATAAAGACCCATACTAATCTCTTCGCCAATGGAGTCCGTCGTTGCCGTAAAATAGTACTTACTATTTATTTTTACAATTTCACAGTCGGCTTCAAATAAATTATTAATTTGTTGTTGGTGGCGTGGTAATTTGCGAGTTAAAATTAGTAAATCACGATATTCTTTTATGGATTCCAAAAGTCACCTTGAATTAATCTTTCTTTAAGACGCTCAAAACTGTTTTCGCGACCAAGTAAAAAAACGGGAACTCCTACGTAGCTTGCCGGCGAATCTTTGCGACGATCATTCCCAATCATAAGACAATTTTTTGGCGATAAGTTCAAACGCTCTAGTAACTCCTGGTAGTAGAGAACGTTGGGCTTGCACGCATGCATGTTTTCAGCATGTGTAATGCACAAAAACTTGTCGGGATCAATTCCCGCAAGTGCCATACGAAACTTTACAACCTCTAGTGGCCAAACAGGGTTAGTGGCCAGCACGAGATCAAATTTCTGGTTGGCCCAATTCAAAAAATCAAGAGCTTCAGGAATAGGATGGAAGACTCGCCGTAACAATCGAAAATTTTCAAGTGAAGATTTTGTTAAAAAAATACGTGCTTCACTTAGTGGCACTGCCGTCAGCTTTGCAAAAATCTGTGCGGCTCGTTCAAGGTTACTTTCCTTGAGAGAAGTGGTCATTTCTAAATGCATTCGCATTGTTTTTAGAGTTTTCAACGATTGCCAAGGGTTAATTCCTCTTTTAAGCATTTGCCAGCAAAATAAAGTAATGTAACCAAGGCGCAACAAAAGAGAGTTTGATCCTAAAAGAGTTCCATCGAGATCGATCCACAAAGTTTTTTTCTGCATTTTGAAATTTTCCGCCGACTCCAACACGAAAATAAAGACGCGTTGCGGAAACGATTTGCTTGTGATTGAAACTGAAAAGACCTTCGTGGGACCCTTAGATTATGAAAACGCTCACGGATTTGAGCCCTCAAGAGAAGTATAGTAAATTTGTTCGTCCTGAATTAGGCAAAATCTTAAACTTGTTAAAATTAGATGTGGTTTACAGCAAAGCCTGCAGCGATAAGCTTGAATTTATAGAAAAAGAAAAAACTAAAGTTGTATATGATTTTTTGGGTGGTTTTGGTTCTACTATTTTAGGGCATAACCATCCTGAGCTTACGCGTTTGGCAACGGACTTGTTGGGGCAAAAAGTGCCCATCCACACGCAGGCCTCGACGCGCGCAAAATCAGCAGATCTTGCCGAAGCTTTAAATTTTTTGATCCAAAAACATACTGCGGATACGCGTCTCTTCATTACGACACTTACAAATTCAGGAACAGAAGCGGTTGAGGCGGCTATTAAGCATGCTCTCTTAGAGTGGAATCAAAAAAAATCAGATTTTATTTTAAAGATCAAAGCTCAAAATGCTCGTGAACCAAATTCGCTTTTAGAAAACTATATTAAGGAACTCGAATCGCTCAAGCCCTTACTTTTAGCGGTTGAAGGAAGCTTTCATGGTAAAACCGCGGCCTCAGTTGCGGCGACTGCAAATGATGCCTACCGATCGATGTATCGAGCGGGTGGGCTATTTGACGTTAGTTTTTTGAACCCTGAAAATTCCTTAGAAAAGCTTGAGAACTTGATTGGTGATTTAGACTGTAAATGCAATCTTGCTTCGTTTTCACGAATCATTGGATTTATTTTTGAGCCGATTCAGGGCGAGGGTGGGATTAATGAACTTGCGTCGGAGTTTTTGCAAGGTGCTGAGAAGTACCTGCGACCGCGGGGTGTACCGCTTATCTGTGATGAAATTCAATCAGGGCTTTACCGTACGGGTTCATTCTTGGCAGTAACGCGTGCCCAAGTTCGGCCCGATTATATTCTTTTGGGAAAAAGCTTAGGTGGAGGACTTGCAAAAATAGGTGCCGTATTGGTCGCGCGGGAACACTATCAAGATCATTTTGGATGGATTCACACATCGACCTTCGCGGAAGACGATTTCTCCTCTGCTCTAGCCTTAAAAACACTCGACATACTAGAGACACATAAAGACGATATCGAAAAGCGGGCCATTGATTTTTATCATGACATAAAGTCTTGCATCGATACCATAAATATCAAGTTTCCCAAAGTGATTAAAAAATTTAAAGGGCGTGGTTTTTTTCTCGGAATTGAATTTAGCTTTGAGGAATCAACAAAACTTCCGGATCTTTTGCATGGATTTTATGAAAATGGCCACGCTACTTATTTCTACATGAGTTACCTTTTACGCCAATGTGGCGTTCGCGTCGGTGTTACATTGAGCGCGCCAGAAACTATCCGTATTGAACCGTCGGTTTTTATTTCTGCTGAGGCTAAAGCTTCTCTAGTCTTGGGACTTGAAAGGTTGTGTCAGATTTTATACGAAAGAAAAGTTTTGAAATTGACTTCACATCTCTGGAAGCAGGAGTTTTCTCAGTTGCAACTTGAAGTTGTAGCTCCGGCTAAAGAACCATTGCCAAAACGCGAAGAGGGTGTTCGGGAGGTTGGCTTTCTCACTCATGTTTTACATGCCAGACATGCGCGTGATATGTGTACTTCTTTAAAGCCTGTAGCTCTTGAAAAAATTGACAAATTTTTAGCAGACTATGCTAACCAAGCCATACCTTTTAAGTTTCATCGCCAAAAAATAACTGGGCGAAATGGCGAGGAGATTTTTTTAAATATCTATGGCCTTTTTTTGTCCACAGCTTTTTTTGAAAAAAATGTGAGGGGCCAATCCCTCCAGGCTTTTCAAAAAACTCAAGACGCTGTAAAAATGGCGGCCGCTGACGGTGTTACAAATTTGGGGCTTGGTCAGTTTACAAGTATTGTTTCCGATAATGGCCTTTTACTCGATCCTTGCGGAACATACCTGACAACCGGAAATAGTCTGACGGCAGCAATGGCCGTACAAGGAATTTTATCTTTAGCGGAGGAGCGAAAATTTAATCTTGCAAACGCTCGTCTTGGAGTTGTTGGTTTTAGCGGCAACATCTGTCACGTTATATCTCAGTTGCTTGCAGACAGCGTGAAGTCTATGACGCTGATTCACCGGGAGCCAATTGAAAAGAGTCCAAAATTTCAAAAAGCCGTTGAGGACCTATTAGTGAGTTCAAAAATTCTTCCTGAAAACTTGAAGCTCTCTCATCATGTTGAAGACTTGAGGGATTGCGATGTTGTGGTGGTGGGCACAAACTCGACGCAAGAATTTATTCGTAGTTCCCATATAAAATCGAATGCAATTGTACTGGATGTTTCTGTTCCCTCAAATATTCATCGTGAGGTTTGGTTGCGATCTGACGTCGCTTGTTTTCAGGGTGGCTTGGCAAGGTTGCCCAATGACCAAAAAATTCAACATCCATGGATTCCTTATACAGACATTGGTACGTTTTCCTGTATCGCCGAAACCGTGTCCTTAGGTTTAGCTGGAATAATGAGACCTTTCTCTTTGGGTAAGCTTAGCAAATTGCAGATTTTGGAGTCCCTAGAGATCGCTAAGAAGGTAGGAGTTGGCCTGGCTGGCCTTAGGCCGCAAGATTCGCACATTGGTGTTAACCCCAAAAGCGACACTATTCTTATTGACTGAGTTACAGCGTAAAGTAGAATTATTGTAGTAGCTTAGGCGGGGCAATCTTGATTTTCAATTTCACCTCTTTCTTGGTAACTACACTCGTGGCGTTAAGCCAAACAGTTTTTGCTGCCAAAGTAAATTATCAGTGGATCCCGGATGGCAGGCGTCCGCGTGAACTTCCTGAAAAATGTTCAGCGCAAAGAGTTGAGAAAATTATTTTTAATTTTCAAAATCCTGCCCAGAGAAATGAAAAGCTGAATTCTTATTTTAAGGAGTGCGAAGAATATCATACTTTCATGGGTTCGACGGGAATTCCGGCGATCATGGAGCTTGCCAATGCCGAATATGAGTATTTCGAGGTTCCTTATATTAAGCCGGTAACATTAAGCATGAAAGACGGAGCTAAACTCCATGCAGTTTTGGCTCTTAAGCCTGGAAATAAACCCAGACCTCTAGTCATTTCTCAATGTGGACTTACATGTAATACATTAAACTCGAGTTCCGTCCGTGATCCTCTTATGCATCTTTTTGATGAAAGCCCTTTTCATGTTCTTTTAGTCGGGAGTTCGACAACGGCAGAGTTTGGACTCAGCAATGGCCGATTGTTTGTCGGGGGACTTCAAGAAGGACAGTACTTAGTCGATGTCGCAAAATGGGTAAGTGAAAATTTCTCACAGCAAGTTTCGAGTATTCATGTTCATGGAGCCAGCTTAGGGGGACATGCAGCTTTTTTCTCTTCCGTCTATGGACCACAGCAAGGCCAAAGATTTATTCGTAGCGTTCAGGCCCATTGCCCAGTCACTGAATTAGAGGCTTCGATTGATTATATTTTGCGTCCCGAGAAAGAGGCGCGATTTATTCAACAAAAAATTTGGTTACAGCTTGTCGAAATGTTGGGAAAGGTAAAAATTGTTGATCGGCTTATTCCTGACGGAAAAAAGCCGTCTTCGGAACGGCTCAAAGAAATAGTTTCAGCTGCATCCCTTGATTATTGGAACGGATCAAATATTTTTGGTTTTCCAAAAACCCCTAATGAATATTGGCAAACCAATTCGTTTCTGCGTGTGGCGTCTGAGGCACAAGTTCCAATATTGGCTTGGGGTGCTGCCGACGATCCCGTGGTAAAATCATCGCAAAACTCCTATCGCCTTCGTGAGGCCACAAAAAATGCTGTTGTCATCGAGACACCCACGGGTAGTCACTGCGCTTTTAGTGTTTCCCACGGATCCGATGTCGCTACGGCCGTGCTGGCTTCATTTGTGAAAATAAACAGCCCTGAGTTTTTAGCTAGTTATGGTGAACGTGAAACCATTCTCGGAGATTTGTTTAAGACTTTGTCTTTAAAAGATACAGAACGTCATTTTTCTCAAAAATTTTCGGTTCAACCCAACGAAGATTATTTTTCAGCTGAATTCCAATTTTTTGATGAAGAAAAAAAGGAGTGTCGTAACGCCGATCCTTTTTTGGTGAGTGAGGATTTGAATTGCTTTACCGTCCAAACCGTTAAAGTACCTCTTACACGCCTTAAGCTTCCTTCGTTTCTAAATAACATTTCTAATTATCCCACGGCCCAAATGGCGACGCGCTGGATGAATATTAATTTTCACGTCGTTGATACAAGGGGAGAAACCATTAACAATTCTCGATCTCAACCAGAAAAGATTATCTGGAAGGAAATCGAATAGACCGCGACTACTCAGTGAAAACAGGTTTTAAAAAGTATTAAAGCCAGGGAGTAGCTACTTATGAAGTAAATTATAAAAATCCAAATTGAATCCATACATCACTTCATCTTTGGATGGTTTAACAATTTCGACATATTTTTGAATCAGGTTTACCATTTCTGTTCGCAACCTTTCAGCATCATCTTTTGACAATGTGGAAGCCGTAGAATAATGAATGTCAGTTTTAGAATTATTCAAGAGCGCCTGAATCGCTGCAACTCGCCAATTTGTGTGATGCTGCCTTATAAGCGGAGACTCGCGATTGAGGTGGACATTTGTCAGCCCTGGTTTTAGTAAACCTTTTTCTTCCCTCACAATTCCAGTTTGCAAAAGAAAAAGTAAAATTGGTTTCACGACACTTTCAGATATTTGCAACGCCGACGCAATGGATTTTGAGTCGTTAAAATCTTTAAGACTTGAAACCACATGAATTGCGAGATAATGCCAACTGCTATAATAAGTCGATTGTTCTCTTTCCGTTAGGGCTCTAGCGTCTCCCACTCGCTCTTTTATATTTAAATATTCTTCTCGTAAAGAAGTTAGCTCATCTTTGAAATGCTCGCGTAACTCTTTTGTTCCTGCTCTCGCAGCTTCGATCATCAGGAGAAGATATTTTCTCTCTCTTTCATCTAGCGATAAGAACTCTGCGGCTTTGTATCCCTGCTCTAAACTCAGGTGTGCATCGCCATTCAGAACGTGAGAAATGTACCCACTTTGGCAGCCAATAAACTTGGCCAATTTGGAGCGAAAACCCCGTTGAAAACTTTTGCGAGATTGTTCAAAATCCTTAAAAAAGTCCTTATATATATTGAAATCAAATACATTTTTCATTATTAATTACAAATATTTATATACTTTATTTTAGTAATAATAAAAATATTATCAATTTTATTAGTTAAATAAAGTATAAAAAATTATGCGATGCGTTTACAGTGTTCTAATGGAACAGATTCACCAAAGACTAGCTCGGCTAAGAAAGGCCCAAGGACTCACCGCTAAAGCGGTCGCTAATGCGATTGGAGAAGCGGAAAGCACTTATCGAGGATGGGAGAAAGGACGTGGCCGTAAGCTGCCGCCTTTCGAGCAACTCTGTCAGGTGCTGTCAATTTCCGTCACAGAGCTAATAGTTGGACAGCAGCCTGACTTCGCCGATGCTCTTGAGAGATTGAGCAAAATCGAGGAGCAGGTTCGCAAGCTACGGTTAGATTTGAGTTCGCGGATTTAGCGCAAGAATCGGCTTTTTTAAGTGGAAACATATTTTGGCATGGATGTCGCAATGAAAACTTAGGAGTGAAAATGAAGACTTTTAGAACACTATTGGTATCGCTAATTTTAATCTCACCTTTTCTGGTTCCCGCAGAGGAAAGAGGAGAGCGCGCCGGCACAAACAGCGGCGGCGGCGGACAAGAATGCGAAAACAGAATTCAGGTTATTCGAGACAATATTAGAAATTGGATCTCTGTCGGTAACCACAAAAAACTGAATTACTTTATTGGTCTCGATGCCGACAGTTACGCTTATCGAATGAATAAGTTTCTCGCTATAACCGTAAATAAAGATCGGTCAATCACGCCGTTTACAGCGATAAATTGTACTGACGAAAAGGTAAAGGTTGATGGGTATGATAAGGACTGCAGATTTAATTTTACTGACAGGGGACCCAAAATAACCTGCAATACCGACGCATTTTTGAAAAAATCAAGTGACGATCAGTACTGGCTTGTTCACCACGAATTTGCGGGACTCGCTGGAATTGAGCCACCGAGCGGACCGCACTCAGTTTATCTTTATTCTAACCAAATTTCCTCCAAAACTGAAAGACGGCAAGTATCACTTTTACCTGTAGAACAAGCGACTCAAGACTTAGGAGATTTTTTAAGAGATACCAATGGTAAAATTAATAAAAGAGCCGGATGCGAAAACTACCAAATGTTACCAACGGTGCGCATGGCTGCTATGGACGCTGCAAAACATGGGGGGGCGATTGTTGAGGTCGAAGACTTCAAAAAAGGAAATCTACCTCCAGGTTTTATCGCTGACCAATTCTATAAAATAAATTCAATTGATATTATAGGTAGTTGGGCTTTAGGTTATCAGTATATATTAGATCAATTTTATTATTCCCATGATAAATATGTACGACCACGTGGTGAACAGGGCGAATATTGGATCTGGACGTCGTCGCGCCAAAATACGGGATTACAAGATTCTGGAACCTACTTCTATGATGGCTTAACGGGAATGATATCTGTTATGTCTGCTAATGCCAATCCCGACAATTTTGGTGTTCGCTGTGTTGCAGACCAAAAAATTTCTTCCTTTGTAGTCGATCCCAACAGAAATAAATACATCTATGAAGAGGTGGAGCATCACGAATATATGGGTAAACCGTATCGAGTGGTGCATCACACAGATATGTATGGTGAAGAAAATAGGGCGGCTCACGAGAATTATGGTCTACATATGTCGCCCAAACAGTGCCTTGAAAGCCTAGTTAGATCTGAATTAGGAAGGTCTAGAGTAAAATGGCGTAAGCAGATCGGATTTCATTATCAATTCCCAGGAATTAATCAGATTAAAATTGGAGATTGGTCTGAAGTTGAATATGCAAGGGAAAAAGTATTGCTCGGCCTCTTCAGAGACCGGGTTTGGTATAGAGACGGATACTCTTTTTCATTTCAAGACAGTAATGGAGAAACCTACGCTGGACTTTTAGGAGCTACGGTGCGTGAGGTTACCCTTGACGGTAAATTTATTGGCTTCATTTGTCGTTTTGTGGATTACTCTGATACTCTTGATGGCGGCTATAGCCTACTAAAGTTATATCTTGAGGATTCCAAAAAATCCGTATTAATTGAATCATGGGAAAGACCTCCATTAGGTGGCGACTAATTTTCAAAAGGACGAGATTTTGTGAATAGTGCAGTCGGACTCAAAAAAGCATGGAGTAAGCTTTGCTGAGGCCGCAACAGTCTTTTTCAGATCCCAATGCTATTGAGTTTATTGATGATAGAAACTCCGACAAAGAGGATCGCTGGATTTTGGTTGGGCTATCAGCAAAAAGTCAAGTTCTGCTCGTCGTCTTTGTTGAACGAGATGAAAAATTTATTCGCATTGTCTCGGCACGAAAGGCCGTGAAAGAAGAGATTAACCAATATTTTTCAAGGGTGAAAACATGAAAACAAAATACGATCTTTCAAAAGCAAAACCTGCCAAGAAACGTCAGGGTCTCAAGGTTCAGAAGAGCTTTCGACTCGATATAAAATTTCGCCACAAATAAATTGCCTTTACGAGTACTTCATTCACATGTTTGTTTCTGGCTTCTTGACCGTTGAGAATCGCGTTAGTCATTGACGGTCATTTTTCCATATCTTTGCTGAACCTTGCGCGCCAGAAAGATTTCAGAAATGTACAAATTAAAATCACTCGGATTTGAAGCTATCGTTTAAATTTTGGCTGAGACAAACGTCCGCTCACGGCGGGGATCAAATCGCGAACCAAAGGTCATACTAAAACTCTGGCCCTCTGTTCATTTTGGACCAGACATAAAACTCGGCATTTGCACCGAACGAAGTAAATGAAATAGTAATTAATAATAAAATAAGTTTTTTCATATGAACTCCGATCGCATAAATACTATAGTAAGAAAATAACATCTTTTGCATGCAACTACTGAATAGATATCGTTTCAATTGTATGGTGCCCCCTAGCCGACGATCTTCGAACCATGATAGTTGAAAATAAAAAGTTCTAAATAATTGGATTCCTTGCGTTTCACTTTGAGCATGGAGAACAAATTTGCCGGAGAAAAGATTGTTCTCCACGAAAAAATGTTCTCCATAATTGTTCTCCAAATCCAAGACTTGACATATATGTGCAATGTATGTATAATGAAATACATGCCGACGATCTTCGTGATTGGCCCGTTTAAAATTATCATCAACACCAAAGATCATAGGCCAGCCCATGTTCACTGTGTTGGGCCAGGGATTTACGTTATTATTGAAATCGTGACCCAAGAAGTGATTCGCAATAAAGGCGTTTCTCAGAAAGATATTAAACGATTGCAATCGATCATCGCGCAAAACAGCGATGTTCTGATGAACGAGTGGAGGCATTACCATGAAGAGGAATAAAGAACCTAAAAATCTTCTGACTGATGAGGATGTAAAACCAGAGAACATCAAAGCAAATATCACGATTCGTGTTTCCGGTGAGCTTCTGAATGCCTATCGTGCAGAGGCTGAAAAGCTTGGCATTGGTTACCAAACGCTTATGCAGATTAAACTCAAAGAGGGACTTGAAAATTCGTTTGAGAAGCGACTTGAGAAACTTGAAAAAGCTATGAAGGTTAAAGCCGGCTAGCTCTCCCCGAAAAAATGTTCTCCATAATTGTTCTCCAATTTTTAAGATTTGAGACCCCAGATTTCAATGCGATTTCGGCCAAAGCCAGTACGTTTTATATTCTTTTTAGGACGCTTTTCGCGATTTGGTCTTACCTTCGACTTTAACGGTAAGGTTTAATTTTTCACGATGAATTTGGTCCTGAATCGCCAACTCAACAAGAGTTGCTTCCATCAAACCAATCTTCTTCGCAATCTCAGAAGCCCTGGAAATAGATGGGATCGTGCGACCATTTTCAAGATCATTTAAGCTCTGCTTAGAGATCTTAAGAAGCTTAGCCATCTGCACCTGGCTAAGCTCCTCACCCAAGCGGTGCGAACGAAGAAGCCTACCAAAAGTCAACTTTCCAAACTCAGACTCTAATTCTTTAAGACCATACTTAGTATTCATGTTTGTTTACCTCTTCGACTAAAATAATTTCAACTTCGCCTTCGCCATGCTCTGTATAAATAGCTCTATAAGCTTTTGAAAGTCTAACTGAGCGTTGACCTTTTCTCTGCCCCTTCAACGGCTCATCGTGGTATCCAGGAATTTTCCTAACCTCTCGAATACCATGATCTTCCACAGACCGAACCCACGCATTTAACTTGTCAAGCACGAACCCTGGTAACTTTCTTAAAGCCTTTGATACAAGATGAAATCAACGCGAGTCATCGAGTAAACCTACTCTTCCCATCGGGGAAGAGCAAGCTCCTCACAGAACCCGCCGTGCCCTATTAAGGCAACGGGCTCTTCAAAGTGTTGTTTCGATCCGTTAACGACCATAAATCACTCCTCGATAAAGCTTCTTTAGCGCGACCACCGGAGGTGGTTGCGGTAGTGGTTCCTGCCGAAGTTTAGCTGCGAATCGATCCCAATTGTAGCTACGTTTCTGGCTGCGACGATTGAGCCATCTAAATAATAGCCCAATGATCGCTTGATAGTAGTGTACGAGCTTGAGGCGATTGCAGTGAACTCCATAGTAGTTGTAGTGACCACGTAATTTAGCAGCGGTCTGACTCCAAATTTCGGCAAGTTTGATTTTATTACGATTGTACTTTAACCACTCACAATAATTGTTGATAGTTTTGTACAGTCGTTCTTTCTGAGTTTTTACTCGAAGCCTCGTTGTGTGACTTGAATAATCTTTTCCCCAGTAGAAAGTAAATCCCGTGAAGTGAAAAATATTTCCACTTCTGGGTCTAAAATCGACGATACCACTTTTATCTTCATTTAAACGGAGACCATAGAAACCCAAGCGTTCTCTGACTTTCGCCATGAACTCTTGAGCTTCTTGTTTACCTTTGAACGTAAACACAACGTCATCGGCATAGCGACTGATAACACCACCACTATCTGTGAAGTTCTCAAGGAACCACACATCAAGTGCGTAGTGTAAGTAGATGTTTGCAAGAGTAGGGCTGATAACACCACCTTGTGGCGTTCCTAGCTCACTGATAGTAAGTTTCCCATCTTTGATTACTCCAGCCTCTAAGAAGCGTGAAATAATAGACAGTATCTTGCGATCAGAGATTCTCTTGGAAATCATCTTGATCAGTTTTCTATGCGAGACTGAGTCAAAGAAGCTGGCAATATCAAGATCGACTACAGCGTTTTGTTTCTTTTGATAAAGCGAACAGAACACAGTTTTTATCGCATCGAAAGTTGAACGTTTGGGTCTAAACCCATACGACGTTTTGATGAAGAGTGGCTCATAGACGGTACTTAAAATTTTATTTAGTACCCACTCTACAAGTTTATCTTCAAAACTTCCAATGGCGATCGGTCTTGTCTTGCCATTTGGTTTGGGAATATCAATACCACGCTTAGGTTGCGGTCTGTAGGTACCTTTGTGGAGTCTATCCACAAGGTCTTTTAGCTTCGCATCTAAGTCTGCACCGTATTCCCTCTTGGTGATTTGGTCGATCCCCAATGCCTTCGATCCGTCTTGGGCATGGTAGGCTTCGCGCAAATTCTCAACATTGAAGTGATAAAAGAGATTGTTGAAAACAACTTCTTTAAATTTGGCGGTCTGACCTATCCGCAGCCAGCTATTGCTCTGAACTTGGAGTTTGAATTCCTCTTTGCTCATTATGTTCTTCACGTTGTCGGCACGGCGTCCGTGTGAAGAAAAGTTTCTGCGATTCAACCTTTGTGTCTCCCTTTGCTCCATGAGAGTTACCTCACTTCCCAGCTTGTGTGAAGACATCTGACTTCCAGAAAAAGAATGCGATCAGTTCTTACTGTTAAGTTTGAAATAATCTTGAACATCCGTTTAACCTCTCCTGGATCTCCCAGGTTCCAACGTCAACTTTTGCAGATATGCCATGCACTCGGACTCCGGTGGGTCGCTTCGGGCACTTCCTCCCGCCTGCGTGTTGCCTTCGACATAAAATACAGTCTCGGCACCCACACTCTCAAATACATGACGGAGCTCAATAGCTTCACTTGCGTTACGGCCTACCTGCTCCCTTAGCTCAGCTTCACGATCTTCATTACTTTCAATCGTGTGAACTTCGGTACAGCACCCTTTACTTCGGCTATGCTGACGGATTAATTCCGCTAGTTGACGCCAGCTTTCCTGGCGCACATAATTCAAATAGTACGTTATTTTAACGTACTTGTCAATATGCTTGCCAATTATCGTATAACTATTTACTGAGGAATATCCAAATAGCTGAATTTCTCGCATTTTAGTTTAAGTGTGGAGAACAAATACGCTAGAGAAAAGCTGGTTCTCCAGATTTTAAAAGCCTACGGACGGAAGTGTGATCCTCGAGAGGAAACAGAGAGATTAATTTCCCAATATGTAGGATGCCACGAAGTCTGGATTAAAAAAGGATCAAATCCAGAAGCAACCTATTTCGACGGCGAAATTAAATGTGAGGACCAATTTGTTCTAGATAACTGTTTGTGTCCGGGGAGTTCCCACCGCCCATATGACTCAGATAAATACAAAATTTCGAATGTTCCAATATTTTATTTTCAAGGTGAGCATGATGAGGTCACTCCAATGAGTGGTGCGCTTTACCATTTGGATAAACACAAGAGTGAATCGACCGAGACGGCATTCTTCAAAGTACCGTTAGAAAAAGAATATCTTCAAAAAAATGGCGAGAAATTATTGGGTGGGGTTCAGCATGGGCCAATGTATATGCAGCCACTTAAAGATTGTCGTGAAAATCTGTGGCAATCTATCTTTACAGGTAACAGACGTGAAGTGGAACGTGTTTACAATCGATGTATCAATGGTGCTGTTGCATCGCCTTCGGGGGCGTCTGTGGCAAAATAGTTCTAGGTATTTGCCAAAAACACTCATATGGATGACAGGCCAGTCATCCATTTCTTCTTGTTTGACGAAAAAATTACGATTTTTTTGCGCTGAAATCGTAGACAAAATCACGAAAGTGAAATTGATCAAGAAGGCCAACAAAAGAATGACTTAAAACCAAAGCATTTTTGGAAGGGCAATCGCTCCTCCAAAAAAATAAAACAATTTTGCCGCCGCTGCGCTACTTCTGCCCGGGGGGAGATCTTGTAGAGGGGCGATATCTAACTTAGATCACAAAGTAGAGTCAGATTGTAGATCCGAGCGAGATTGGGAAGGACGGGAACGGTGGGAAGTCGTCTCCGACATAAACTACGAAAAAACTTATGGTACCTGTAGAAGAACCGTGAGTGCTGCATTCGAATACTACCCTTGCCCCGATGGTGGTAAAAGAATTTCATCCGTGGAGTTAATGACCCCAGAGGACTGTAAATATACTGGGCCACAAGTCATTTATTTGGAGCCAAAAAAACAGAAAACCCAAGGCAAGAGCTCGGCAAGATAACCCTCGATTCTTGTCGGTGAGTTTGTAAATTAAAGTTCAATAAAGCTGATCGCGCCAGCCTGAGAAACTTCAGGACTGGCGTGTTTGTTTTGTGGGAAGCCTGAACAAACCTTTCTTTTGGATTTGGCAAGCGCCTCTAATCCTGTATGCCTTTGAAGGTTTGCAATTATGATCACAGGTCCCAAAGCAACTTCCCCCGGTTTCACAAAATTCTTCAAACGACTTTTCAGGATTGAAAAATTTCTTTTATCCTGAACGTCATTCTTATTTTCCGATTGAGTATTTATACGGGATTCAGCGCCCTATTGATCGCGTAATTGTGACTGCCATTTTTCAGCTCGATGCCGCCAAAAAAAGTTGTAGGCGGGTAATCCTGACCTCTGTCTATCCTCGCTGGCCTTTTGAGGCAGCTCCTTTAAAACGGGTTAAAAGATGGCTGTAGGGATAACGCATATATGCGACTAGAGATTTGTTTTTAGGACAAGCACTTCATAAAAAAATAATCTAACCCATTGCAATTTAAAACGTTTTTAAGGAAATTTCCTTCTGTTTCTTCAATGAAAAACTCAAAAATCGCTTCATATCCCGTGCATTCTGAGTTTTTCATGAGAAATAACGCAAAGAAATTAAGAGCAGGAAATATTTTTCGATAGTCTATTTAAGTTCGTTAATGTTGACCCAACTGTAGCGGCAAAAATTATGGCTTTTTGAACCCAAACTGCCGAATTTTTCGTCGGCAATTTTGATTTTTGACGATCATTTTTTTTGGAATTTGTCGACTTTAAAAAAGACTCACTCACAGATTTTTCTTGCCCAGGAATTCGTCTGATATGTTGACCGCGAAATTAAAAAACATTAATTGGATGCCTCGTGGTTTTCCTTAGACGGGGCAACTCTCGCAAGGTGGTTGTCGGTTTTTATTTTTCCTGGCTAAAATGGCTAGCTTTTTATTCTCTTGAAGATTTGCTTTCTCTGAATCATTCCACGTAGATTTATAAACCTCAATCGGCTTTCCGCCACTGTGTACAGCCAGTGGCACAACATTGTTGTGTTGCTCAAAATAGAAATTAGCCTTTCTTAAAAGATCTTCAGCACTTTTAACTTTCTGGTGATATAAAAATCGATTCTTGAGAGCGTGAAATAGTCCTTCCACCATCGAGTTCGAATAGTGTACATCTACTTGGGCAAGAGTTCTGCGAAGATTATTGGATGTAATAAACTGAATCACTTTGCCGTTATTATTTTCTTTTCCTGGATCCATCATGACTTCTGTTGATAATTCCGTGTTTAGTAACTCACTGGATTTCTGATGGGCAAGCTTAAGAGTCTCAACGGTTCCCTGAGCAGTGATATCACTGGTTACTCGCCACGCAAGTACGTATCTAGAAAAGTTATCTATGATCGCTTGAATGTAAAATTTTATCTTTGGCGCAATTGAAACTTCGGTCACGTCAATGTGCCAGATTTCGTTGGGACTTTTTGCGCGAATCCCTAATTTTTTTATTTCCTTTTTTTCTTTCTTCCATGGCCGTTTCCACTCAAAAACTTTAACGTATTTGTACCAGGTCTCCTGCGAGCAAAATAACTCCCCAGTTCTTTGCGCAAGCCAGTGCAAAGACGCGATCGAAATATGGGCGAATTTCTTGCCAGTCACAAATTTTTTCATGATCGACACTTCATCTTCAGTTAATTGCGACGGCTTTCTTCTTTCACAGGGACTTTTTATTTTATTGCAAAGACCAATTTCAGAAGCCCACCGCCGGTACGAACTTTTGGTAAGCCCAATAGCATCTAAACAATGGCTGAGCTTGTGATATTTTACACATTCTTGAATAGCCGCGGTCGGGGAAGAGGTAAATGTTTTTAGTCCGCGCAACTTCGCTTTTAATGACTTCCGGATACGATCGATATTTTATGGCTGAGCTCATTTTATTTGTCCCAAATTTATCTGCCGAATATTCGGCAGATAAAGTGCAGAATTTAAAATACTTTGTGATTTCTGTATCTTAGGATACCAAATAATACAACAATTTTAGAGGAATTTTCATCAATACTTTTAGAAATCAGCGTAAATAGCGTTCCAAAACCGTTGGAACCAAAACAGTCGGTTTAGCTCGGACTTAAATGGCGCGCACTAAATTTGTCGAGATCTAATGGTCAACTCTTGGCTGAACGCGAGTTGGCGTCCAATCATTAGGATAGTGATCGTACCTTTTAACTGTGAGACTTTTGAAAGATGATTTCGGAACCGCAGGTGCATCAAATCTTTCAAAAATTGCAAAGACGGTTGGGGTGCACCCAAGCTACCTAGGTCATGTTATTTCCGGGATCAAAAATTTGAATTTTGATCAGGCTAAAGAACTCGCAGACGCTTTAAAAACGACTCCCTTAGAGCAAGAATATTTTTTTACGCTCGTACATTTTGATAGAGCTGGTACGCAAAAATCGAAAAAGTATTGGCTTGCAAAAAAAGACGAGATCCTCGCAGATCGTTCCAAGGTAAAATCACGTGTTGGCGAACATACGGAACTCTCGTCGCATGATCGAGCGATATTTTATTCAAGCTGGATTTACGTTGCCGTCTTTTCCTCCGTTTTTATTGATGGTGGACAAACTCTCGACCAGATTGCCAATCGATTTCAGTTATCACGATTAAAAGCGGAAGAAATTTTAGATTTTTTGGTGCGCACTGGAATCTGTGAGCGTAATGGTCCAAAATTCAAACCAGGGACAACGTTTGTTTATATTGCAAATGACTCACCTCTGGTAGCATCACACAAATTGGCGAATGAAAGCTATACAAAAAATGGATACGCGAGAGTCGCGGGCGCCGCTTCTTGAAGCCATCCACAACTTTCGGAAATATTTCCTTTTAGTTTTTCCAATAAAATTTGGAGTAGCAAAACTTGACCAGAAAACTCCAAAACATTCACAAATCTGAGATCAACCCATTGAGATAGACCCATTTTGGTGGGATCTCTCTAGTTTTTGTTGCAAAATGTG
>LWDK01000044.1:102896-118480 GCA_002083485.1 Proteobacteria bacterium SG_bin7 | reverse complement strand
GAATGAGAAATTTTAATAATTTTAGAATCCGAGTGAAAGCCTATTGCGGCTAACAAAAGTTCGACTGCCCCAGTCTTTGGCGTACACCCCTACTTTCTTTTCCATAATATAAATCTCCCAAAAAATTAGTTCTAAATTGGATGCAGCTAATTTTGGGACAGAAATATTTGGGGTCATTTATTTTCCAACTAAACTTTCATTTAGTTTTTTAAGACTGACGATTCCAGTTTTATGGGCCTTGATTGCCTCCTTTCCCATTGTGCGGGTCATATCCACTAATCCGCCGGCAAGGCCAACAATAATTGTAAATTCAACAAGCCAAAGTAGGGTTCGCATCATATGAGTCATGTTTTTTTCCTTTGTTTCGTGTTTATTATTTCAAATTAAATTAAGCTCATCATGGCTTGGGTTTTTGTTGTTAAAATTGATTTTCGGAAATAAGACTCAACGGCCATCCGGTATTTATGGAGTACTTCTTCAGACCCACACACCATGACGGATCGAAAGGCTTTCGCGGTGGCTCCGCGCTTTTCCATGCGGAAACTGCCGTCAGCAGCTTTCACGCCTCGATAAAATGTTACTTTAGGTGTGAGTACTGTGAACTCAAAAATAATTTTTACTTTATTAGTTTCGATAGATGTAAATTTGGGGTTCGAATCGATTAAATCGTTATTCATAAAAAGCCTTCCTTTATTTTAAAAGTTAGCTCTTTGATTCAAGTCGGAGTGGATTTGTGCTCGAGAAGTTTACGCCTTTTTAGTAAGACTCCAGTAAGATTCAACTAAGATCACAACCGTGATAGACTGTGATTTTCTGTGATGCATCGACTGCTACTGACCTTGTAACTCATTGAAACCATTTGTTTGTGATTTCGTTTATTTAACTCTTGTATCGAAAACCCATGACTAAGTGATGGCGGAGAGAGGGGGATTTGAACCCCCGGTAGGGCTTTTGACCCTACGAGCGTTTAGCAAACGCTTGGTTTAAGCCACTCACCCATCTCTCCGCAGGCGAATACTATTCGGCTTAATCATTTAGTCATAGCTTATCAAAATAGCGAGATCAAAGAGTTAACGCTTTGCCTTACTAAAATTTAACCTGGTACCTTTTATTATTTGTAGTTTTGCGGAAAGAGCTCGCGTTCCACGGTTTCGATCACAGTATGAATGATTTTAATATGCATTTCTTGGATGCGGTCACTTGTTTGTGCGGGAACAACTATCGCAAGATCTACCATGTCTTTTAAATTTCCTCCGTCGCGACCTAAGAGCGCGACGGTTTTAATTCCAATTTTTTTTGCGCTCTCTACGGCTCTAATAACATTTCCAGAATTTCCACTCGTGGAAATCCCTAGTAGCAAATCGCCATTTCTTCCCAGTCCTTCAAGTTGTCTTGCGAAAATATATTCAAACCCATAGTCATTGCCCACGCATGTCGTATGACTTTGATCTCCCAACGCCAACGCCCCCAAGGGTTTGCGGTCTTTGCGATATTTTCCGGTAAACTCCTCTGCAAAGTGCATGGCATCGCAGTGGCTGCCGCCATTTCCGCAAGAAAACGCGTTGCCCCCTGATCTGAAAGTCCCGAGGAGCATTTCGGTAAATTTAGAGCAAGCTTCAATTTGATTTGGATCGCTCAAAAACTTCGTAAGAGTCGCTTGCGCATCATTTAAGCACTGTCTCCAGGTCTTCGTGAAAGCCATGAAAACTCCTTAACTTTTGGTGTGTTACTTGATTTCTTAGCACAATATGTCTAGAGTGCAAAGTCTCGAATTTTCGTGCGGAGCCGTAGCTCAGCTGGATAGAGTACCTGACTACGAATCAGGTGGTCAGAGGTTCGAATCCTCTCGGCTCCGCCAATTTCACTCCATACCAATACTTGAAATTTTACTGTCTCTCTAACAAACTGATCTTTATTAGGAAGTAAGGGAGAAATTATGAACACAGTATGGAAATTTAGGGTAATTACTTTGATCGTTGCGCTTGTCGGAGTTTTGTACGCAATAACTTCATTACAAAAAGGCAAAGCAGTGGGCGGTCTGACAGAGGTTGGGATTTTACCGATGAGTGCAGCAAACGGTGCTGAGCAGCCCAAGAACTCAGCAGCAAATACTGACAAGGCGGATAAAAAGGAAAAGGTAATTCCAGTTACTCACGATGAAGCAACTAAAAAAGAAGATAAATTAAGTTGGTGTGAAACTCGTGTGAAAAGTCTAACGACAAAGTCGGGCATAAAAATTGAGCAAGAGGGAAAAGATTGGTTCACTCTAACTCCGCAGAAAAAAGCAATCAATTCAGTCTCAATGGAAAAGTGGCTTGGCCAATACTGTACTTTACAAATTACAGATTCACGACCGCCAACATTTGTGCCGACTAAAGATGTGGAGATGCTTGCCGTGGGATTTATAAATGGCGAAACGCAAAAGTTTACTCTTACCCCTGAGGGGTTTTATTTTTGGGATGGACTCCGCTTCCGTTCGCAACACTTCAAAGAAGCTATGGATAAGTTGGCCAAGGTTGCAAACGGCGAAACCTTATAGTAGGTTTATTTTTCTACCATATTTGTCCGCTGCTCAGGAGTAGCTCAGTGGTAGAGCAACCGGCTGTTAACCGGTTGGTCGGGGGTTCGAATCCCTCCTCCTGAGCCATTTCAATTCAAGCAATGTTCCAGAACGAGACAATTAAAGAAAAATAAGTAAATTCAATAACATGCTCAGAGGGAGATTCCTTAGAGCATTGACTCTGTATCACGCCAAATCATGCAAGATAAGGGTATTTGGCGACTTTTTGTAATACTCGGATATTACAATTTTCAAAAATACTACAGAAAAGTATTACGCTGACAACTTCGGTTCTAGTTGCCATCCAGCAAACCTTCGCTTGAAGCTGGCAGTCTTTTGCACCAATCGACTTTCTGCTTGGTGCCGCCATCGTAATGGACGGCCAGATTATTTTTAAGAAGAGTTTCTTTGAGGTCTTTACCGTCTACTTTCACGTTGGCTAGCAGTCGAAAATACTTATCCCTATCCACCGATAAAAGGTCCACACGTTTTGCATTCCGAACCATGCTCTCGACAAGTTTTCTTGCTGTACGAGCAGACTGTTTTTCACAATCTGAGCCGCCACGAATCTCGGCGGTGTCAATGCCACGGATTCTCACCCCGAGAGACTTACCGAAAACTGGCGCTACATTTGGAAGGTCAACAGTAATGGTATCGCCGTCATAGATTTTAGTGACCTTCACACATCTAAAATTCTTGTCATCGTGCTTGCAGTCGTCATTAGCCAAAACTTGTAAACCATAAAATAGAATCAATAGAACAACTGTTTTCATAAGTAATAACCTCAATTATTCATCGAAATATCTGTAGCGTCCAGTTGAGTCCCGTTTTCGTTTCCTTGCATGGCTATAAGTCTTGCCTGGAATTCGTCTATATTTTACCCCTTGATAGTGTTGGCCCTCAATTTCGACATTTGACGGCCAGATTATCCACAAAAATAGAATCGCCATGAGAATCATAAATTCCTCCAAGCCTTATTCAATCTTTCCAGCTACAAGAGACGCAATCTTTGCTTGAGCATTTTCAATTTCGTCTTTGTAAATTAGGAGCGTTTTTATATCACTATGGCGGCTAAATTTTCTTACATCATCTAGGCCGATGTTGTGTTCGGCGGCGACCTTCAGTGCAGTATTTATAGCGTCATGTCTCAGGCAGTGCACTGTGATACGTTTGATGCCGACCTTTCTCCCAAGATTTTTTATTATTGAGTAAAGCCCTGTCCCAGTAAGTCGTTTCAGGTCACTACTACGAGCCTTATCCAAACGAAAGAAAAGAGGTCCATCTTGTAGTCCACGTACTTCCAGCCATCGCTTTAGAGCGTCTATAGTTGGTTGAGGTAGTGTAACAAACTGCTTTTGAGTTTTGCCTTTTCCAAGTATAGAAACAGTAGCCTCATTTAGATTCAAATCAGCTAAATCAATTGAACAGACTTCATTTCGTCGTAGTCCAATGTCGAATAGTAGGTGAAAGATAGCACAGTCACGTACTGACTTATTGTCAGGTCTACTTTCGAGGTATTTGAAAATAGCTCTTACACCTTCATTGCCAATACCACGTACATCTCGATAACTTTGGTGTGGAACATTTTGAATTTCTAATTCCCAAGCAACTAACCCCAAAGTTCTAGCAAGTTTGACGAAGCTGCGTAAAGCAGCAAGCCGCCTGTTTACTGTAGCTGATTGGAGTTTCAAATCATCGGTCAGATAGATTTTGTAACTGAGGACGAGTGCATTAGCTGGCCCTTGCTGAAGACTGATTAAATGTCTGGCCGCCAAATCTAATGACTCAACCTTAATAAAGTCCCGAAACTCCTCTAAGTCTCTTTTATAGGCCTCAATAGTCGTCAATTTCCTACAAGAAAGAAACGATTTGACCAATTCCTCAATACCAACAGTCTGTAATACGTTGACTTGATTCTTTGCTAAGGTGTTCGTCATATCTGAGTCCCCATAGCCTTGAGCCAGTCACGATGACGCTTATATTGTTCGTAAGCTTCACGATGTTGTTGCATGAGCTTTTGGCGCTCCTGAAGCCCCCTGGCATTATTAGCCCTACGCCAAATTTCGACTGCTTTATTTTCTAGTTTTTTTAATAATTCCATATTCACGACCTTTGTTATAATGCTTATCGTCATAATTGTTAATAACTTTAGTGATATAATAATTGTTAACAAAAAAAGTTAGATAATAAGTGTATTATCTGGCATACTTTGATTTATATGCTGAATCGAAATAGGAAGAAAAAGACGCCTAACGACTATCCTCTTTTTGCCATTAGAATGACTGAGCAAAAGGATAAGGACGAAATTGATGAGCTTATAGAGGAGGCTATGAACCTCTATAATAAGTCTCTAAAGGACGATGAGGCTCCATTTAAGAAAAATGAGATAGCAACGGAAGCACTTCGTCTTGGCTTAAAAGAACTCATTAAAAGAAAATCCTAATAGAAGCGTCTCTAGTTTGGGTGTACGGCGGCCCTTTGCTGGCCGACGCCTTAGCTTACTACAATAGCAATTCTGTTAAGCCTCATAAGCGCCTAACCATACCTTTTGTACCTCCCCTAAACCTTCTCCAGAGGCTTTCCGACCGTGAAATTGAAATTAAGCATGTCGGAGCACTAGAGCACACCGTTGTCGGCTGGAACTCGCTGGCTCAGAGACTTTGAAGCCAAGGAAGGGCTATCCTTAGATGCGCAGAGGAGGCTCCAGGCATGGACCCAAGCCGACCACTCAATAAAAGGTTAGAAAGGGGTAGGAGGGGGTCAAAAAAGAAGGCTCATTTTAAGTTCAATTCTAGAAAGTAAAAAATAAAAAAATTTAAAAATGGGACCTGTATATCAGCAACACTTTTAATGCCTGTTATACATATAACTGCTAGACGTTGAAGTAGGCTTGAAACTGTAGAGTAAACCTCATTCAACTAATTGAATTTACACTGGTTTTATAGACGGTCTAACTTCTAAATCGCCTAGTCAACGAACGTGTATCTTTAACTCGTACCCTTATCGGCAATGAGGCCAATCAAATTCCCTGATGTACAAGCCCTTTTGAACGAATCCCTCTGCTTTGACGGCCTTCGAGGGCACACAAGCAAAGCTGAAATCGTCGGTATCACCAAACATCGGTGCATCGAGCTTAAAACCGCATTTGAACTCGTTTTTATACTTCTTTTTCATGGTCTTCATGTACTCGGCCCATCTACACATAACTGCGGAGGTACGCTCAGGACCCAAATCCAACACAACTTGAATGTCCTTATCAAAGCCATTCAACATCTTATGCCGTTCACTTCCTGCGTTGATTGGAAAGACTAGAATTCCACCGCTATCAGTAATTGGTTCAACTGGTCTAACTACAAGATTCTGTCCAATTGTTTTGACTGGCTGGCCGTAGATGTAGACTCGCTTATCAACGACTCCGATGAACTTTGTGTCTGATAGCTTTTGAAGGACACTTACCTCAGTTATCATGCGGTCGATAGGGCGCTCGTACTCATAGAAAACAGGAGCAACTGATTTACTTGCAAAGAACCTGCAAGTTTGAAAGAGGTTGTGAACAAGATTATATTCTTCCTCGCTAAAATCATCTAGTGAAGGCAGATTAAAACCTGTAGTCATGTAGACAACTTTTGCTTTTTTACGAGTCTTGATTTCTGAGAACTCGTTACCAAATGTATGTTTGTGCAATAGGTTCACAAATTGAAGGCACTTTGTAGCTTGAACATCTGGTTTATTACCTTTTGCTGAATTCCAAATTTTCTCAAGCTCCGCAATGTGAGCTGCTTTGTTCGGCTTGGCGTCACCTGCAATTGCCGTCCAACTCACAAAAATAGAAACTATAAAACCAATTGTTTTCATAACAACCTCACTTTGAAAGTAGGTCACTTTTTAAAATGCCGTAGCTACAAAGAACGCTAATATCTAGCTCGACTTTTAGATTGATTGTGCTGGCGTCTTTGCCAACTGAGTGAGTTAGTTTCGTATATCTCTGAGCAATCAACTCAAATGCACGTTGAGAGTCGCTGATAGCTCTAGAGGCTGAAAAATGGCATTGCTCGTTATGACCGAGATAGCCCACGTCTCCTATGCAGCCGTCATACTCGCTACAGCTAGGGCGAAAGTACTCTGAACGTACTGAAGGATGGCTAAAGATTCTCTTTTGCTGTTCTTTAGGCATTCTCAAAGAATAGTATCGACCTAAGGTAGATAAATCCTCTAAGCTTTTAAAGTTAAACCAAGCCAGCGTCACCTTTTCATCTTTCTTGTAGAACTCTACGCCGTTACCAATTTCTTCATTTTCTCCAATTGTATTTCCAGCCGTACAATCCTGGCCGTAGTAAGAGATAAATAATCGTCCTGCTAAAGTTTTTGCTGCTCCTTTTCGACGAGTGATAAGTTTCTGTGCCTCGTCTATAGGTAAGCCAGCTTCGGGTTTTAGAATCTTAGCCGTAAACGATTCTGCTATAGATTTGACTTGTTTTCCGCCCTTACAGTATTGAGCAAAAATCTTCTTAGCTTCGTCTTCAGTCGGGACCGACTTGGCTTGAGCCTGAAGACTAAAGGTTATCCAAATGAATAACAAAAGCCTCATCTTCAACCTCCATGATTTCTTTGATTTTTAGAGTCTTCGGTTTATATCCCTTTCGACGAATAATTATTTCAGAATCAGATTTTGTAACTACCAACTGAATAGGATTTTCTTTGCAGGTAACTATTCGAGAAAAACTGCTTTTGATGAGCAGTTCGTCACAAGCTGGAATTACTGACAGTAAAATTGATTTACGTGATTCCTCAACTGGAACTACTTCTTTACTAGCAATTGTTCTTTCTTGTATTTTTTCAGCATCAATCAATGACCGAGTTGATATTGACTTCTCAGTTTCCTTTTTTACGACCTTGTTCAAATCAAACTTACATTTCAGCCATATTTTGAATTGACCTTCTAGTTCTTCAATTTGTTCATTCAGTTGTTGGCAGTGGAGGTTTTTAAACTCTGCTGATGACTCTATTGAATTATGTAGTGCTACCTCTTTATCTGTTTCAATAGTCACGCTCTTGTAGGTAGCTGTAGGCGACGTTTCATCAATAGCCGAGGCTCGACAGCTAGCTATTGCCTCGCCTCTTGCGCTATCAATTGACGGACCAATACCAGAGCAGACTGTAGTAAATTGACTGCCGTTACGTTTGGTCGCATCTTTAACCCAGCTTGGAGTTTTCGACCAAGCTGGGAGAGATGATAGAATGAAGAGTACAACTACAAGACGACTCATTACTCAGCCTTGTCATCACTAGCTGGGCTACGAACGAAGTCTTGCCAGTGCTCCTGTAACTTATCGTCGAAGTCTTTTGATACTTTTCCACCGCCTTCAGCTTTCTTTGCTGCGGCTATAACTGATTTCTTGAACTCAACTTCTGGAATAGTAACGAGAGCAAAAACTTTGTAGACAATTTGCCGTTGCCCATTTTCAGACTGACTGACTTTCTCCCAGTAATAACGACTCGGCTTTAAGTGACTGGTCGTAAGTTCACTAGCTTCAGCTCCGATATATTTACTTGTAACGTCATTAAAACCTTCGTTCTCTTCGCCTCTTTGAAAAACGTAGCTGAGTCTTTGAGTAATTGCTTGAGAAACAACGTGTTTTGCGTTGTTAGAAGCAACTCTATACGCCGCTTCAACTCGTTGGTCTTCTCTGATTGTTGTTATTCCAAGACTATAAACAGTGCCACGTTCAACATAAAATGGCTCACTTTCTTTAACCCAATTAGGGCGTTCTTCCATATTGTCAATTCTCGATAATACTTTATCTGGAACTGGCTCTATGTTTGTCGGCGTAACAGAAATGTATTCCTGTTTTTCTGGTGTTGATGAGCAGCCTGTAATTAAAAACAGGGCTACTCCTACTAAAACTAAATTCTTCATGTTCTTACTCCTTTTTTTCGTTCTTAATTCGTCTTAAAATAACCTCGAAATTCCCTGCAAAAATCTCGTCCTCTGAAAACTGTTTCATCACGTCAATAGGCTTTTCTGATTTGCTTGGCTCGCCCCAACACAAGTATTCAACTGAAACACTGAGATGCTTTGCGACCTTGAACAACTGGTCCAAGTTTCTAGGAGTCTGACCGATAAGCCAGTTATGAATAGTACGAGTTGAAATGTTCGTGGCTCTTGCCAATTGAGCAGCGGTCATGTCTCTTTGTTTCAGAACTTGTTTCAATATAATTCCTAGTTTCATCAGTTTACATTTCGGTTGATATAAGTCGTGCCAACCGTCCTAATCCCTTTCCAGGCAAATAATCCTTAATCAGGCAACTAATCTGCCTCATCAGGCGTGGACTGAACTCTGCCAAGAATTTCATTGTCCACAAGTTGCATGTAATCGTAAGCAGCTTGATTTATCTCAAACGATAACTCGGTAAGTTTTTTGAGCTGTTCTTCAGTCAGCTCACTAGAGCTACTACCAATTGAGTCCTTAACAGCGTCGATAATAGTGCCAATTAAATTTCTGGTTCTAAAGACATCGAAGCTATACTTTTTGTACTGATTTAATCCTTCAATCGTATTCAATATGAATCCAACTGTACGCATGAGGTGGACGTTTTTTATTTTTTCCTGTCCAACTACTTTATAAAAGTCGTCTAGAGCACTTTCAATTTTGAGGAGCAAAACTCGTTTATTCATACAGACCCCTTTGAGTTGATACGGCGAACCTTAATTTCATAAGTCTGTTCATCGCCGAGCAAAGCGGCATCGGGCGCTTGAGACTTTTGAGCTAGCGGCTCACCGAACACAAGTTCATCAATGGATGTTAAGCCGAGAGCGGTTGAAATAGACTTTAAGTCATCAAAGGAACGAACTACTGAACCAGCAAGCATGTTTGAAATTTTCTGCTTCGAGACTTTGCTAGTCCGAGCTAACTGCGATGCCGTCCAGCCTTTGCGCTCCAGGTGTAACTGTAGGTTTCGTTTCAAACTTGTCGCCATATTCATCTTACGTTTCGTGTCCATATATCTATTCCTTTAAGGAAGTCCTATTTTTCACGGATTTGTCCTGAGATTGATTGCAAGTGGCAGATGAATTGTGGACAGATTGTCCATGAATAGAGACAGGTACCTCTAACCAGACAGAGATTGCCTCAAGCAGTTTACGTCGGTGCGAATCATCTAAAGAGTGAACTGAGTCAAATGGATTGATGCGGATTTCATTCGTCCAAAGTGAGTAAGCCCACATTACAAGTGCTCGTGTTCCGCTTGTAATAGCTGGGTCTGAAAAAATTGGTTCCCAGTTGATTGACTCATTCTCGACGTCAATATGAGTCAGCATCAATTTTTTAGTATGAAGACTGGCTGTAGCTATCGTGAGGACGGCTTTCATGTATTTCGACTGGGCCATAATCTAGACTCCTTATGAGCTTTGACTTATAGACTCATTGTGTCACAATAAATGACTTTATAGAATACACTAAGTGTATGTCTATGGATTATGATAACCTACACTAAGTATATTATTGAATTTAATAGGAAATAACGATGCCTCGTAAGAAGAAGTCAAACAAAGGCAGGAGATTACGACGTATCTCCGTTGCGGAAAGAAGGGCTCTTAAAACGAGAGTCTTAGCACTAAAGGAAAAGAAGAGATGGACACAATCGAATATGGCAGCGGCATTTGGTCTAACTGTGAGTGCAATTGCTCAATGGCTTTCTGGAGACAAGTACCCTTCAGGTGCGGCACTTAAGCTGCTTGAGATTTATGAGAAGTTAGAAATATGAAGGAGAGCAAATGGCATTTACGGAAATAGGATTTTTTAGACTTTTGAAACCAGTTCTAGGATTTGACCCGAAAAGACCAGTAGACGTTATTTGCTTACTGCTACTCCTAGGTCTCTCTATCTATTTAATTTCAACTGGGATAGTTGGCTTTGGTTTTATTTTTGGGGCTGCGTTTATCTTGGCATACTTTCTCTTGAAGGGTTTGCTTCATGTGATTGGTTTGATGTTGCCAAGTCACATAACAATCGGTTGGGTCGTGGACAGGAAATACAGAAAGTTGAGTGACTACGAAAAGGCGATTCTCCACTGTTTTGTGGACGACGACACATTTATAAATGAATTTAACCTTCAAAAGTATCCAGAAATATATTTTGACCGTCTTAAACAAAAAGGGTTCCTGGACGACTACGAGGCGACCATTCCATCGTCGGACCGAGGAAGACTAGAACATGCTCTTGGAAACAGCTTTGTTGAAGCAAAAATGAATCGCCGAATTTTTGACTACCTAACGGAGGACTACTGCAAAAACGCCCTCCGACTTGAATTCACTTTATATAGAGCGGACGTGAAACAAAGGAATCGAACGTGACCACTAGAGATGAAATTGCAGAGCAAGATATAAAGGTAGTGTTTGACATTGACGATGCTGCAAATGACTTGAGTCTAAAATACAATCTACCTAAAGAGCGAGTTAAGCGTATCCTAGATGCGACTGTCTCTCTGCAAACTGGAAAAACCATCTGTTTGCATCCTTATTTTGGAAATGCGATACACTATCTGGGACTCGAAAAGGCTTTGGTTCTCTTTGAAGACGAGCAGGCACTATCGAGACTCAAAGAAATTAATTTGCCTATAGAAGCTGACTTCTTTTTTTCGTTCGAGGAATTGAACGATTTTCTTTCCTGTCTTCGTCAGTATTTCCTGGATAATCGAGAAGACTTTCTAAAATTTGGTTACTCAACTGAGGAGTTTAAGGGGCCAACATTTTTGAAATACTACCTCGTCGGTGTTCTTTGTTCTCATTATCCAGATGGAACCTTGTTTGAAGGGTTCGAGAAAATTTCAGGTAAGCGCCTTGAAAGCACGAGGGCAAGGATATTAGGTTTCAAACTAGCTCTCATAGATGCACTTCGACAGGCATTTCAACATCTAGATGCTGATACATTTTTTAAGGATGTTGAACGGGCATTTAGGACAAACCTCTCTAAAGATGACATAGAGTTTATGGAGGAAATTGAAGACATACAGAGAAAAAACTATGAGAAGTATTGCGATAAGTACGACGAACAGAATGAGGTGATTTACTTTTGTGGTGGTAACTTGACTCAGCTGAGTATTTTTCTTGAGGAGTATTTTGTAGAAATTCAAACTCAACTGAAACATAAAGGCAGAAAAGCACTAGGGCCTCTCGTGGCTTTGGACTCTAAATATCAACCTCAGCTCAAAATTCAGTCCTACTTTGAGGTGTTCGATACGCCTTCTCAAGAAGTAATTGAAAGATTCGCTCAACTCTGCAAATTGATTTCGAGCGATAATGACTCGTATCTGGAAGTCTATTCAGAGAAACTTCATAGATTTCTTAAGCAAGGAATGAAAATTAAAGTTGAGTTAGGTGAAGTTCTTATTGAGCCGAAACATGCCGAAGAAATCAAGAGGCGAGTTAAAGCATTAATTGATGAATTTGATAGGCTGTCTGCGCTACAAATAGCGATACCAGAGCAAGTTCAGTACGGCTTTTATAAGCAGGGTGATTTTTGGCAAGTCATCTTCGATGGACAAAGTAAACACCTTAGCGACCAAATTGGTTTCAGTTATATTTCCCACCTTTTGAAGCATCCCCAGAAAGACTTCGACGCCATTGTTCTAGTGGGCATCTACAGCGAAACCAACAAACAAGATGCGGGTAAAGGAGTTTTCCAAAGCGCAGATTCGGTCGAGGACCATGAACCTATGCGAGCTAAAGGTTCAATGCAGAGGCTTGACGTCGTGGCCGACCAAAAGACACTTAGTACTGTTAAAAGTGAACTCGAGTTGATTAGTGAAAGGTTAGAAAATGGCAACTATGAAGGTGAAGACGAACATGCCGATTTGTTAGATAAAAAGTCAAAACTAGAACAGTATCTAAAATTGAATACGTTTGTTGGTAGAGCCAAGCGTTTTAGTGACGATGGCGAGAAAGCTAGAAAGTCGGTTTCAAAAGCTATTGCCGATGCAAAAAGGAAGTTGAAGCAAGAGCTTCCAGAACTATGGCGACATCTGAACGACTTTTTGGACACAGGGAGGTCCTGTCGTTATAAGGGAAATCTCCCTTGGAAACTTGAGCCTTAGTTAGGTTCATCCAAATATGATTCCAATTCCTAACCTTATAAAGATATAGACGGAATCGAAATCAGGCTCATATTTTCTACAATTCTCACTTTGAGATAATCAACTTAATTCCCATAACTATTTTTATACGAGCGGAATCGGAATTGATTCAAACTGATACATTTGAGAGCGATTCGCCGTTTGCTACCCAATACGTAGCGAATGCCACCTGAAATTTAGCGCCAGAACCTCCAAAGCCCAACCAAAAGGAGGTTTGTATGGCTGAGAATAAGGTAGCGGAAAATCAACCGTCGAATCATGTTGGAGAAAAGGCCCAACTTGATTTGAACAAAATGGGAGTTAGGTCAATGGCTGACTTGTTAAAAAGTCAGCCGAGTGAACCGAGCTTCTTAGTAGACGGCTTACTCCCGTCTACGGGAATTTCAATCATTGGGGGCAAGCCTAAAGATGGTAAGTCAACTTTAATTAGAAATCTGATTCATGCTGTAGCGACTGGCGGCAGTTTTATCAATAAATCTGTTCAGAAGGGTTCAGTTCTGTATCTCGCCCTTGAGGAAACGGACTACTACGTTACGGACCACTTTAGAAAAATGGGCGTCGATGAGCAGACGCCGATTCACACAGTATTGAAGAAAACCACGACAGCAGATTTGCGTTTATTGATTGGAGAGTTAAAACCAGCGTTGGTAGTAGTGGACCCATTGTTTCTATTTATTCGTGTACATGATGGGAATAGTTATACTGAGGTCTACAATGCGATGGGCGAACTGAACGACATCGCTCGTGACCAAAAAACCCACATTCTCACCGTCCATCATATTAAGAAGGGCGCAGTTAGCGGTCCAGATAGTCTACTGGGGTCAACGGCGTTATTTGGCTCCGTTCATACGATGATGATGTTCGAGGCCAAAGGTAACGACAGGGTTTTATCAACAAGACAGAAATACGGCCCACATCTCGACCCAGTTATCCTAAAATATGACTCTTCAATTCAGGTCTATTCCTATTCTGGGACAGAGGAACTGAGTCGGGTTCAGAGTATGCAGGATGAGATTCTTTCCTTGATTGAGGAAAAGGGCACCTGCACTCATCAGGAAATAAAGGGCAGCATAACTGGCCGAAGTGATGCTTTGTCCACCGCAATTCAACAGTTGGTAGACCAGGGCCTTGTCTTGCGTCTTGGCAACGGAACCCGCTCCAGCAGTTTCACCTATAAGCTTCCTCAAGGGAATGGTGACTGCTCCGTTAATGGAGGTGTACAATGAAGAATCAAACTCTTCGCACCTCTGGAGACTCATCGACAATTGAGGTAGAATCTGATAATAGTGCGCAGGCAGAAAAGCTCTTTGAAAATAAAATAGGCGGCAATGCCGATTTTTCAGAATGGCTGACCACGGTTCAGGCCGCAAAGTATCTGGAAATCAGTCCTGCATCTTTGCGTAATATGACCAGCAGCGGTCAAGTTCCATACTACAAATTCGGCAGAAGAAATCGGTACAGAGTCGATGACCTAAGGAATCTCCTTTTGAGCCAAAAGAGAGGTTTTTATGGGAATTAAATTCGACTCTAATTCAAAAACATGGATTGCATGGCATGTTGAGCGGCATCCAATCACACGGGTACCTAAGACTTTACGACGTAAAAATCTGAAGTCTGAGGCTGAAGCAAAACGGGTTGAGAAAGAACTTGTCGGCAAGGTCAAACAAGCGTTGCTTGAGACAGTGATTCCAACTTGGCCCAAATTGGCAACGGCTTATATGGATTCCAAACGACTCTGTGATTGGAACGAGAAGACATACCAAAACTGTAAGATATGTCTTGAGGCTCACACGTTTGAAAAGTGGAAGAATAAAAGGATTGATACAATTACTCCGCAAGAAATCAAGGACCTTATTGTGGAGCGAGTTGGAAACACGTCACCGAGTAATCAGCAAACGTTATTGAAGTTCATTCGAGGAACGTTTCAATACGCTGTTGATTCAGGGATGATTCCACGCAATCCAAGTCCAAACATTCGGTTCAAGGTTGGAAACAAAATTAAAAAGGTTCTGACCGAAGAACAAGCTCGATTGCTTTTGGAAACAGCAAAACAATATGAGCACGAATGGTATTATCATTGGGCCTTGGCTCTTTACACGGGCATGAGGAACGGAGAAATGTATTCGCTTACCTGGGACAGAGTTAACTTCGAGAGTCGTACAATTCTTGTAGATAGTAGTTGGAACAAGGTTGACGGCTTCAAGGAAACTAAGACAGGAAACGATAGAATTGTCGAGATTGCTCCAACTCTGCTAACTGTGTTGAAGGAGTTGAAGCTCAAACAGTTTGATTCACACTTCGTTCTTCAACGCAGCAGAAATTGGGAAAAGGGCGAGCAAGCCAGAGTATTGCGTATGTTTTTGCAGGGCATTGGTCTTCCCCAAGTAAGGTTTCACGACCTCAGAGCAACTTGGGCGACAATCATGCTAGGTAAAGGTGTACCCCCAATCAAAGTTATGAATATGGGAGGCTGGGTCAGTTTAAAGACTATGCAAATCTATATTCGTAAAGCTGGAGTGGACATCCATGGGATTACGGATGTACTTGACTTGCACAACCCGTCCCGTCAGACTGCTGATGTAGTGGTTCTGGGGAAAAGTAATAAATCGTAGTACTTTTCCATTGGAAGCGAATAATTTCAGAACGTTAGCTTCGTTTCCATCGCCTGAGCCAATTTTTTTGAAATGTATAAGTTATTGAAGTTACTAAATTTTTTAAAATCACCAACCACTTCAAAAAATAAACGGACACTCGAACTTTCAACCACATCACGTTAACAAGAAAGTGCACCTACTGTAGATGCACGGATTGACACAAATTTGTTTGATTGATTTTATGAACTCGATGATCAAACTTTTTCCTTGCCCAGTAAGTAATATTGATCGAAGGACGT
>LWDK01000044.1:0-102870 GCA_002083485.1 Proteobacteria bacterium SG_bin7 | reverse complement strand
TAAATTAAAATTTTAAACATCCATGTTAGTGGATTTGCTGATAAGAGACTCAAGAAAAATTGCACCTTCTGATGAAGCCGAAGTTATCGAAAGTACGTTGTCCGCTTTTCGTGTCGAAAATCCAAATAATCACAATCCACATACAATGGATTGTGTGAGTTGCCATACAGCTCAATCGGCAAGGATATGGGCAGTTCGTCAGTATCCATGGTTAATGTTAGACCCGCGAGGGGAGCAATTTAAGTTTAAATCCAAGTTCAATTTAACAAACCTTAAGCAAGGACGCCGGCAATACAAAATTACTGCGCAGTTTTGGATATGGAGGAACAGAACCAGCCATTAGCCAGCGCACAATCAATGAAACGGCAGCGGTTCTTGAAGACTCTATCCGTAACTTTCACACCTTCTTCGCGACCCTTGGAATCAAACTAATTGCAATATCGCAATCAACAATACTTGCAGCTTTTGAGAGCGTTTGAAGTGACACACCCACATGGTCATCGAATACACGATTGGTCGTCGTCGGACTGTGGAAAGCTTTGCGAAAGGCATTTTTTTTCACCTTCTTACGCTTGATCTGCTTTTCGAGTTGATGAACAAAGGTACGCTTGGCAGCCTTCGCCGCAACTTCAGTTTCGAGATTCTCTTCAGCCAAAAAGTCGTCAAAAGAGGAGCCCGTTAATTTATTTTTCATTTTTTTCTCCGTGTCGACTTCGCGACGTTTTCAGCAGATTTCTGTTCATGAACCCATTCCTTCATTCGCTTCCATGACAAATCGAGTTCTGACTTTGGAGTTTTCCTCGTGGTCTTATGAAAAAAGTGAACAAGGACCATGAGGTTGTCATAAACAAAAAATAAAGTCCTATACTCCAAAGTCTCTACTGTATGTCGGACCTCGTAGACCGACTTTTCGTATTCACCTGAACCAGATCGTAAACGGTCAACGTAGGGTCGATCCACTCGCCAATTTAATTCCACAAAACGAATGTCTTCACCCACAACCGTTTTGGTGGGCCGACCTAAGTCTTTCAAAGTCTCCTTCACAGGCTCATGGCCTGCCGGAGTTTTGAAAAAGACCGCGTTGATTTTCTTCTTGATGTCTATATCGGTCACACTTCTAATGTACTTTATAGAGTACATATTTGCAAGTATCTTTTAGCGTACTGTCTAAAATTGAGATATGGGAGGAACCATATGAGTTTATGAGCTATTTTCTGTACCGGACTGGGAATTTCTCTTCAGAATCTTCATCACAGTCGCAGGCTGCCACCTCGCTCGTCGGGTCTTAGTTGGAACACCCATCGTGTTTAAAACATCGGCGATCTTCCAATAACTAAAGCCTTGCGACCTAAGATTTTGAATCTTATCTAAGACTTCGAATTCACGTTTGTGTTCAATCTCTTTGGATCTTAGTGTTCGTCTTCCGTAAGCAACTTGACCTCGCGACTGATGGTCAGGTCTTAGGTTTCGAATAGGAATGTTAAATTTTTTGAGCGCATCTAGGATTGTGGAGTGCGAACAGCCAAGATCCTTGGCGATTGTACGAACGGGTTGCTGCTTTTGAACGTATTCTCGGAGCAAAAACTCCTTGTCCTTGTACTGCCTGTAAGTTACAAATGGCTGAAATGTTTGAAGTTTTGGTTGGACTGTTAGGGTTCGTACGCTGGGGTGCTCGGCGAGCCAATTTATTTGTCATGGTTTTTCAGTTCAAGAGCTAAATAAACGAAATTACGAACAAAGGTTTTCAATGAGTTACGAGATCCCAAAGGGTCGAAGCATCACAGAAAATCACGGCCTATCACGGTTGTGATCTTAGTTGAATCTTACTGAAGTCTTACTAAGAAGGCCAGACTTCTAGAGCGTAAATCCACTCCAACTTGAATCAAAGAGCTAACTTTTAAACAAAGGAAGGCTTTTTATGAATATTGATTCAATCGATTCGAACTCCAAATCTGCAACTACCGAAACCAAAAAAGTAAAAGAATTTTTGAGTTCATAGTACTCACGCCTAAATTAACATCTTATCGAGGCATCCGGGCCGCTGATGGAAGTTACCGCACTCGCCGTTTAGGGACTTCCTTGCCCTCATGCTATATCTCCATAAAAAAATCAGCATAAACGACGAAAATCTTTACGAAAAGATATTTTTCTCGCGACCGCAAACCCGCTCCAATTCAACATTCTTAGATTGACCGGGAATTACTGAATTGAATCCAGGAATTCCCGGCCACGCGGTTTTTTATTTATTGCCGGCACTATTTTTGGACGATTTGCTTAAGCCGCACCATCGATGGCAAAGCGAGAACGGCTCCCACCATTTCAAGGCTTGGAGTTAGAAAAATGTTATCGGTGTTAATAAGAGTTTGTTATGGGATCAGGGCAATTCACGGTTCAAAGTAAATTTAGTTTACGAGCTGTTGAACGATACTTTTAGAACCTCATCCGGCTCGTAAATTAACCGCATTAAAAACGTCCAGCCAGGTATTTCAGAAAGCATTTCATACGCGGCCTTCATCTTTTCCCAGAGTCTAATCCGCTTGCCAAATCTCTCCTGTAAAGCTTTTTGAAAGTGTTTACACGACAGCTCTGAAAATTGGTCAAAAAGAAAAGCCATCATCATTAAATAACTCATGTTCACAGATAAATTCTTGTATCCGTGACCAAAATTGTGTTCGAACTCATAGCCCTGATTCTTCAAACTGTTAAAGGTTTCATTTTCTATTTTCCAACGCGCGCGTCCTCCTGGTGAGAGTCCATATAGAGAATTTCCGCTCGAGAAAGGCACACCGTTATCGGTTCTTATTGCCTGAGGTAACCCGACCTTGGTGATGGTTGAAGTGACACTTGCCTGCTTAAGGAGAAAATCGGTACTATATGATTTTTAGTGAAGGCCAATTGGACTTCGTCAAACAGACGTAACCATCGAGGGGACTTAGTTCTCCTAATCCTCACACATACGAGCGTCAGCACATTCTCCCTGAAAATAAGAATCACATCCCTTTCGGGTTTTGTATCGGCCAAAGATCCAAGTCCATTTTATATTTGTTCCTATCACTTCTTTGGAGTGATCGGCACCAGAGACACAGATGTGTGTTTCGTTCTTCGTCAGTCTCTGCCAATCTTTTTTATAAAGTCGGCATGACCAAAGAGGGATGGGTCGTCGACTGATAAATTCATGAAGTTCTTTGTCGCGTACGCCGGACACGGCCAACATGGACATTATAGCTTTTTCGTGGGGATCATATTTCCCGCGCTCGCAGGTCATTTTGGTATTCCTAATTTCAAAACATTGCCAATAAGGATAGGGAGAAATTCTATCTTGTTCAGAAAAAGCAATAGGCCCAGCGATGCAGGTATTAATTTTCAGATCCTGCATATTCAAGATTCCAAAATCATCCGTCAGCAAACCATATGGAAATTCTTTTTTTAGTTTTTGCAAATGTGCTTGATGCGTGTCCGCTGTCGAAACGCTACAGGCTATTAAAAGCAATATTATAAGCTTTCGCATTTTTTCAGTTTCTCCAAATATTCATTGAATCTCTCTATCAATTCTTTGGCTCTGGCTTTGGTCGTCGTCCTGATACCCTTAAACTCTGCAATAGCTTCTTCCCAGGTCGCCGTTCTCTTAAGAAGAGCCGATGCAATGGCGCGCTTACGGAATAACCACCGAATGCCTGCACAGATATTGTTGGAAGGATCATTGAGGTCCTCCCTCGTCAACGTCAGGTAGTGGTCTTTCAATTCGCCTTTTTCATCGGCCAGAATTTTTCTCGTGTTGTTTGTGACCTGCAACAAACCACGTGCGCTGTCTTTATTCTTCTTGTTGGCTAATCTTTTTGGATCAAATCCAGACTCACTAGCGATCAATGCTTTGACAACATTGGGATCGAGTGGGGTTTCAGGTTTAAAGACATCATTCCAATATTTCGTCCAACCCGCAATGAGGTCGTCGTATTGGCTTCCTTTATATTTTTTTGTAAAACCTAGATCGATAGAACAAGGTTTTTCTTTGATTTTCGAAAAGTTTTGCTCCCCTATTTCTTGGATTTCGTCCGGGTAAAGTTGATCCTTTCCGGTAGGATTAAGGACACAATGGCCGTGACGTGTAGTCACACTACCCGCAGGATTCTTTTTGCTCGGTGGTATCTTTAGAGGATGTGTTCGCCTCCAGTGTTCACCAGGAGGACATAGTCGCCAGGGGTGTGTGTTCTTTGGCTTAGTTACTTTCTTTTTCGCAGTCTTTTTCATCCTGGTCTCACGACTCATGCAGCCTCATGCAAATCATGACTATACGAAATTGTCGGCATATGGATTACAATTCGCATATAATCAAACGCGAGTTGCGGAATTTTGGACCTCTTGGCATCGTCAGCGTCTTCCAATTTCATAAAACCATGGGTAGCCAGCCCCACACAGTCACGTTGAACATCTGCAAAGTCACGATCCACTAGTTGCGCGAGCTGGTAAATCGACTGCGGCCTCTTATTTGCGACAACGGCAAGGATAGCTAGTTTTTGTTCCGTCATAAATTTTTGGTATTCAGTCACCGAGCTGAACACCATCACATCTTTCGGAGTGATGCTGCGCTTTTGTTCTTTAAACGCTTTGGTAACCTTCTCTTTAAACTCATTCCAATTTTGAAATTTAACGGTTAACGCTTTGTTTTTCATAGGCTCACTATCCTTTCCACTTCCTTCAAAAAGAGCTGTAGCGCTTCATTATAATCAGTTGTTGGAAGCACCTCTCGAATCGAATGGTCTTCCGAGAGCTGCGTATGCATGTGAAAGCCAAACGGTTCATGATGATCGACAAGAAGCCGAGCAAATTCGCCATCGGCATCAACTAAAACATATCGTACCTTAATACTTACGCCGCAGCAACTAGCAACGAGCAAAAGAATTTTAACCAATATCGAAGACAAATTGAATCCCGACGAGATTGGCGCAGCGACTGACGACGTTGATCAACTTTTATTGTCACTGGCCCAGCTTAATAAAGCTTATCTCGCAACCCATGAAAATACTATGACAGTGGGTCAGAAGTCATTGCCTCCTGGGCGAGTTCATCGATTCGAGGACCTTGTGCTTGATCTAATTGATCGAGGGGCTCTAGACGAAGAAGATGTGGATTCGAGGTTACGCGCGCTCGATCATTACGGTGAAATTCTTGATTCGAGTAGAAGAGCTCAGATAGTTTCAAAAGCGAAACCTAAAGATGAAGAAGAGTGATTTTTGGGCGAGGTGTTTATCCGCCGACTTCATCAAAAGCCTGACGAATTAAATTCTTCGCTTCAAGAAGATCGCTCTCAGATCGCACGCTGTACTCAGAATTTCCAGTGCCGTAGTGTCCAATTTCAGACACGTCTCTTGCATTCTCAGGAAGCGGTGAAAAGTTCTTTGGATTCAATTTCAAGAATAACGTTACCTTGTTTTTTTCGGTTTGAAGACACACAAAGTTCTGAGCCACTTTGTATGCGACGTAAAATTTCTTTGGAACTTCCTCGATTGAAGAATCTATAGAAAGAATGTATTCCCGAAGATCATGTACCCATTCTGCGACTCCAGCATCGAGCACGGGACTGTGGAGGGGTTGGCATTTGGCGAAAATCAGATCACTTCTTTGTTGAGGCGATGGCTAATTGTAAAAATATCAAAGAAAATTTAAAGGTCACTCAAATCGCCGGAATTGATATTTTTAAACAAGGTGCCGCAGCATACGATTTAGTCAGAAAAACCTGCTCCGACCATAATAAAACGGTTTCTGTTGGTGGCAAAGATCGGTCTTACGATTTACCCTGCGTTGAATTCTCAGAGCGTCCCAATAATTATAAAATTATTTCTGTTCCATAGATCTATTTAAGATTTTCATCGCCGTGGCAGGCCGCCATTTCGCCCTTCGAGTCTTCGTCGGGATGCCCACTCGCGGTACTGCTCAAGAAGCTTTGCACGCTTCTTGAACTGTGATCCAACGTATTTATCAAAATTAAATTGTTTGCGAGGCATAGCAACTGAAATTGTTGCACGAACTACAGTGGGCAATTGGGGCATCTGCTTTCTAATACGAGTCAAAATTACCCAGATTTTAGTCTAGGGATCTTTCACAGAAATTTTTTAATTTACTGCCGCTTCTCGACAGTGTTTCTTCGTTGGCAACTGCAGCTTATTTGACAGCCTTATATTGTCTTGTTTTTTGAATACTCCAAAAAATCCATATTTTCTTAATATGGCATCAAACTCGCAGGGCTAAATTATAGGAATATAAACATTCCACCAATGCGTTCTTGGTGGAGGGGGTTCCTTGTTAAAAACTACTTAGGGTACGAAAGTGAGAGATCAATATGGAAAATCAGTATTTCAATTTTATGCCCATTCTAGTACTCGGTACATTTGGCTTTTTTTTGATCGGTTTGCTAATTAACACTTTTTTCACTGTAAATCAGCAAAGTGCTGCCATTGTTCAGCGACTAGGAAGGTTCTTAAGAGAGGCTGGCCCAGGGCTTCACATTAAAATTCCATTTCTTGATAAGGTAGTTGTGCGTGTAAATCTACGCGTTCAACAACTTGACGTTAACATTGAGACCAAAACTGAGGATGACGTGTTTGTTCAACTGATTGTTTCCGTTCAATATTATGTTTTGCCTCAAAAGGTCTATGATGCATTTTACAAACTCGATGACGCAAATAAGCAAATCACGTCTTATGTCTTTGATGTCGTTCGTGCGCAGGTGCCAAAAATTAAACTCGATGATGTTTTTGCGAAAAAAGACGATATCGCTAACATCGTAAAAAGTGAGCTTGCTCAAGTGATGGAGGGTTTTGGTTACGGCATCATGAAGGCTCTTGTCACCGACATTGACCCTGATCCGAAAGTCAAAGAGTCTATGAATGAGATCAACGCTGCTCAAAGAATGCGTGTAGCCGCTACTGAAAAGGGGGAAGCGGATCGAATTATAAAAGTAAAGGCTGCCGAAGGAGATGCTCAGAGTAAAGCTCTGCAGGGGCGTGGTATTGCTGATCAACGGCAGGCCATTGTTGCAGGTCTTCGCGATTCAGTGGATGAGTTCAGAAAGGCTGTGGCTGGTACGACGGCGAAAGACGTAATGAATCTTGTTCTGATGACACAGTATTTCGACATGCTGAAAGATATTGGAGCCTCATCTCGCACTAACGCGATTCTCATTCCTCACTCTCCTGGCAATCTCGCCACGCTAACGGAGCAAATGCGAAACGCTATGATTGAGGCAGACCAAACTGTTAAGACGCCCAATGCAAGAGACGGAGCCATGCCTGAGTCTGATCTTAGGCTTGAATATGAAGGCTCACCAACAAGGACCCATAGTGCCTGAATGTCGAATTTTTGTTTGCGCCTAAGTTGAAACACTGATGCTGGAGGAAGTCTTGATGCCTGTACCTTGTGATGGCAGGACAATTTATGAGGATTCAATTTTTTCTCTAAGTCTTCGGATTTCGGCTGTTAGTGCCGTAAGAGCTAGTGACTGATCGGCAGATGGGGTTTGGCCAGACTCCACCTCTCTTTGGGACTCAGACATTCCATTTACGACTGCGCCAATCAACAGATTGAGAATAAACATTGTGCCAATAATGATGAAAGATATAAAAAATAAAGCTGCTGCAAAAGGCTGCCGTTGACTTGCTGTGCACAGGTCCGGAAAACTCTCATAGCCAAAATCGGCGCATCCGTAAATCTGGATACGCATCACATCAACCCACCCCTCTAGAGTAAGCACTTGAAAGAGAGTAAGAAATGATTTCCCTAAACTTCCAAAGTGAATGGGATCGTTGTTTGAAAACAGAAAACTCCCAAGCACGCCAAACATATAAAAATGCATTCCCAAAAGAACAACAACGTAGCCCATTGAAGGAATACTTTTAAAAAGTGCAGAAATAATAATTTGTAGCTTTGGGAGGGCCGTTACCAACCGAAATATGCGAAGCACTCTAATCATTCTAAAAATGGCCAGGGCATTAGAGCCACTTGGAATCAAGCAACCGGCAACAATAATAAAATCAAGAGTGTTCCACGTATCACTAAAATACTTAAGCGGAGTTTTCCCTTGGGCGACAAATTTCAAGATAATTTCAATCACGAAAAAAACGACGACACCTCGATCAATGAGTTTTAGTGTTGCCCCGTGAACTGCCATTAAGTCGCGGTTGGTTTCAAATCCAAGTAAAAAAGCTGAAAATAAAATAACACCAACGGTTAATCGTTGAAACCACAATGCTGAGACAATTGATTTCGCCCAGCATGTTACTTTATCATGAATATTGAGTTGATGAGTCATTGCACCCCCTAACGCCTTCCAGTCTTCATATTCTTCAGTTTGTTCTCTTGCTTAATCAAAAATCTATACTCCTCGGCATTGTGGGCAGTAGTCTATTTCTATACCTTGGCGTTCAGCAATGGTCAGTGTCTCATGGCAGTTTGGGCATTTCATTTTATTTCCTCCATAGTTTTTGATTTAAGACAATTAATTCAAAGCATTGAAGAAAAACCTGTTTAGCGATTTTCATGAGCAGTCTCCGTTTCTTCCTTTAAATTAATTTTCTTAAATTCAAGTTTCTGTTTTCTTCGATCAATTATCAGCGAAGCTACAATAGACGATCCAATCTCCTCCCTCCCAATATCGACTAATTTTAAATATCTATCAAATAGATAAATAGCTAATTTTATATTGTTTTATACGATATTTTCTTCTGGAGCTGCTACTGACATCTTTTCTGTTTTTAGACAACTCACCAAGAGATATTCTTAGTTAATGATAAAAATAAAATGGAAGACGCCATTGCTACAAATCTTGAGATGATTCAATTGCATATCTAAAAACGATTATATGTAGATTTTTTATCTATTTTAACAATTAATAGAAATTCCGTAAAGTCATAGAGTCGTGAGCATGGTGTTCATGATTCAACTTAAAATGGGACCTTTTATGAAAAGATTGGCCAGGAGGCTTTATGATTACCGAAAAGAAAATCTCTCTTAAACCTCTCTTAGAGTCCTCTGAGGGGATTCATCTAACAGTATATCTCGTTAATCGAGGCGATTTGATTGATTTGAAATCTCAGCTTCGAGAAACGCTCAGCGAGGCATCTGAGTCGCTTCATTCGGCCCAAACTGTCGAGGAAAGAAAGAAGTTTCTTGAGCCGTTAGAGACTCTTTTGCATGACGCAAGAATTTTCAAAAGAATGAAAGGCAATGTCGGCATTTTTAGAACAAAAGATTCCTTTCGGGTTCTGAATGTTCCGGTTGAACTTGAAAGACAGTGTCATGTGGCAAGCAGCTTTCACGTAAAGCCTTTGCTTCGTTGGATGCAACTAGATCGCGAGTTTTTACTACTGGGACTAAAGGCTGATTCAGCCGAACTATATTTGGGTAATCAAACGTCGCTTCAAAAAGTAGACGCTATTCTATTTCCCGAATTTTTCAAAGAGAAAGAGACCATAAATGACTATCTAAGTCTTAAGAAGTCACGGCAACTTCGATTAAAGCAAGATGAAACTTTTTCTTGGCTAAGTGAGTGGCTAGAGCAGGTGACTCAAAAATCAACTCCTAGGCTTTTCTTGGCCGGAGAAAAATCGCTTGTTGATGGGCTACTTAAAAATCTTAAATACAAGAATGTTACAAAGAATCCAGTAGCCCATTCCTTTGGTAACCACAACTTAAGAGATGTTTGCCAAAATATTCGTAAGACATTGAAAGCTGAAGCCAAGAAAACTCTTGAATATGCGCTAATGGAGTTTCGATTTGCTGAGGAGTTAAATTTCGCGAAGAAAAACATCTTTCAAATCGCTAAGGCCGCTATTCAGGGACGCATCAAAAAACTCATCATTGCCGATGGTATTAACGTTTTTGGCAAAGTGGATAAAAAAACGGGAGGACTTGCCATTCACCCAGCCGATTTGGACCATGAAGATGATGATATTTTGGATGACCTTGCACAAACAGTTTTAGTATCTGGCGGAGAAGTGGTGGTTGCTCCAAGAGAAGAAATTCCCAAGGGTCGCCCCATACTTGCAATTTTAGAGCACCAAGGGACTGGCTTAGAAAAAAATGAGTTTCAGGTTCTAAGTGAAAGGATTTCGTGACAGATGAACGCCACAAAAGGAGCAAACTATATGATCCAAGTTAAGTTTAAAAATTTAGATCAATCAGAACTTGCAAGGGAAATCGTGACGGAAAGAGTTGAAGTTCTTATAGAAAAGTTTAAGGACTTGAGCGCGAGTCGAATCGTGGTGACACTTGAGATGGAAAACTCTCCCATTCAAGCAGGTCCAGATTTATTCAGTGTAAAACTTCATGTCTTTCGTGGCAGGTTCGATGGCACGATAGTAACAAAGTCTAATTCAAATCTTTATGTGGCTTTAGCCGATGTCGTCGATCACATGCTTGAAAAACTTAATCGTGCAGGCGATAGAGAACGAGTCAAAGAAAGATCAAAGGCCCGGCAGCTCGGTCGCTCATCATTAAGAGAGGTTTAATCTATTTTGTTTGGAAAGCGAAAGGATAGGGGATCTCTCTGAGCAATGACTTGCCACATTCGCAAGTCGCTCGCCATATCCCAATTGACTTTTACTATGGGGCAAGGCCTCATTAAGTAATGGCTAGCGATAAACCCCAAAACTGGATTTTAATAGGAAATGCTGAAGACCTGAAGCGGGATTTGGCTTCAAATGGCGGCCTTAAAGAAATTATTTTCGGTGAAAAGAAAGTAGCTCTCTCATTTTTTGAGAATAAATTCGGTGCGATTGGTAGTCGCTGTAATCATATGGGTGGTCCCTTAGCTCGAGGAAAAATCGAAGGGGGATACGTCGAGTGTCCGTGGCATTACTGGAAGTTTCATCACCAGTCAGGTGAAGCTATGAATACAGTTGGAGAACCGATTGCTAAGTCGGGCGGAAGCATCCCTAGCTACAATTTAAAAGTAGAAAATGGCGATCTTTACCTCGACCTAGCGAGTGAAACTAAAAGAATTTCAGCGACCTACAATCAAGGGTTACCCATTTCTCATTTATTTCGTGAGCCTAAGCGAGAACCTGGGAGGATTCGCGTTGTTGGTATATCAACCACATCAATGGACAAAAATCATCCGCGCTATTCGACGTCAATTCATTTACTAAAATCGTCGTTGTTACGTGCGGAAAACGAATTGGATGTAGAAACAAAATTTTTGGCATTGCATGAGATGAATATTCGGCCGTGCGAGGGTTTTTACTCTAAATCTGAAAGAGCGTGTAGTTGGCCCTGTTCAATTACCAAAATAGATTTTAATGACGAGATGGCAAAAATTTACGATGCGTTAGTTTTTTGGGCCGATGTCGTTGTCGTTGCAACGCCTATTCGTTGGGGGTCTGCAAGTTCGCTCTATTACAAAATGGTAGAGCGTTTAAATAGTATTCAAAATCAAATTACGCTGAAAAATAAAGTTCTTATTCAACAGAAGGTCGCCTCCTTTATTATTACCGGTGGCCAAGATAATATCCAAATGATCTCCGGTCAGATGCTTTCATTTTTTGGCGAGTTGGGATTTGTATCGCCGCCATTTCCTTTTGTAGGTCATTCGCTGGGTTGGACCGCTGAAGAAATGGAACGCAACACAGATTTTGTTCAGCGAAATGAAAAACTTCATGAACAGGCTTTTGAGCTGTTGCAGAGATCTGTAGATTTGTCGAAGACGTTACTCGCTGGGAACAATTGAAGTTCATTCCATCAGTGACAACTCTCGCTTCCTATTAAAACATTTTCGTTTTGAGTAGGGCTCTTTGCGCGAAAGATCGCGATATTCATCAAATCGGCGCCATCAAAGACAATGCGATAATTGTTTTGGTAATCATGATTTTCCCAAATTTCATCTTGGTTGCCAGAAACTAAACGGGTGCAAGTCGACACCCGAGTTCCACCCTTTCCATCTGATTCCATGCACGTGTAGACTTCGGTATAGCTGCAGGAGGCCTTTAGCTTAGCGAATCTCTTACGACTATTAATAATTTTTCTGAACCCACCTAAAATATTAAAAGAATTTGTGTTCGAACGATCGCCAACATAAATTTCAAAAGAGCCATCTTCGCGCAAGCTCTTTCTTGGAATTTCAAGGTGGCCAACTAAATTTCCATTTTTATCAGAGATAGAAATCATGGGATATCGATAGCCATAAATACCCTCTTGGTAGGCCATGGTATAATCACCTTCCTGGAGCGAAAAAATCTTTCCAGTTTTTCCATCCTTAAAATCCAGCGTTGTCCAACCAGAGTTTTTCTTGAATTCAAGATGTCCAGAGATGCCTTTGTCTGCGATTCCATAACAGCCTGTCAATGTAGAAGCCACTAGGGTAGAGGCAATCGCCAATAGGAAGTATTTCATTCGAAAGCCTCCGAAACATTTTCAATAATTTTCTTTGGAAGGATACATTGTGAACCTAGGCTGACCTTCTTATAATTGGTCTTTATTTCTCCCAGGGCTTCAAAATGTCCAATGGGTTTTTTTGTGACCTCGTTGAGAAAATCGATTATATAATCGTAGCGAACATCAACAACCTCCCAAAGATCTCCAGAAAGTCCATTTTGGTCTCCAAATTTACACTCTTTAAATCCTGTTCGTGGAATATATTCTACCTGCAGCACTCGTGTTTGCCGTTGACCCGCGATATCCCAAGTCTGATTAATAACTTGTCCTTCAACCGCAAATTTATTTTCCTCGAGGTTTACGTGTTTTAAGGGAATGTGAAGGCGGGCAAGCTTTACTCCGCCAGATTCCATTAAAGTCAAATCAAGACTTTTCATCCCTTGATCGATTTGAATAATCTTTTTGCCTGGGTAAATAAAGCGAGTCAATTTAGAATCAATGTCGTAAATCTCAAGTTTGTCATTACCCCATTGAGTCTTGTCGACCGTTAGCACGCCCTTAATTTCTTTATCTGAAAACTCGGGGCGACAAGCAGCAAATAATAGGCCCAAGAGAACAATTCCAAAAACGCCTCCAAAAGGGGTCCCACTGTTGATGCTTTTGACATTATTTGTGGCCCAATACGATTTAAACATATCATTGCTCCTATTTGCGAAGACATTTGATTAGAATTCACAAACTATGCCGAGAAATCTCATTTTTATTTAAGCGAATTGCCGAGATTTGGCTCGCTGTTAAAATTTTTTACGCCACTCTCATCGGAATTCTCTTTGGCCGGATGGTACATCTTGCATGGTACTGTCGTATTCTACCAAGGAGTTTGATTGAAAGTTTTTGTAGTTTCATTGTCGCTAGTTTTCTCCCTTACCGGGCTCTACCGCATCAATTCGGCAGAAGCTACTGTTCAGTGTCATCAGCTATTTCTGCTAAAAGACGTTCAACGGGCCTGGGCAATTGGCGAGCCTCGAAATGCTTTTCCTCTTGATAAGTGGATGCAAAACCTTAGAAAATCTCGTCGGCTTGTTTATGAAAGTAAAACTGATTGGCAGCCAGGAACAGAGTTTTTGGCTTCCAACGAAGGTGATTGGCACCTCACGCCCTTTGACCATAAAGCGGCTGATTTCATGATTGCCTTTGGAACTAATTCAGCCTGGGAAATCGCAGTTGACAAAAAAGTGAAGGACTTAGTGATAGCCGACTGGAGCCCGTATCCTTTGCTAACTCACGCGTTATTGATAGCGCCACTAGTGAGAATTTCTTCTTCGGCAAGGGACTTAGTATTACTTCTTGGTGGATATCTTCCCGAACATGTTTCGCAAGACAAGCCGTTCGACCAAATTCTCGAAATAGTATCAGACCAAAGACTCCATTATTTAGACCCGCGCCGAATAGAGGCACTCTTGAAACATTTTTCCAGTCGGCCTGAAATCAAAGATGAGGAACTTGAGTTTTTACAGCATTATTTCTGGAGTCGAAGTATGTTCAGCGAACCTCTTAACAACCCAATGCCGAGTCTTAGACATCCGATGTTTGCAAATATACCTTATTTTTTTGGTCACAGATATCGCCAGATTCCTCGCTCCACGGTCGAACAACTTAGCGTTTTACACAATCCAGAAAACTTCAAAAGCTTGAAGCGGCTCTTCGATGAGAATCGAATTAGTTACGCCTTGGCAGAAATAACGAATCTCAATTTTTATCAAAGCCTCCGGGCTCAATATCCAAAGTCTAGTAGTATGGTACTTTCCGTGACAAATATTTTCGATATGGATTATGCAGGATTATCTTTTAGGGGGTTTCAGACGCTGTTGAAAAGCTTAATCCCTGTTTTCTCTGTCTCACCAAAAAAGCCATTGGTGGTGTTTAGGACTGCGAATAGCTCTCCACCTCATAAATTTTATCGATATGAACTCCAAGAAGAGAAGGACGTCCCTGCTCAAGAGCCAGCCGGAGACGTTAGCATTCCGGAGTGGTTAAAGAAATTAGGTGTGGCTCTGAGGCATTAATGGCGCCGTCGACGACGGCCACCTTTGCCGCGGCGATCACGTCGCGAACGATATTCTGTGGAACGTTCGCCTTGCGCATTTTTGGGCTTTTCTCGTTCTACAAAGATATCGGGAAATGTCATTGCTAAAAATCGACCAACGATTTCTTCACGGCTCATTTCGGCAAATGCATTTTTCCAAGAGTCATCAAGGAGTTCAATGGCGCGTCCAAACACAGGATTTTGTGCCTGGAATCGTGGTAAGATAGCCGAAACTTTTTTTGCACCAATTTCCTTACGTGAAGGTAACTTCCCTTCGCGCATTTTGGATTTCGTCATATTTTCAATACGTCCGATAAGATTGCGATGACTTGGAGTCACCAAGCTCATAGCGAACCCAGCCTTTCCGCTACGGGCCGTCCGACCAATGCGATGAACGTAAACGTCAAGCTCACGCGGAATTGAATAATTAATGACGTGCGAAATGTCTTTGACATCGAGTCCGCGCGAAGCAACATCGGTGCAAACTAAAATATTCACTTTGCGATTACGAAAACTCAACATCGTGCGCTCACGTGACGTTTGATCCTTATCGCCGTGTAAACAATCAACTTTGTAACCACGCTCCACTAGATAGTGAGTAAGATCCGTTACTAGAGACTTTGTTTGGCAAAATACGATTCCATAAAAATTTTCAGCCGCATCAATTAACTTGCAAAGAATTTCTGGCTTATCACTTTCATGGGTACGGTAATAAATTTGTTCCACCGTGCTCGACAGAACTTGAGTCTTACTCCCTTGCACAAATTTGGGATTCTCTAAATAAGTGTCAGCGACTTTTCTAACCTCTGGGCTCATTGTTGCAGAAAAAAGCCATGTGTTGGCTTGACTTTCAGGAGTCTGGTCTAAGATGAACTCTAAATCTTCTTTAAAACCCATCGAAATCATTTCGTCGGCTTCATCTAAGACGAGAGTTTTAAGATTTGAGAGGTCAAGAAATTCTTGCTTTACGAGATCTACTAAACGCCCTGGAGTTCCAACTACTATATGTGCTCCACCTTTTAAGGCACGAACTTGATCATTGTAACTTGAACCTCCGTAAATTGCAGTGACGCGGGCTCTTTTATGGTTTCCCAATAAATTGAGTTGTTCTGAAACCTGCAACGCAAGTTCTCGGGTCGGGCAGAGTACTAAAGCTTGCACATATTTCTTTTCTGTATCGATACTTTCTATAAGCGGAATTCCAAATGCCGCGGTCTTGCCTGTTCCTGTTGCCGCGATCCCAATAAAATCGGTTGGATGTCCCAAAAGAATGGGCAGGGCTCGGGCTTGGATGGCGCTCGGGATTTCGTAACCAAGATCAGCAATTGAACGTTTGAGGTTTTCGCTTAAGTTTAGTTCGGCAAATGAATTCACATCTTCTCGCTTTTAAAGTTTTGAAGACGCAGACATAGCATAGATTTACTAAATTTGATGTTCTATAATGACGAAGGCGTGGATTTTTTTCAAAAAAATGCTAGAAAGTCATAGTATGAACCTCCTTCAACTTCAAAACGGCTCTAAGAACTTTGGCGCCAGAAACTTGTTTAACGAGGCCAGCTTCGCTATTAACGCCGGCGAGCATGTTGGCGTTATTGGGCCTAATGGAGCCGGTAAGACGACGCTGTTTAAAATCATTGTTGGTGAGTTAGCCTTAGACGCTGGTACGCTCATTAAGTCGCAACAGCTGCGGGTCGGTTATTTAGAGCAAGAAGCTGAATGGAACCTTGAGCAAACGTCAGAAGAGTATTTAGCTGAAAAGTGTCGCAAACCAATTTGGGAGCTAAAGCAACTCGGTAATGAATTGGGCCTTAACGAAGATCATTTCGCTAGCCCATTATCTAAGCTGAGTGGTGGTTTTCGCATGCGAATGAAGCTTTTGTATTTGATTGGGCAAGAGCCAAACCTCATGCTTTTAGATGAACCAACGAATTTTTTGGACTTAGAAAGTATTTTAGCGCTGGAAAAATTTCTGCAGGGTTACGATGGCGCCTTTTTATTAATCTCCCACGATCGTGAGTTTTTGCGGCGAACTACTGAGGCCACCCTGGAAGTTGAAGCGGGTGACATCACTAAATTTCCTGGTCATATCGACGATTATTTTGAACAAAAGACACAGCTTCGCACGGTGCTTGAGGCACAGGCGGCCAACTTGGCGACAAAAAGAAAGCATATGCAGGAATTTGTCGATCGCTTCAAAGCGAAAGCCAGTAAAGCTCGTCAGGCACAAAGTCGCATGAAGATGCTTGATAAAATGGAGCATGTAGAAATAAGGGACTTGCCGGTGCGGGTAAAAATTAAAATTCCGTCGCCACTTCACACAGGCAAAGAATCGCTGTCGTTAGTTGGTGCTGAGCTTGGCTACGGACAAAACGTTATTTTGAAAAATGTAAATTTAAGATTAGAGCGCGGTGTTCATTTAGGTGTTGTAGGTCATAATGGAGCCGGCAAATCCACGCTCTTAAAAAGTTTGGCGGGAACCCTATCATTGATTAAGGGAGAGAGAAATTTGGGATACCAAGTAACCCTATCGCATTTTTCTCAACATTCTGCCGATCAGCTTGATATGAATGATGACGTTTTTGATTCTTTGCAAAAAGCGGCACACAAAGATCTCAAAACTCAAGATATCTTAAATGTGGCCGGATCACTGTTGTTCGCGGGTGATGATATTAAAAAGAAAATTAGGATGCTCTCGGGTGGAGAAAAGTCACGGGTTGCGCTCGGGCAAGTACTACTTAAACGTAGTCCCCTATTACTGATGGACGAGCCAACAAACCATCTTGATTTTGAGACTGTCGAGACATTAACTGAGGCCTTGCGCGATTACGAAGGTACAGTCATTGTTGTAAGTCACGATCGAAGTTTTATCGGCCGTATCGCCACTAAAATATTAGAGATTAGCTATGGCCGTGTTGAAGTCTATCCTGGAAGTTACGATGAATACATTTGGAGTCTGCAGAAGGGGGTTCTTAAAGAACGGTGGCCAGTAAAACAAGTTCAAAATAGTAGAAACGAAAAAGATAAAAAGGTAGAGGCTCAGAAATTTAATTACCGCGATGAGAGTAAGCGATTGCAGGTTGAAATTAAGCGTTTGCAAAAAGAAATAAAGCAATGTGAAACCGATCTAGGAGCACAAGAGCTAAAACGTGATTTGTTTTTAAAAGATCTTTTGACAATGCAAGGTCCCCAAGCAGCCAAGATTTCTAAGGAGCTCGGCTTGTGTTCACAAAGCATCTCGCAACTCGAAGAAAACTTACTTCAAAAAATGGAAGAGCTTGACGGGCGAGAAAAAGAGCTCACTGAGTTGCGAGAAAACGTCTAAGAAAATTAGTCAAATCTACCTTTATCGATGACTGCAGACGCAGGGACGGTAATTACTTGCGACTCGATTGCAGTCTCTTCTACATTGTCACTGTCGTTGCCACTACCTTGATTTTTTTGGCACTCGGGCTTTAGTTTTGGTCCAAATTTAAAACCTACAATTTTATCTTTGGAAGGTAATAAAACAGTGTTGCCAGCTAAAATTAACGAACTAGGGTTTATGACAAGATCTCTCGGGGGCGCCAGAGTTACCAGTTTACCGTTGTTATCAAAAGCCAACAGTTTTTCAGCAATTTCCAGCGCTTTAGGTTTACTATATAGTAGGATATATCTGCTGTTTTCGTAGTCGATAACCAGTGGGTTCTGAAAGGGTATTGACACATTGATGCTTAAATTGACTCGCTTAATATCTCGCGAAGCAAATGAAAAAAAGGTCTTCTTAACGGCGTCGCGATCTATGAAATTTAACTGACTATCGGCTAAGAAGAAGATTTTCTTATCGATAATGACAGGATTTGATTCGACTTTACGAATTCCTTGCAAACCAAATCCATCGAGTCGGCCGCTTGATGACCAACCCTGAAAGGAGTAGTAATAAGCTTCATCTCCCCAAGGAATAATAAAGTAGTCGTCTGAGTGGTGTAGTGCCTCCGTTTTGCAGCCAAAGATTAAGTTGGCTCGATCATTTCTTAACAAATTGTGATTTTCATCAAAGATTAAAAGGCGTTGGTCTTTGTTATCATCGCAATCTGCAACTAAAAAATGGCCGTTATTAAGTAAAAAGGGCGCTGTTCCTCCCCCCTTAAATTTATGGGGATTTAGCTCCACTGCTAAATCGTCAATAATTTTAGTAACGTGTTTTTCGTTGACCACGAAAACCATCGACCCATCGGGTAAGTACTTTGGAGTAGAAGTAATTTTTTTATCCACCGGTACAAATCCGGAAATTTCCTTAGAGGTAAATATTTTGCCCCCGGGTTGAAATTGGTGGAGCAAGTTTTTTCCATCGAAGACAACAACTTCTCCCTTGAGGTTTTTTGTTAAGTTGCCGAAAATTTGATTCTTGAAATTATGGGAAGCTCGAAGTTTTAGATTCTGGTCATAAATTGATACATTAAAGGGTTTCTGGACATAGAGAAAATTCTTAGCGTCAACAGCTATACTTTCAATTGGTTGGTTTGCCTCGGTAGTAATCGAACCAACGAGATTAAATGTTAATTTTAGCACATCAGTATCGCCGGTGGTGCACGCCTCATTGTTTGTCTCGGCCGAGCCAATATTGCATAAAAAAACTAAAAAACAGGTAAAAAGCCGCGCGTCCACGGGGACCTCCTAAAATAAAAATCTTTTGTCTATTTATAATTTACTTTTTTTCAAAAAAGAATGCACAAAAGTGCACATTATGCGCCCTAAGCTTTTACCCCGGGAATTATCGAAGTGTCTGGGTCCACTGATGAGAAGCCTTTAGGGTTTCCAAAAATATCAGCGACAGTTCGAATCACGTTTTCCGGTAAAATAAATGTTGCGCCTTTGGGATCATTTGCGGGCTGACCAGTCTTAGGATCAATTGCCGCTGCGATATGTAAAGGAACACCGGCGCGACTATTTTTTGCTGAAATGATTTTACTTGAGCCGACGGTTTTTCCACCTAGAATATTTTTTCCTGCGAACAGAACGGAGTTGGTGTCGGTGTTGTGATCCTTCCCTTTAGCCCCGTTTAAATTTGGTGTGCGGCTAAACTCTGTGATCACCATAAACGTTGTGTAGTCCATCAGGCTGCCGCTTAAGTATTGAGTTTTCTCAAAACGCGAAAATAAATCTGCGACTTGGTTCCAAAGTTTTGTTTGGTAACCGAAATGAATTTTCTCGTGGTTCGAGTGGGTGTCGAAATTGTCATCTGTCAATTCTAAAATCGCTTGTTGAGAGGCGCCCGCAAGGAATGAGGCAATTGTTGCTTGGACTTTCGGAGTGGCGTCGGCATGATTCTTTTTTACTTCCGCTAATGCCGTAATCAAGCTTGCCGTAATACTACCACTCGAAATAATACTACGAAGAGCAATCGCCAGCGGACTTATCTGCGTGGGGTCAGGATCAAGGGGACGTAAAATAGTCGCGAGCGACGGTCCGTTAACTTCGTTCATGATATCACTAACCGAACTCATAGGCACGTTTCGCGAAGCGGAGTAAACGGAGCTATCTGAAATAACTCCATATGGGCCCGAAGCCGCGGTTGCTGCTAATTCAACGGGTACTAGTGGTGCGCTGCCATCGCCTTTACCGGAGGCCATATATTGTAGTAACTGTTCGTGTCCCGCATCACGTTTCATCATCACGCCATTTACGACATTACATTTTTTTGCAAATGGCACAATGGCCTTGCAGGTGGGGCCAAATTTTAAACCATCGACCTTGATAATATCCTCAGGTCGATATTCTAGGAAAATATCTTCTGAAGTTGTATCGACCGGCATGATTTGTGGATCCAACCCCAGAGTTGCGTCCATTCCACCGAAAGCGCGGACCATGACAAAAAAATGAGGATCTTGACTTAAGAGAGGAGATGAAAAAATGCTTTTTTCAAAAAGCATAAGTCCAGGAATGGCCAGTGTGCTTGTCTTCAAAAAATTTCGTCGTGTCATTCGTAAACTCACGGAGTCTCCTAGTAAGTTAAAAACTCATCTTGTAAGATTGTCGCTAGTAATATTCTTTGAATTGCCTCTGTCACCATTGGACTTTTTAAGTTATCAGCAGCGATAAGAGCTATCTTCACAATTTGATCTTCCCGGGCGGCGACGTTACGCCCAATGGACTCTTGAACAAGATGGGTGGCAATTTCCGTTTGTAAGTCTTGCGGAATTTTGGACCAAGAGAAGGTCTCGGGGGCTTTGCGCATTTCTTCGAGCGGGCCTCCCGCTGTTTTTTCCAAAACTTTCTTTCCTAAAAATTTGTCAAAAGGCTGATTCACTTTTCTCATTTCCTCGAATTCAGTCTTGGTAAAAGTGAGAATGCACTTTGCGAGCCACTTGGCAAACGCCAGCGACGGTCCTTTAAAAGCAGGTTCTTGGGTTGCAGGGCTAATATAACCAAGAGCACGTTGATCAGTGGGGTACGAACATTTTACCACTTCGGGTTCAGTATTTTTGGATCCTTTGGATTTGTTATATTCATCAACTACTAAATAAGCCATTGGGAATTTTTGGGAGAGCCAGCGAAAAATATCATTAGAAGATAAATAGCGTACCCCAGCATAGCCAAAAGTTCCGGTTTTCTTTTGGTTTGGCTCATTATGAGTAACTGCTTTTGCTGAGAATAAACTCACTTCGATAGTTTTGTTGCCACCATCATCCTGAGCACCCTTGGCAATCCAGTAGCGGAGGTCATTGCGTTCTTCCTCGCTAAGTTTCCACCCAGAATCTCGTGGTGGCATCGTGGCAGCCGAGCCATTGCCATTGAGATCTAGAGCCCGTATGATTTTTTTGATCCACTCTTGATGGCGGTCCATTGTTCCACCAAAGGGAAGCTGTGCAAGATTAGGGATTGACTTAGTCGTAATACCAGCGTGACAGTTCGTACATTGTTTCATGATCGGTTTTATTTGCATAAAAGTTGTATCGTGAGCAAATGTTCCCGACTGATCTTCTAGAAATTCACTTTGCTGAACCAAATAAGAGATAAATTCCTTGGGACGACGTCCACCATTTTCAAATTCGCGCACGAGAGTTTCCAAGCGCTGATGAGAAAGTGGAACATCTTTGCCAATAAACCATTCCCAAAATCGGCGCACTTGACACTGTTTGTATTCGTGCTGTTGAGTAATGGCGGTTGTCAAATGGCCAATTCCCGTAACTGGTACATGCACGGCTCGTCCGTCGTTAGTGGGATAGAAAAGCGCTCCAGGAGCGGCTTCTGGCGACATTACTGTTCCACTTAAGCGAAATGTTTCGCCCATGGGATCTAGTTTTTGATGACAGGCCATACATGACTGCTGAGTGCCGTGTTTAATTTCATCAGTTTTGATTGTAGTTGTAGTTTTGCTATCGGTTTTGGGAAAAGATTTTTCGACCAAATCCGAAATATCTTCGTTAGCAGGAATAATCGGTTTCATGTCGTCGCAAAGCAGAATGCGAAAGATGGCCGCGGCACGTTTGCGATTTTTATTTAATAGAGTTGTTGTGTAACGAGAAAAAAATCGACTGGTCGTAATGGCACCCGCAACGCGGTCGTCATTGGTAGCGAAGGAAAGTGACATTACATTACGTTCAAACTTCTCGTCTCCATACTGGCCGCTCTTTTTACGGACGACACCGTCGTCAGAAGGTGGCAGGTCTGGGCGAATGGCGTTGTAAAAGCCGATGTCAGAGATTTGGGGAAAAAATATAGCGGGATAAACAAATTGGTATTCTTTTCCCAAGTACAAACTATTCCAGTCTAGGTTTTCTTTGATGATTCGACGAAACAAGAGATCCATCGAATTCATGCCCTGAGAAGTCGTTGTTACTTTGTCTGGTAGGTCGTTGATAAACTTCTCAGCCGGTAAAAAATGCGCGGATACTCCGAAAAGCTCGTCCAAGCGGTCCATCATTTTACCGAAATGTTGAGGAGAATTTTGGTATTCATCAATTTTAGATTTATAAAATTGTTGTCCCTGACCGCGCGACAACGAGGCAGCCAATAAATCGTATTCCTCTAGCCGCGGAGGAAAACCACGTAAGTGAAGACTAAGTTTACGTAGCCGCGCTTGCGGACTCATAAGATTTGCAGATTTATTTCCGTAACGGGTTATTTCTGGTTGGTCGTGGTAGGGCCGTGTGCAACTTATTTGCAGAAGTGTGACAACTAAAATACTGAGAATGATTTTCATGCTTACTCTACCCGGAAAAGATTAGGATTTTCCAAAAATGATTTCATATTGTTAATGATTTCGGGCATGAGACCATCATCGCTAAAAACATAAGGCACAAATTTATTTGGAAGAGTCGTGGAATATTTCTGGAGGGCAGCAATCGCGGTTGCAAAATCGGGTTTTAAACCAATCTGACAAATTTGTTTATTTTTGTCGGCCATTGTCCAACTAACAATGTCTCCCTGAAGCATTAAATTGCGACCGACAAAAACGCCGCGAACTCTGACTTCAAGAAGGTTTTTGGTGCTATCAGGGAACAACTCAACATCAAGAGCTCCACCCGTAGAGCGATTTTCCGGCATTCCAGTCTCTGGGTTTGTGTCCATGATTTCGGTTTCCCATCTCTTAATACGATTGTAGGGCGCCATAAAGGGATCTGATGGTAAAAAACGGTAATCATCGCAAGTCATGGTATCAAACTTTGGAGAGTCCTTTGCTGCCTCGGGGTAGCGTATGTGATCGGCTGGGCCAAAAAAGAAGTCTCCGGGCAGTAAGTCTTTTGGATCGTTGTTGTTCTTAAAAGACCACTTCAAAATTTGGCCAACACGTTTGGCATCCTCATGTTTGGTCCAAATCATAGCTATGTGGTGGGCGCGAATGCCGCTTCTAAAGTTACATTTGACTCCCGTAAACCCCGTGCATGAATTTTCATAAACTGTCGCAGGTATATCCACAAAAACAGCATCGTTAATGCGAAACATTCCCGTGGCTTCACGGCCATTCTTCCAGATAGCCATGGGTGGTTTGCCTTTTTCAGCAATAATCGTTGGCTTTTCGGGTTGATCGTCAACAATAAATTCCGCGAATCCAGAATTTGCGCTTAGAAATGCCGACAGAAAAATAAATATTTTCATAAAATTTGACTCCGTGGCAAAGTATCAATCCAAAATTTGCTATGTTCAAGAGGTCTGGTTAGTGAGCTTTTTCAGGCGCTTTTAGTTGATTCTCCCTAGAATTTATCTTGGGCTTAGTTGCTCTGAGTCATTAAACTATTGAATTTACGAACTAAACTCTAGCTCAAAAAATACCCAATAAACATTGAAATTAGGTTATCCTATTAATATGAGATATCTGATTCTACTAGGCATCGTTATACTCGGAATTGCTAGCAGTTTTCAGAACTGCGCTGATGGTCCGCGCTCAATAATAAATCGGGATCGTGACCGGGATTTAAAATCGACTCAAGATCGCATCGATGAAATTGTCGCAAGCGATTTCTGTCAAACAGATATCGAATGTAAAGCCATTGCATTTGGAGTGAAGGCTTGCGGAGGTCCGCGCTCTTATCTTGTACACTCGCAGACGGCAAACTTTTCAGAGCTCGAGCAACTCGTGAATGTATGGAATGATTATGAGCGTGAGCAAAATGTTAAAAACGGGGTGATCAGTACTTGCGAATTTCTTTTAGAACCCACCAATCTCCGCTGCGTAAATAGCAAATGTTTGGCGCCATAAAAAACCCGACCAAGGTCGGGACGACTCTTTCGTGACTCAAAAAAATTAACAGATTAGGATTATTTCCTACGGAGATAATCGACATGAGCACATTTTTTCTAGGTTTTCTGATTTTTTTTATTTTACGTTATATTTTTACTGCCTTCTATGTTGTTGATCAAAATGAGCGTGCCGTAAAGACGCGCTTCGGCCGTGCCGAACGTTTTGGAAATATTACGACGCTTGACGATCCTATTAGCGGATCTCTTCGTCCCGACGAAAAGCCGCGCTACGCCTATCCGAAATTAAAAGTAATTCCGCCTGGAGGTCCATACATTAAATGGCCATGGGAAGAAGTTTATAAGGTTTCTGTTGCGACACAGACTGTGAATATGGCGTATGACCCTGACATGCCAAGTGCTAACAAAGGTGGTCGCATGCTTGAAGCTGTCACTAAAGATCAGTTGAATACGGGATTGATTGGACAAATGCGTTTTCGTGTTTCTGAGAAAAATCTTTATGCATTCTTGTTTGGTATTAGGTCTCCGATTTCTCACATTATGGGATATTTTGTTTCGGTGTTACGAGAGCGGATTGCAAATTTTGAATCACCTACTGCTAGCACCGACACAATTGGAGTTTCGATTAATGATTTGCGCAAAAACCTACGCTTGCTTAATGAACAAATGGCCAAAGAGTGTGCCTCGTCGGAAGCCCGCTATGGAATTGTTTTGGATGCATCATTGATTACGGGAATTGAACCACCGAATGAGGTGGAGTCAGCACTTGCGGCAATTAATACTGCCCACAACCATGTTTCCTCAGATATTAGTTTGGCGCAAGCGGACGCAGATCAGACCATTGTTCAGTCGCGCAAGGCGGTGGAAATCGAAACGTTAAAGGCACAAGCGGAAGTAGAACCACTGATACAAATGGCAAACCAACTAAGGGAGCTAAAAGGGACGGATGGTTCGGCACTTGATCTCTATACAAAAAATATTCGTTTAGAGCTTTATAAAAAATCAGATCGCGTCGTTGTTGAGGTGCAAAATGATTAATTTTATTTTCGATAACCCTCAAGGTTTTTGGGTGAGCTTGATGTTTTCAACGGTGTTTTGGTTTGTTGCTACGCCGTTAATCATAAATTTTTTAAAATTTTTTGGCTTCTTTACGGTCGTCCAAGAAAGGACTGCACAGGTATTTATTCTTTTTGGAAATGTTGAGCTTGTCTTAACCGAACCAGGATTTTATTTTTTATGGCCGCACTTAACATGGAAGGCATTAATAGTAAATTGGTTGGGAGAGAAACGGGAAGTTGATTTACGTTTAGACCAAGCCTACCAACGCAGCCTTGCGGTTAATTCGGAGGAAGGCGCACCTATGGGGATTGGCGTCTGGTACGAAATGTTTATCACGGATCCTCTATCCTTCTTATTTAAAAACGAAGATCCTATAGGATCGCTGGCTGCTAACGTAAGTAATTCAACAGTACGCAGCCTAAGTAATATGCCTCTGGGGCAGATGTTGATTGATCGTCACGACATGAGTCGAATTGTACGTGAAGAAGTCGTAAAAGAATCAGGTGACTGGGGTTTTAAACTTGGTTCAGTTTATATTCGAAAAGTTCACTTTCGCGACCCTGAGATGATTCGTCAAATTGAAAGCAAAGTCGTAAATCGACTGCGTCAAGTGACGTCAGCGATTAAGCAAGATGGCGCCAACCAAGTAAATATAATAACAAGTTCAGCTCAGAAAACAGCCGCCACCGAGTTTGCAAAGGCGGCGGCGATGCGCCCTCTGATTGTCGGTAATGCGCTTCGCGATATAGCACGTGACAAACAGGTTTCTGATTGTCTGTTTGATGTGTTAGAAATTCAAAATATACTTTCAAGTAATGCCAATATTATTTTGATTCCCAAAGGCCAAGTTCTTATGCCGCAGCTACTTGCAGCTGTTCCAGATGGAAAGGGGAAATAGTAATGAGTTTAGAGTTTTCGACGCTACCATCAGGTAAATACCAAATCGGGGTGATTACTTTTAACAATCCTGAGAAGCGCAATGTCTTAAACTATAAAATGGTTACCGACATGGTAGAGCAGTTGCAGAAATGGGAAAGTGACAAATCGATAGCAGCAATTTTGTACCAGTCCTCGGATGAAAAATGTTTTTCTGCTGGTGGTGATGTTAAAGAAATTCGTGATTCAATTTTAAAAAGTAAAACAGACTCTGGTGCCATTAACAGAATTCGCGATTTCTTTTTTAATGAATATCTTACTAACTATTTGAACTATACCTATAAGAAGCCAACCATCATTTGGGCCGAAGGCATATCGATGGGCGCTGGGTTGGGATTGTTTCGGAGTGGTCATATTCGTATTGCTTCGACAAACTGTATTTTTGCGATGCCCGAAATGGCGATTGGATTTTTTCCTGACGTCGGCGCCTCATGGTTTTTGCACCAAATCCCGAACGGCATTGGTTCTTACTTGGGATTAACAGGAATTCGTTTTAACACAACAGACGCGCTAGATTGGAAAGTTGCTACTCATGCTATTGATTACAAAAAGAAAGCTGAAGTTCTAAGTGACTTAGCAAATATCAGGTGGGGAGAAACTTTACAAGAGCGCAAAGAGCAGGTTCATCGCCTAATGATAAATTATCATGATGCCCCTAAAGCAACCGGTTTGGTGACTCCATTTAAAGAAACTATCCATCAGATCATGCAGGGAAAAACGTTGCGCGATTTTTCAGAAAATCTAAAAGTGCACGCGCCGCTTCCTCATATGGAATATATTTACAATGCGTCGCCAATTTCTGTCGCCGTCACTTTTGAAATGTTAAAACAGAGTAAAAACTGGTCCATTCATGAAGCATTTATGCATGAGTGGGTAATGGCCACTAAATTTTGCCGTGATAGCGACTTTGTTGAAGGTGTGCGCGCTTTGTTAGTCGACAAAGACAGAAAACCCAAGCTTCACTTTCAGGATATGCTAAAAGTTCCCGATGAACTTATTAGCGGTTATTTTAACTTTCAAATGCTCAAATATGATAATCCCTGGGAAGATTATTTTAATAAGCGTGGCGCGGCCTTAGAGGTGTAAAGATTTCAGGAGGTGGCAGATCGTCACCGTGTAAAAGAAAGAGTTGCCAGCATTTCGTGACTGGACTAAAGATAGCCAAAACAGGTTATTGAAACCAGTTAGGAGAAACGATGAAAAAAATTATTTTAGCCACAATTTGCTTGCCGATGCTAGCGCTTGCTCACGGATCGCCCATTGATGCAGTGGATGCTGCTTCCCACGAAGCACTTACACTTTTTAAAGGCGAAACTGAACAAGTAAAATCAAACTTCCGCGGTATCAAAGCTTGGCCCGCAGGCGCCGATGTTTTGGTAAAAGTTTATGTTAATCAAGATAATAAAGAAGTTTCTTTAAATTATACTTGTGTCATGAATCACGCCGGTGGTAACGACGCGATTGTTTGTAGCAAAAAATAAAAGCTTTAGCCTTTTAAATTTTCTTTTAAAAGCCAGTCTTCGTGCTGGTTTTTTTATTGTTTGCATATCAACCATGAGATTTCTTTTCTTCTCGCAGATATCTACCATGCTTTTGCCATAGTTCTGTAATTTCCTTTTCGTCGATAGTTTCTTGCTGAAGTAGCAGTTCAGCGCCGGCGTTCAGAAATTTTTTATTTTGTTGCAAAATTCCACTTACGCGTTCAAATTGTGAATCAAGCGTTCTCCTAATTTCTAAATCAATTTCCTCTGCTGTTTTTTCACTATACTGAAATCGGCTATTCATTTCGAGGGGTCCATGTAAAAAGGATCGCCTTGAAGCTTCGAACGTTGGGAGTCCAAGCTTTTCGCTCATTCCATATTGAGTGATCATGGCACGCGCGATATCGGTGGCTTTTGCGAGATCGTCAGTAGCTCCCGTTGAAACGTTATTAAAATTTATGAGTTCGCTGGCGCGGCCACCAAGTAAAACGGCGATGCGATTTAAAAGATCAAGCTCAGAGATTAAATAGCGGTCTTCTGTTGGCATTTGTAAAGTGTATCCAAGCGCTCCAATCCCGCGAGGAACGATACTAACTTTATGAATTTTTTCGGATGTATTGAGGGCAAGTCCAATAGTGGCATGCCCCATTTCATGAAATGCAATACGTCGCTTTTCTTCTTGATTCATAACTTTCTTACGTTGTTCAAGGCCGGCCACAAGTCTTTCAATCGCCGCAACGAAATCTTTCTCGGTAACGTTGGGGGCGTTCCGTCGTGTCGCAATTATCGCAGCTTCATTTACGAGGTTGGCAAGATCAGCCCCCGAAAACCCCGAAGTAAGAGCCGCAATCCTTTCCACTTTTATGTTTGGGTCTAGCTTAATCTTTTTGGCGTGCACTTTGAGAATTTGTAGGCGTCCATGTTGATCGGGGTTGCCGATCAATACTTGCTTATCAAATCTTCCAGCTCGCAGCAGGGCAGGGTCTAATATTTCAGGGCGATTTGTTGCAGCGAGGATAATTACGCCTTCGGAAGAATCGAAACCGTCCATTTCGGCGAGTAATTGATTTAGCGTTTGTTCTTTTTCTTCATGTGAACCACCCGCCATAAACCCAAAGCTTCGCGACTTTCCAAGAGCATCGATTTCGTCAATAAATAATATACACGGAGCTGCCGCCCGCGTCTGTTCAAAGAGATCTCGCACACGTGCCGCACCTAAACCCACAAACATTTCCACAAATTCTGATCCATTAATCGAAAAAAAAGGGACCTTGGCTTCTCCGGCTACGGCCTTGGCCATTAAAGTCTTTCCAGTCCCCGGTGGTCCGACGAGCAAAACCCCTTTGGGCGCTCTTCCTCCCAGGCGCGTGTACAACGTCGGCTTTTGTAGATAGTTAATGATTTCTTTTAATTCTTCCTTAGCTTCTTCTACTCCCGCGACATCAGCGAAGGAAATTTGAACATTTTTTTCCATATATACCTTAGCTCTTGACTTCGTCATTGAGAGTAGACCGCTGGGACCTTTGTCCATCCCGCGAACTAAATATATCCAAATAAAATAAAAAATTATGAACGGAAGTAACCAAGAGAAGATACTTGTCCAAAATGGATTTGGCCGTTCCGACTGAAATAAGATATTTTTTTTTGTCAGGCGCTCGATGAGCTTATCATCTTTTACCGGAACCGTTGAAAAATGTTCGGGGGAATTAGCTGGCGATTTTCGGTACTTCCCAGTAATGGAATTGTCGCTGATCACCAGGTCGGTAACCTTATTTTCTTCAATGAGATTTAGAAATTCACTATAAGTAACTTTAGTATAAAGACGGTTATTTACGAACATGTTTTGGACAAAGATGAGAACAAAAATCGTGGCAATTAGCCACGTCCATTTGACTTTCAAAACTTTGCTTTCGGTTTTTTTCTTTGCCATTATTTCTCCCGCTTAGTTCTGCAGCGCGAACATATTCCCCGGTGCGTGGCAAGTTGACTCAAATCTTAGATACTTTTCTTTTGTTCTGAGATTACCGTGGAATGACCTTGCTCATTTGGAGAATTGCAAGAATCGTACAGAGAAAGAAGTTACTTAGCTTTCAATGAGGGCTGAGGCTCCCAAATTGCATCTAAAGAAATTATTACACCTGCACCAATGGTGATACCTACCGCATCGGCCGCCATGTCGGGGCCAGAAAATTTGGGATCGGTAATTTCCTTAATGGTACCAATAGCGAGCGTGGACAGACTTCCCCATAATAAGCTTTTCCACTTACTTTGTCCCATTCGTCTATATATGTCAGTAAAAGTGAAAGTAAGGCCGTAACTTGCGATCATATGAAGTTGCTTGTCAGTGTCGCTCAAGGAAAACTTATCTTCATCTGCGGCGAGCGAGAGAAGAGGAATAAAGGCAAGAAGAAGGGCAATATTTATAATTTTTTTCATACATGAATATTTGCAAATTCTCCGTTGAGTGGCAAGGGGTAGTTAGGCTAAATTTCCTCTATGCCGGTAAAACAACTTTTTCCAACCTCTATTTATACCTCAAGCTTAACTTCAAGGGAGAAAAGCAACTTAAATAAGAGTCTTTTGCGGGAAACTCGCAAAATTCAAGAAATAGATATCGAAGGCAATAAGTGGTCGGCAAAGAATTATTTGGGTGGCTACACTTCATATGGGTCACTGGATCACCTTCACAAGATGTCACCCACTTTTGCTGATTTAGAAAGAATCCTCGATGTCCATGTGAAGAAGTACGTGAAGGCTTTAGGTTTAGAGTTGAAGCGAGGAAAAATAAAAATGGATTCGTGTTGGGTGAATGTCATGAAGCCGATGGTTCATCATAGTTTACATATTCATCCCTTAAGTGTTATTAGTGGCACCTATTATTTGAAGGTTCCAAAAAAATCTGCTGGGATCAAATTTGAGGATCCGCGAATGGTCTGCTTTATGGCTTCGCCCAAGCGTAAAAATAAACTCCATTTTGAATTGATGCCGAAAGAGGGTCAGTTTGTGCTTTTTGAAAGTTGGCTTCGTCATGAAGTTCCGGCAAATTCAGGAACCCAAGATCGAATCAGCATTAGCTTTAACTATAATTGGGAATAAGATAAAAGGTCCTCTTTAAAAAGTTTTGCAAACTGGTCAGCAAAAGCTCCGGGCTTTCCATTGCTAATTTTTTTTCCATCAAACTCTGTGACGGCAACAATTCCCATAGTTGTACCACACATTAAAACTTCTTTTGCATTTAGAAAGTCTTTAATAGTTAAATCTCGCTCTTTGACTGAGTGGCAATGAGGTTTTGCCAGAGTCATCATGCGAAGAAGGGTAGTGCCGCGAAGAGTGTATTTAAACGAAGGAATCAAGAATTCGTTACTTTGTGAAATCATGGCTATATTTTCTGTAGCGCTTTCTCCCACGAACCCTTCAGGAGAGATATTTACAGAGAAATCCCAGTTGTTATCGACAGATTCCTTCTTCATCATAACATTTGGCAGATAGTTACAGGTTTTTACAGTAGCAAAAAATTTATCCTTCATTGCTATTTTTGAAATCCCAACCCTAACTCCAGTTTCATACTTTTTGGGATCAAAAGGTTTTGGGTTGGTAACAATGATGTAGAGTTGTGACCCGCAGCTGTCGTATGGGCTTGGACCGAATCCTCCTGGTCCCCGAGAAACGAACATGCGAATTACGGCATTATCGGTCTTAGCGGCTTTCAAAGTTTCAACAATTAGAGTGCGAATTTCTTCCTTGGTATTTGGCACCGGGAGTGAAATTTTCTCAGCTGAACCCAACAAACGATTTAGGTGTTCGTCAGCGAGGTAGAGTCGCCGTTCATAATACTTCATCGCCTCAAATACACCATCACCTCGGTGCACCAAATGGTCGTCAATGGGAATTAGCATAAGTTCAGGATCAGTGACAATGCCCCCTAACCAACTTGAATACATGGCTAAATAAGTTTGAGGGCTTTTTTGACGCGATTTTTTAAATTGGTTTAAGATTTGTTCTAGCGTGAGGATTGAAACTTTCATTTGGCTGTTATTCCGCTTTACTCTTCCTCATTTCCTTCGGGTTTTGTTAAATATGATTGTCCCGAAGAGATAGTGGAACTTAAATAGTTTTTAGCAACATAAGCATGATAGGTGCTTTGATCTTCTTTGTCGATATGGAATGAGTCGATCTCTCTTTCTTTTAAATTCTGCAGCTGCGTCGGGCTGACTCTTGTTCCAGAGTGTAAGTATTTAAGAAATTTTTGATTTGATTGTAGGTAAAGATAGGCGTCAAAATCAATGGCAACATTAGGGGTGATGCTCTCAACGTTAATTTTCGCCATTTTTGGATCAATCGATGGAGCGATCTCCACGAGTTTTTTGTCCATTTCAAAGAAAGCCATCATAACTTCTTTTCCGCGGTGCTCAGCACGCGAGACAAAACGTGCTTTATGCGACGTCCAGATATTAAAATCAACCTCGTCAATTTCAATGCTCAATGATTTTGTCATAATTCCATCAAATTTGATAAAGGTATTTAAGCTACCAAGTTTTTCACGCATATTATTAATAAGCATTGGATCAACTGAGTCCTCGTCTCCCATCACAAAGACAAGCATGCCCGTAAACATTCCGTCGGCAATTGGTAAAACTGTTAATTTTTTTGTTTTTGCAACCGGAGTATCAACACTATTCCTAGCATCACATGCCGCTGAAAGTGAATTTTCAAGTTGACCAAAAAACTGCCTCTCTTCTTCTTTATAGATGCGGTTTAAGTTAAGCAAGTCGCGTTGTGATGGGGTTTTATGACTTTTAACTCCTATTGGCTGTGCGGTTTCCGTCGCAGAATGCATATGAAGTTTAGTTTGATATCCTCCGGTGGCGTGACCTGCAATCTTTGAATACACCAACGGACCGCTAATCGGCGGAAGAAGTGCGTCGTGACCAAATGCGCGAAGTAACCCAACGGTATGATTATCCGTGCTCTCTCCAAATGGGATAACCGGTATCTTAAATTTATTCCAAATAATTTGTGGATACTTTGTTATTTCAGGCAATTGAATACTAAAACTTAAAAGAACGTAGTCGGGATTATTTTCTATTAAGTATTTTGCGAGTTCGTTAAACGCATCGAAGGTTTTTACGACCCAAGTCCGTTTTTCTAAATAGCGTACGATTGGCTGCAAATCGCCTGGGCTCGCCGCGAGAATTGCAACGTGAAATGAGCGATCTTGTCCCTGATCGTGAACTGACGTACTCATTTATCTACCTACGTTCCCTTTCTACAGTCTAACTTTTCGGCGAAAAATCCAAGTTTATTTAGTCTTTTATCGAGTTTATGGGCTAAACTTACTACCATTTGTTAATATTTTGTTAATTTCGAATCGCAAGCGTCGACTCCCGTTTCATTCCGAAACCAATCTTATTTTTTAGGCTAAAACCACATTTATTTAGTACCTTTTTGAGACGGCCATTTGAAGCATAGGTAGTAAAAACAGATTTTATATCGGCGAAATTTTTAACAAATATATCAAGCCAATCTTCTTCCCACAAATCAGGATTGGCAGAGGAACTAAACGGGTCATAGCAAATAAGGCCGAATTTTAGGGGAGCCTTTGTATCACTGCTTAAGGCACCATGAATCTGCCACTGAAAAGTAGCGTAGAAGTTCAACGCAACATCTTTTAAGTCTCTGTCCATTAGACCAAAATTTTTGCTGACATTTTTGAGTACAAGATCAAGTTCGCCATTTGGCTTTCCCGCTAACCAGGTCGTAAATGCATCTCTCAATTTGATATCAGATTCATAAGAATGAATTGCCGGTAATGAGTCAGAACCAAAACTAGTAAGCCAATGGCCCAAAATACAAAGTTCAATATAACCCATCCCAAGGCCTACAACACAGACAGAATGTGAAACATCCTCTTTTCGCGACTCTAAATAACCTTGTCCATAAATATAAAAGGTTTCAGAAGCCGCACCCTCGCGGGCATGCATCGCTTGACCCGATTTTGGATCAATTAAAGTGGGAGAGCCGTCAGAAGTCATAAGAGTTTGGTAGGTTTCCATTGACTATGGGCGAGAACTTACTATTTTCGCGACATGGGTGCAAGAGAACCTTACTATCCAATAAGTAGGTATTATAAAAATCGGTTTGGCACCAAAGTGGTTAAGATCCCAGTTAGCATAGTGGATACCTGCCCGAATCGCCTTGGCCTAAAAAATATGAAAACTTGCATTTTTTGTGATGAATGGGGCTCGGCTGCGTATGAAAAAAAGCAAAAGGACACTTTAGAAAATCAGATCGCCCGAGTTAAGAAAATTAAGGCGGAGAAAAATAAGGGTCATAAGTTTTTGATTTATTTTCAGGCCTACACTAGCACATTCCTTGCGCTCGAAAAACTCCGTATTCAATTTGAGGCAGCCCTTTCAGAGGTCGATGTTGTGGGCATTGTCGTGGGTACGAGAACCGATTGCGTGTCGCCGGCATTGATTCGATTGTGGCAAGAATTTTCTGAGCGTTCCTATTTTAGCGTAGAATTTGGTGTACAGAGTTTTTTTGATCACCATCTCGAGTTTTTAGCGCGTGGCCACAATTCCGCCAGCGCTATAAAAGTGATCCGTGAATTGGCGTCCCGACCCACTTCAAAAATTGATGTTGGGATTCACTTGATTTTTGGTTTGCCTAACGAAACTGATGACGAAATTATTGAGACTGCAAAAATTTCTAACTCTCTGGGAGTACGTAACATAAAACTTCACAATCTTCATGTTTTGAAAAATACGGAATTAGAAAAAATTTTTAGGCGAGGGGAATTTACTCCCGTTTCGTTAGAAGAATATGCGAGGAAGGTGAAGCTTTTTTTATCCTACCTTTCTCCAGAAATCGCCATCCATCGTTTAGGAGCAGTAGCCTCGCGGTGGGATGAGTTAGTTTCACCGGAGTGGACACGCCACCATTTAAAGACCTACCAATATATTAAGGACTATCTCTCGGTCGATTAATGGAAAAATAATTGCTCGATCAAAGAAATTTCACTCGTTCTAATTTCGTTCCCCACAACTTTTGGTGTCCCAATTATTTTCACAAGTTCACCGCGCTTCCACTCGGGGGCCTCGCCATCGCGCGAAAGCCAAGCCAAAAACTCTCTCTTATCCGAACGGCAAAAAAGTTGACGTGATTTGCCTTTTTCCTTGAGTAGATCTCCAGTCAAACGTGCGTGGTCAGAAATTTTTTTGCCCGGAGGAGTGCGACTCACCATAAGATAGGAATAGGTAAGAGTTCGGTTTTTCATCGGCAAATGATTTTCAATTTTTTGAAACCATAGTGGCATGTTCCAAAATTCTCGTGTGTGACACCAGTCAGTTTTCGATTCCTTTAACAGTGGGCATTCCAGTTGATGTGTGCACGGAGCCCAAATATAAAATCCCTTTTCGATAAATTTTTGTCGCATTTCCAAAAGCTTTCGGCCACTGATCCGATCAGAAGGCTCCATAATTATAACGCGCTCAAAAGAATAAAGCCATTCGGGGATTTCAGTCAGCTCGTTGAGCGAATAGCTCAGGCACAAAATGTGGCGTTTATGGCGCTTAACTGTTTCAATTTCAGAGTGCCATTTAGTATTTGCTTTTGGGACTAACCTCTTAAAAATGTCTTCGCAGCGCTCACCTTGTTCGACACAATATGAAGAAGTAAGGCCTGAAGCCGCAATCAGAGGACTCAGGCCGGCTCCAAAGTCGACGAGTTCATCACTGTCATCTAAAAACCCAACCTTTTTTGCTTCGTGAACTAAACCCAGAGAGCGAATATAATTTAGCGGAAAATAATACGCCAGATGGGCAGCTATGGTGCCGTGGCGGTGCCATGGCGTGGGCTTTCCCGGTTCGTGAATATAAAAATCCGAGAGTTCTAAAATTGCATCCGCGAGCTTTGTCGTTTTACTCAAGCTCAAATTGTGCTCGCCGAGCAAACGGTCAATTCGTGTTTCAAACTCAATTGGTAAGGTCCAAATCATAGATAAGAGCGTATTACTGCATTAGGAGCTATGCCGCAATTGTTAAATTGTTGTCTCCAGTCTTGGCTCGGGTAAGATGAAATTCATTCAAGGAGATCGGTATGTGGGGAGTTATTGGCGGCACGGGATTTGAAAAGTGTGAAGGATTTGAAATCCTCGAAAATTTGGATCGAGAAACTCCTTTTGGAATGGCATCATCCTATTTTAAACGCGTTAAAATCGGGGGGATGGAATGCCTGTATTTGTCTCGGCATGGCGAGCATCACGAGAAACTTCCTTCTGAAGTGAATTATCGCGCTAATATTTTTGCCCTTAAGAGATGGGGCGTTGATCGTTTAATTGCATTTTCCGCAGTCGGGAGTTTAGAGCAAGAATGTAAACCAGGTGATGTCGCAGTTATCAGTCAATATATAGATCGCACAAAAGGCATAAGAGCTCATACTTTTTGTGGGGATGGAATAATTGGTCATGTATCGTTGGCGCATCCAGCCTGTCAGGCGATGACCGATGTGGTGCGTGAAATGGAACCTGAGTGTGAACACAAAATTCATTTTGATAAGACCTATGTATGTATCGAAGGTCCTTACTTTTCCACACACGCAGAGTCGATTGGCTATCAAAAGCTAGGGGCTCAAATTATTGGGATGACCCAATATCCAGAGTTTGCATTGGCTCGTGAAGCAGGTCTTTGTTATCTGCCAGTGTGTTTTGTCACCGATTATGATTGTTGGGATTTGAATATTGAGCATGTGACACAACAGGAAGTTATGCGAATTTTAAAAGAAAATACGGCAAAAGGTTTTCGGCTTTTAGAGAAAATCGTCAATGTCGACGAAGAACAAATCGGAGATTGTAAATGTCATTCTGGCGGTTTGAAAAGCGGTTTGTTATCGCCCATCACCTCTCTCAGTGACACCCAAAAAAAATGGATGTCAGTGATCTACTGATAAGACTCAATCGGCTCACACGAACAGACAAAGTTCTTGTCTCCGTAGGCATTGTCGACCCGTGAAACTGTTGGCCAATATTTGTGTTCGTGCAACCATGGTTTTGGAAATGCCGCTTTTTCACGGGAATATGGGCGATCCCATTTGTCGGAAACGACGAGTGCCGAGGTGTGTGGGGCGTTTACGAGCGGGTTATTCGCTTTATCAAATTTCCCCTTGGCGACATCTTGAATTTCACCGTGGATGCTAATCATGGCTTCACAAAAGCGATCGAGTTCATAAAGTGACTCACTTTCTGTCGGTTCAATCATCAGTGTTCCAGCGACCGGGAAGGACATTGTCGGAGCATGAAAACCATAGTCCATCAAGCGTTTGGCAACATCATCGACACTTATTCCCGTGTCGGCCTTAATGGGGCGAAGGTCGACAATACATTCGTGGGCAACTCTTCCTCCGGCGCCCTTGTAAAGAACCGGGAAATAAGGCTCTAGTTTTTTCGCAATATAGTTGGCGTTTAGAATTGCGACTTGAGAGGCGAATCTTAGTCCTTCGTCACCCATCATTTGAATATAGGTCCAAGAGATCGGTAGAATTCCTGCCGATCCCCACGGAGCTGCGGAAATTGCACCTATACTTTTTGGTCTATTAATTTTTGTAACCACGCAATGACCGGGCAAAAATTCAGAAAGCTGTTTCGTGCAACAGATGGGCCCCATTCCGGGTCCTCCACCGCCATGAGGGATACAAAAAGTTTTATGAAGGTTTATATGAAGAACGTCTGCGCCCAGCTCGGCAGGACGTGATAGGCCTACAAGCGCGTTCATATTTGCACCATCCATATAAACTCGACCGCCGTGGCTATGAATAGTTTCGCAAATTTCAACAATACCTTCTTCAAACACGCCATGAGTACTAGGATAGGTGATCATCAAAGATGATAAATTTTTAGAATGTTCCGCGGCTTTCTTTTTTAAATCAGGAATGTCGACGTTTCCGTTGTTGTCACAGTTAACCACAACAACCTTTAAACCCGCCATAACGGCACTTGCGGGATTGGTGCCGTGAGCACTCGCAGGAATAAGACAGATATTTCTATGACCCTCATTTTTACTTTCATGGTAAGCCCGAATGACAAGTAGTCCAGCATATTCTCCCTGCGAACCGGCGTTGGGCTGTAGGCTTGTGGCGTAGAACCCGGTAATGTCAGCTAACCACTTCTCAAGATCCGCGAAAATTTCTTGATAGCCTTGGGATTGCTCACCCGGCGCAAATGGGTGAATATGACAGAACTCACCCCAAGTAATGGGATACATTTCTGTAGTTGCGTTTAACTTCATGGTACAAGAGCCAAGTGGAATCATTGAGGTGGTGAGTGAAAGGTCCTTAGCCTCAAGCCTCCTTAAATAGCGTAGCATCTCCGTTTCTGAGTGGTAGCGATTGAAAACTTTCTGTTTCAGAATTTCATTCTGGCGTAAAAAGTTTTTTGGAATTCCAATGATTACTTTTTCTAAATCATTTTCCGTGAGTTCTTTGGATTTATTTTTAGAGAGTGCTTTTATTAATAGATTTAGGTCTTCAATTGTAACTGTTTCATCAATTGCGATTGAGAACCCATTACCGCCAGTTATTTTTCCTAAATTTATTTCGGCTTTTAGGGTTTCATTGAAAATTTCAGAGACACTTTTCGACTCAACAGTGAGGGTATCGAAGTAGGAACTATTTTTAACTTTAAAGCCAAGACTTTCTAGCTCACCCTTTAGTAGCGCTGTCATCCTGGCGATGCGGTTAGCAATATTTTTTAGGCCCTGAGGACCGTGATAGACGGCGTACATTGAAGCCATGACGGCAAGAAGTACTTGGGCCGTACAAATATTGCTCGTGGCTCTCTCGCGACGAATGTGTTGCTCGCGGGTCTGTAACGCGAGCCGAAGTGCTGGTTTGCCATGGGCGTCTTTGGATACTCCGATAAATCTTCCTGGCACGAGTCTTTTAAACTCATCGGTCGTCGCCATGTAAGCTGCGTGTGGACCTCCAAACCCCATAGGGACACCAAAGCGTTGTGTGCTACCCACTGCAATGTCAGCTCCAAGTTCCTTGGGTGCCTTTAATAGGGTTAGTGCCATGATATCGCAAATGAAAATTACAAAACCACCATTGGCCTTCACTGCTTTCACGATGTTTGAGTAGTCTTCGATCGATCCTTGGGCGTTTGGATACTGCAAAACCGCGGCGAAAACTTTTTGAGAATTATCAAAGCTTTGGAATTTCCCCAGCTCAACCTCAATTTTCAAAGGGTTGGCGCGTGTTTTAATGACGTCAATTGTCTGTGGAAAAATATTTTCATCCACAAAAATTTTTGAACTGGGAGCTTTCGGAGATTGTAAGTGAAAAGCCATCGCCATGGCTTCGGCAGCGGCCGTCGCTTCATCTAGCAAACTTGCGTTCGCGATTGGGAAACCGGTCAACTCCATAATCAAAGTCTGGAAATTTAAAAGAGCTTCCATGCGTCCTTGCGAAATTTCTGCTTGGTACGGAGTATAGGCTGTATACCATCCTGGATTCTCCAAAATATTTCTTTGAATGACCGTGGGAGTAATTGTGCCGTAATAACCTTGCCCTATGTAAGATTTAAAAATTTTATTCTTTTTTGAAATCGCCCGAATTTTTCTGAGCAATTTTTTTTCACCAAAACCTTCACCGATGTGAAGGCGCTCTTTGGTGCGAATTGCATTAGGCAGTGTTGCATTTGTTAACTCATCCAGATTTTTATAACCCAGATAACTTAACATGGTTTGAATTTCAGACGGAGAAGGGCCGAGATGCCGACTTATAAAATCTTGAGTTTTTTCCATGCCAATACGTCTAGCATGGCCTCAATATTATTGTCTACTTCTTACCCTTTTTTTGCTTTTTTAGAGTGGTCTTTATTTTTTTCGAAATATTCTCTTTGTGGCTCTCCGCTCGTTTTTTCACGTCAGAAAATTTCTGCTTAGCTTCTGTTCGTGATTTTTGGAATAAGCTGATCACTTGAGAAATTTCTTTATCAAGCTGTTTTTGAATTTTTGCGATAGTTTTAACCACTTCATTATAACGCGTTTCGATTTTGCGGACTCGCTCTTTATTGCGCTCGCTAAGCTTAGACTGTAAATCAACCTTGCGAAAATCGTTGGCAAGACGCGTGACTTCTGTTTTTACAGCGTCGATCGAATTGTACTTCAATAACTCATTTTTGAGTTTATTGATTTTATCCTTATTTATTTTGAAATCACCTAATGTCACATTAGCCTCCATATATTAAAATCGTGTTCCGAGTATAAACACTTCGGGGGTATCAGGAAAGACCCAATTTTAGAACGCGCCTTTTGGCGCGAAATTTAGCGCCAAATTGGCGCACTGCCGGTGCCCTCAAGCGGCTAGCGTGCCGTAAAAAATACTCATTTAGGTCACTTTCTGACCCCACTTTGTAGTGTATAACTACCGCTTTAGATTGATTTAAGTGATTTGAATCTCTGCTGTTCGCGCCATCAGCAGGTAAAAGCTTCGGCGTTTCCGTAAAAATTTCAGCAGAGGTAAAGCATCTTGTGGCCAACATTTCGTTGACGTGTTCAATCAACCAATTTTGAAATTCTTCAATGATTTCAAAATCTATTTCGAGTGTGACTTCGTAAATGATCATCGCTTATTTCCAAAAAATGTCGCAAACTCATTAGAGTTTTGACGGCTAAACTCTACAAATATTACAAAAGTTTAGGTCTGAAAAGACAATTTTCGTCAACCAACTGCCAAGGCAATTGGCAGCAGACTTGCTTAAGAACCATCCGAATCGAGTTATCTCGTTTTTATGGCGTGGGATGGGCCCGCGCCAAGTAATTTTTACTAACAATATATACGTTTTTTAAAGGAGCGTAATTATGAAAAGACAAATATTTGCTGTTGTAGCAACTATTGCTTTGGCTACATCAGCCTTAGCTCATGACTCTGCATCTATGAATGCTGAGCTAAATGCATCTAAAATACCTGCGATGCAAAATGTAACTGTTAAGTCAGTTCTAGTTTCTGGATTAGAAGCTTCATTGGGTATGAAACTTGTTGAAGACGTTTTGAACACTGCTTCTCAAGGAGTTCAGTGCGCTGTTGCTTCTCGTGATGGTAAAAGAGATCAAAACGGAAACATCGATGTTAACTCTCCTCTTACTGCTCAAGAGTACATTGCGTTTGCAAAACGTTTCCAAAAAACTGCAACTTGCGTAATTCAAACTGCTGAAGGTGTTGCTTTCGTGTTCTTGGATTATTCAACTGCAGGTGCGGTTAAAGCTCTTGTTCTTGGTGGAAAAGCTCTTCACTACGTAGGACGCGCTGGTCACCACATTAAAGAAGAAAGCAAAGGTGGAGTTACAAAAATGTGGCGTTGGATTATCCGTGGTACTGATTTAGTATTCATGGCTCCTGCGTTACCTCTTGTAGCTGCTCCAGCTGCGGGTGTTATCGGCGGTGCTATGATTGAAGTTCTCGGCGAAGCTGGATACACTCTTACTATCGAAGCCGCTAAACGCCTTCACTTAGTAGTTCAAACTTCAAAAGGCGTTGTTAAAAATGCGACTTATGTTGGTACTGAGCTAGCTACTTTCGAACCATTCAATGCCGCTACAGATGCAATCTCAACTATCGCTGGCATTTTCAACTTAGCTCCAAACGTACTTCTTGCTGAAGACGATAAAGAGCTTCTTGAAATCGTTAACAGAGCTCAATATTCAATTGAACTTAAAAAGAACTAATTCTTAGTTCTGGTATTTAACGACAGCTCCACTTCGGTGGAGCTGTTAATTAACTACCAGTAATGGAGATTTTATGAAAAGTCTTGCGACATTATCTTTAGTTGTCTTCTCTCTAACTTCAAACTTGGCCGTAGCTTTAGATAGATGCCCTGATGATACGAAAGTAAAAGATCCCGGAAACTTATTGGAACGCACTGGCGACGCGCTATTTAATAAATTACCAGATAACTTTATTAGAATCGCTAAAGGCAATGCCGAATACCAAGGCATTGCGTGGAACGTCACCGGTACAGGAAGCTGTCTGCTTAAAACATTTGATGGCTTGAAAGATCAAGACGGAAATATTGACACAAAAACTCCACTGAACACCGAAGACTATAAAAAGTTTGGTACTCGTTTTCAGCGCCGTGTGGAATGTTTTCTACAAAGCATCACCGATACTACCATCAATGTTACTGATGGAGTTGGTAATCTCACCGAAGGCATTGTTAAGTACAGTGCCGATGCTCTTAATATCGATGCCGTTAATTTAGCTCAAGCAGGCTTGGGGGTAGCTGGAGAAAGCATGCAAAAAGCCGCGAAGTCGAGAAACTTTTTCATGGGTGGACTTAGCTCAATGTTGGGCCTTGGGTCTTCTGGTCTTGGCCTTTTCGCGCAAGCTGGCGGAGAAATTTTAAAACGCGTTTCTGCTATTATAAATGTGACCTTTCAATTGCCACATATTCCGCAACATATGATACGAGGTCTTGGTCGCGCAGTTCTGGGTGCAGATTTAGCAGAGGCTTATAAAGAAATTAAAATCGTAGATAAAGACGGAAATAGTCAGCCAGGACCACTAGCCTCCAAACTTATGGAAACTATTCCTAACTTTGTGTACGGTGCTCTTCTTGGATGTATGCCTAACGACATTGGTCAACCAGGAATGGTGACTGTTGTGATTCCATATGCAGATGCAAGAATGGGTTATGACCCCCGATTTCCTGGAGTCAATACACAAGGATACCGTGACCCTCGTAGCAACTAATTGCCAAGTTTAAAAGTTCAGCCATAATAATTCTATTATGGCTCGACCTTCGCTCCCTGAAAAACTAAATATTTGTGTTACTTCTCGTAATTTCCCCATAGCGTCACGCCCAGATCATCATGGTTACCTTTGGCCAATCGTACGCGGCCTTGCCAATCGCGGTCATCACGTGACGATTCTTTCATCGACCAATCCGTTAGGGAAAGCCGAAATTGTTGATAGCGGGGTGCATGCGTATTATTTGAATGAAGGCGTTGTTACATCGCCCACCCCTTTTGGCGAGCTATTAAGATCTCGATTTTTAGAAACCCATCATAAACAGCCATTTCATATTTTACACTCGCTTGATAATTCGGCCATTCTCCTCGGTAAAACTAAGAAAGAAAATCACTTGGCGATTGCGTATGATGTCGAGGCAACACAAATGGGGCAGGTGTTTTCTATTCTGGGAATGGCTCAGGAATCTCTCAGTAGCTTGGTTACGACTGGGGTTGCTCTTGCTTACAAGTTTATTTCGACGTTTTTAGGTGGCGATCGCGCACTTTTGAAAACTGCCGATGGCGTTTTCGTTACTAGTCCGCAGCAGAGAATTTCTTTAGAAAGATATTATCTTTATCCTGACTCGCGCGTGTACACGGTGCCGTATGGAATTGAAGTTAGAAATTTTGAGCCAAGACCAAAATCTGAAGGCTTGCTCAAAGAGTTGGGAATTCCAAGCAATGCTCAAATCATTGTGACATTGACGGATATGACCGAACTTGAAGAGGTAAAAAATTTGCTCCTGGCCTTTCAAAAGGTTGCAATTAAAAAGCCAAACACGCGTCTTATTATCATCGGTCAAGGTCCACTTAAACACCAAATTGAATACGAAATGTTGAGTCTAGCTCTCGGGAGTCGCGTGGTTTTTGCGGGCCCTGTGCATACTGACTTACTCACTGACTATGTTAGCTTGTGTGATGTCTACATTGATTTGAGTGCGCGTTCGAGTGGTTTTGAACCAACTATGCTAGAAGCTATGGCACAGAAAAAAGTTATTATTGGATCCGAAGTAAATCCAATTGCAAATATTGTTGAAGATGGCCGCGACGGATTTCTGGTTCGGCCTGCCGATACTCAAAGTATAAGCACTTTGCTTATCGATATTTTCGAGTTTCCACTTTTGTCGTCAGAAATTGGGGAAAGCGCTCGAAAAAAAGTCGTCGATCTTTTTGATACTAAGAAAATGGTGGATGAAACGATCAGTGCATATAAAAGTATTCTAATGCGAACTGGATGGTACAGGGCTTAGGTAAAGTTTTTTACGCACCATTTCTTAAAATTATTTCTTTCCATGATCAAATTGAAGTAGATATACTTTTAGTAGTTTCAATAACTTAATCTCGCCTAGAGCAACCAGAGGAAATGCATGACGAAAGCGGATCTAATCAACCTTATTTCTGAAAAAGCTGGAATAACTCGAGTTAAAGCCGAAACCGTTGTGAATACTATTTTTGATACAATGACGGAAGCTTTGTTAAAGGATGACCGCATAGAGATTCGTGGTTTTGGATCGTTTGTAAATCGCGCTTATGGTTCCTACCAAGGGAGAAACCCACGAACTGGAGAAGTCATCAATGTGGGCGAAAAGAAACTTCCATTTTTTAAAGTTGGCAAAGAACTAAGGGAAGATATTAATAAGGGTACCTAAAGGTTTTTCGTACTCGCCTTAGATCCAGAACTCATAAAGACGTACTCTAAAAAACCCGATGTATTTAGTGAATGTCGGCATTTTTTTCAATTTCTCCGAGATCCAAAAAAGAACTCGCAAAAAGAGCTGTCAGTAGTTCCTTTGGGCATATGGTTCTAGCGACCGTGGTTTATTTTTTTACGGATCTTGAAAGAGATTTTCCGTTAGTTGCGCACTCATTTATTGCTCTCATTGTAATTGTAAATGTGACCCGACTATTGCGTTTCGGAATTTTTAAGAGTCGGATATTTTTTATCCAATTGGCTTTGATTGCATTCGGATGGGGTGGTTTCTGTTCCTTTGCAATTCATCAATATGGAATTCAACATTCATCGACATTAGTTTTGTTGCTTGTGACTTGTGGGGTAGCCGCAGCGGCACTCACAGCCTTGGTTCCTAGTTTTGTCGGGGCGGTGCTTTTTTTGACCTTTCTGTTATTACCGCCTTTTTTTTTAAGTGCAACCCATTCTGCCGGTGAGCCATTAGCACTTATGCTTATTACGTACTACTTATTTTTGATTTTGCAAATCCGTACACAAGCTCGCGAATATCTAGAGCGAGAACAGATCGAAGACACGCTCAAAGAAAAAAACCTTCAGCTCGACCGAGCCGCGAATGTCAAATCGCAGTTTATTGCCAATGTCAGTCATGAAATTCGCACACCCATTAACGGAATTTTAGGAATGGCAAATCTCTTACGTAAAGAAAACCTTTCAGACGATGGTAAAAACTATTTAAATATAATGACGACCTGCGGAGACACACTCTTAACTTTAATAAATGACATTTTGGATTTCTCAAAAATGGAAGCTGGTAAATTAATACTGGAAGATGTTAATTTTAACGTGAATATGCTTTTACGAGATGTCATCATCCTTTTTAACTCGCGCGCCAAAGATAAAGGAATAGGACTCTCACTGAAATCAAGTATTCCTGACGACTTTTGGGTTCTAACGGACTCAACGCGTTTAAGACAGGTTTTAAATAATCTTGTGGGTAACGCAATAAAATTTACTCCAAAAGGAGAAGTTTGCATTATTACTTCTATTAAAGAGGTATCGGACGATAAAATTGAAATCAATGTCTCGATAAAAGACTCTGGAATTGGCATCCCAGATGATGTGAAGGACAAGCTATTTCAATCCTTTACTCAGGTTGATGCATCGACCACACGCAAATATGGTGGCACTGGTCTTGGCCTTGTAATCTGTAAGGGAATTTGCGAATCCATGGGCGGGTCAATCGGTTTTGAAAGTCAGCTCGGGGTTGGGACGACCTTTTCATTTAAGGTTTCAGCCAGAAAAGGAAATCGCAAAAATGCTGGTGAGGTTGATGGCTTTGAATTTGATAGAGATCTTGCCAGGAAGAAGCCCTACAGTATTTTAGTTGCCGACGATAACTCTACGAACCAGCTTTTAGCAAAGCAGTATCTGGAAATGCTAGGCTATCGCGTGGATGCTGTTGGAAACGGACTTGAAGTCTTAGATGCCATTGATACTAAATTTTACGACGTTATTTTTATGGACGGGCAGATGCCGGAAATGGATGGTTATATTACGACTAAAACCTTGCGACGGCGACTAGCGGTAGAGAGACAGCCTTGGATTATAGCTTTGACCGCGAGTGCCACAATGAAAGATCAAAAGTATTGTCGTGATGCCGGTATGGATGACTTTGTTCCGAAACCCTTTACAGTGATCTCCCTAGCTGAGGCGATTTTAAGGGTTCGTTCGAATACAACGATGGCTAACGAAGAAGCCAAGACCAATAAGGTTCAGACTCAAAAAACAGTTCACTTGAATAAAGATCTTTTGTTGCAGCATTTTGCCGGCGACGAAGAAATTTTGATAAAATTTATAAACGGCTATTTAAAAACAGTTCCGAATCTTCTTGGAAATTTGCAAACTGCTGTTACTAAAAAAGATGCCAAACTCTTGCGAATATCAGCGCATACGTTACGTGGAACTATCGCCAACTTCTTTGCAAATGACATTTGTAAAAAGCTTGACGTTATCGAGCACGCCGAAAATCTTTCTTGGGAAAATATAGGTGAACTTGTTAACACTGCTGAAGGTGATATCAATGAACTGGGCGTTCAACTCAGTAGTTTTTTGAACTCTAGAAACGCCGCGTGAATGAAATTAATTGTTGATAAGGTAAAGCTCGACGGCAGCTTCACCTATATCGACAATGCCAAGGGCTTTTGCGGCCTCGTAAGAGAGATCAATCACTCGACCGCGAATGAAGGGCCCGCGATCGTTGATACGTACAATCACGTAATTTCCATTATCACGGCGGACGACTTTGACTTGCGAGTTAAAGGGTAAAGTTTTATGTGCGGCCGTCATTGAAAACATATTGTATTTATCCCCATTCGCGGTTTGCCGTCCATGAAACTGTTTGCCATACCAAGACGCGTTTCCTGACTCGATGTAATTTCCTTTTTGCCAGGAAGCACACGAAATGACGAAAAATAGCATTAGGGTTGAAAGTCGTAGTATCATAGAGCGAAACGACTGATAGAATGGCTCTCTATGAATGTAAAGTCGTTTTAGTTAAATTTAATGACCAAACTTACAGCAGCAAACCCTAGAGTCATTATAGTGGAAAGAAGAACGCTGAGCTTTGCTAACGGGCAACTTCTCTCTATTTTTCGGAACTAAAGAACCGAGTTTTATTAATATCGTTGATGTTGTTAATTGCCATAAACAAACGTTCAAGGCCCACGGCGATTCCGCCTGATGGTGGCATTCCCGAACGCAACGCGCTTATTAACTCTTTTGAGAGCGGAACGGAGGCCTTTCCTAAAAACTTCTTTTCTTGATTCCATTGCTTTAGTCTTTTCTCGCACTCGACGGGGTCGTTCAATTCATCATAAGCATTTCCTAATTCTAAGCCACGCCAATAAACTTCAAATCTATCAGCCCACCCTTGTTCATTAATTCTTGCAAGAGCTGACATGGTCGGGGGAAAATCGCGAACAATGATCGGTCTTTCTATTCCAATTTGGGGTTCAATTTTTTCTAAGAAAATTCGAAAAAAGACATCACTCCAAGTATCGGTACTTTCGCTTTCGGGACAGATTGTTTTTAATTCCTCAATTGTTATCTGTGGACTTAATTCAAAATCTAGATATCTCTTAAAGAGATCTTTCATAGAAACGACATCGGTCGTTGTTTGTTCGCCAACGTATTTTAAAAGTCCCTTGACGTCTTTGATGATTTCGTCAATTCCAGCATAGCCGCGATACCACTCCAGCATTGTAAATTCCGGGCTATGGGTGATTGAAGCTTCGTCCTGGCGGAAGCAAGTTTTAATTTCAAAAATTTTATTTATTCCTGAAGACAACAATCTCTTTAAATGGAACTCTGGGCTCGTTGGCAAGTAGTAGGTCTTGCCTTTAAAAGCTGTCGTGAATGGATCTAAATGTGTTTCGGCGCCCGAACTTTGAACGAGGGTCGGCGTATTCACTTCGTTAAACTCTTCCGATTTAAAATAATCGCGAATAGATTGAAGAAACTTCGGCCATTGAAGGGCCCAGTGATGGCTATCAATTAATTTTGTTTCTTCTAGTGAAGGGGCAAGAAGTACCGCTAATTTCAAATCGGAACTTACCGCGATCACATCTCCAATATCTCCAACATTTTTTGCGATAGATCCAATATTTTGCTTTTCTCCATTAGGCAAAAGTAAAATATCTTGAGCTACCAATCGTCCAGCTAAAAAGCCTTTGGGAATTTTTTGGTAAGGAATCATAACACCCCTAAAAATAACAAGGGCCAACCATCAGGTCGGCCCTCGAAGAGTGAAGAACTCGAATGTCTAATTTAGTAAGTAGAAATAGGGCCTCGAGCATCTTCGTATTTTGGATATGAACCCGCAATCACTGTACCTAATGCTTCACCAGTGATGATGCGAATAGGAAGAGTTACAAGGCGGGCAACAACGTTATCCATAAAGTATTGAGCAGCGCCCTTAACATCAAGGTGACCAGCTTTTACTGCCGACACCAACACTCCTTTGCCAAGGCCATATAGCTCTTTGCCAAGGAATTTTACCTTAGTAGTAACACAATCAGCTACCATGATAACTGCATCAGAAGCGTACTTAATGCCTGTTCTAACACCAGCAACGGCAAGTTCTACAACTGCGCCAACTGTCGTTGAAACTAGATCGATCACCGCAGCGCCTAATTGAGCAGCGCGGCCGATCACGTGGTTAGTAACGCAAACACCAAGATTTAAAAGCCAGAAAATTGGGTTTTGGTTGTAATTTGCCAAAGCATCCCACGCCTCTTTACTGGATTTCAAAAAGATCGCAGCGATCTCTTTTGCAAATTTAGATGGAACGGCAACAACTGCTTGTGCACCAGCAAGGCCAGTGAGCACGATTGCGGTTGCGGCTTCAGTTCCAATTGTTACCGGACAAAGAACTGGAGTAGTTACTACTTGGCCAGCTGTATTTGCATGGATTCCGTCATGAATACATTTTGCCAAATTTTTTGCAGTTTCAGCAGCTGACTTTGGAAAACGAACCAAAGCTGTTTGGCCAAAACTAACTACGAGGTCACCAACGTTTACAACGACGTTGACTCCTGTTTGAATGATTTCGCCAGCAGATGGGCCGGGAAGACCGTGTCCTTCGTGGGCGTTAGCAGAAAGCGAAACAGCAACTGCTGCGCTCGCGATTAATGAAATAAGAGTTCTTTTCATATTTTCTCCTTCTCTTATTTAGGTGGTTAATTAACTGGACGCAGCCAAAGTAAATCCTTTTGAAAACTTTAAACGCATCCCCTTTTCGTTATTGCATTTTTAGCTATAGCAACAACACTGCCAACGCGTAAAGGCTAAAGTTGGGACATTTTCGATATTTTATGGAGCCATTAAATCACTGATGATGAAAAAACAAACAGCTTTTTTGATACCACTGGTTTCACAATGGCTACATTTTTAAAAATATTTATGGCAAAAGTTGCACAATATGTGGGAGAACTTTTCTATTAGCTCCTGGGATATCGAGATCTTGTAAATCCTTCAGGTGCACCCATTTGAGTTCGCGATGATAAAATGGTTTTGGTTCGCCCTTCCAATATTTCACGATGTAAAAAAGAAGTAAGATTCCTGTTTCGCCATAGGAGTGTGTTCCTGCAAAAACAATTGCACCGACTTCAGCTTCAATTCCTAATTCTTCTTTGAGTTCTCTTTGCAGAGCACCTTCAGGAGTTTCATTAGCTTCGATTTTTCCACCTGGAAATTCCCATTGCCCCGCGAGGTTTTTTCCCTCAGGGCGTAGACCAACTAGAACTTGGTCGCCTTTCATAATCAAACCCGTAACAACGGGAATCCAATTTGGACGTTTCGCTTTCATAACTTTCCATACTAACTGACGCACAATGCTTTGTCATGTCGACTTCAGGTGTTGAAATAACTCGCAGTTTTTTTGAAAAAGAAGGGTCCATCAAATATGAGAGCAGCATAGACTTCGACAAGATCAGCGCCTAAATCTAGGCGCTCCTTGACATTCTCTGGAGTTAAAACACCTCCAACGCTAATTATAAGTTTGTCGCGGCGTTTTGGTCCTAAGATAGATATCGCTAGTTTTAGCTGGCGCTTAGAAATTTCTGCAAGTGGTCTGCCCGACATACCGCCTTCGCTGGGAAAAGGAAGGCCAGGGGGGCGTGAAACAGTGGTGTTGTTAAGAACCCAGCCATCGATTCCGAGATCCGCTGAAGTATTTAGTATATTTGAGAGCTCCACCTCGGTCACGTCAGGGCTGAGTTTTAAAAGGAGTGGTTTTCTTTGTTTACCTACAAGTTGTTTTAGAAATTGATGGAGAGCGTCCTGTTCTTGAATTTTACGCAAATCTTTGGTGTTAGGACTACTGATGTTAATAACAAAAGCATCAGCTAGAGGTGAGAGTTTGGTCATGCAATAGAGATAATCTTGATAAGCGTCTTCATTTCTGGTGGAACGATTTTTTCCAATGTTAATAAAAATCGGGGTTTTTTTATTTTCTGTCTTACTTGAGTTTTCTAATATTTTTTGCACGTAGTCCGCACCTTTGCCAGGAAATCCCATTTTGTTCCAGATCGCCAATTCTTTGTTATCGCGATCCATTACTTTTCCTGGATTGGGGTCTTGAGGTCTGGGAGTTACTGTGCCGATTTCAAGAAAGCCGCTACCTAAACTCCAGAGCGAATCAATGTAGTCGCCATTTTTATCGACGCCACCGGCAATTCCCAGGCGATTAGCAAACTCAATTCCACGCCACCGAAAGGATCTCCACTTTGGAATTTCCCCATGAATAAATTGGCCGTACGATTTTAAAAATATATCGCTTAAGTTATGTGCCCACTTTGGCGGAATCCATAACCAGGGTTTCATTAACGGGGATACAAACCGCGAAGAAGCATTGCTGTCTCTAAACGCTTCAACGCTACCGCCATTGCTCCTGTGCGCATATCAACATTTTTTTCGCTCGTCATTGCCCAGGCGAGTTCAAAGGCTTTTACAAGCGCCGTGCGTAGCTTGCGGTCGACTTCATCTTCATCCCAGAAATAAGAAGCAATGTCCTGGACCCATTCGAAATAACTTACGATGACGCCGCCACCGTTAGCGAGTACGTCAGGCACAACGGTGACTCCACGCTTATGAAGAATCTGTGTTGCTGCCGGAGTTGTCGGACCATTCGCACCCTCAACAATAATTTTTGCACGAATGCGATCCGCGTTTTTTTCAGTAATTTGATTTTCAAGAGCACAAGGCAGAAGAAAGTCAACGGGGAGCTCGAGTAAATCGTTATTAGATATTTTTTGTGATCCCGGAAAGTTTTGTATGGGATTTTGTTTTTTAATGTAATCAATGAGGTCGACAATTTTAAATCCCTCAGGGTTATAGATCGCACCCCCTACGTCACTAACCGCAACTATTTTTGCCCCCATGTTGGAAGCAGTGAGGGCCGCATAGGAGCCTACGTTGCCGAAACCTTGAATGGCCATCGTGGCACCAGAGAGGGGAATATTTTTCCGCTTGGCAATTTCGAAAGCGACGTAAACAACACCTTTACCAGTTGCACTTTCTCTACCAACTGAGCCACCAATTTCAACGGGCTTACCTGTTACCACTCCAGGAATTGCATATCCTTGCTGTTGAGAATAGGTGTCCATTAGCCATGCCATAATTCGCGGATTTGTACCAACATCGGGCGCAGGAATATCTTTTGTGGGGCCAATGAATGGTGCGAATTCTGATGTCATCCTTCGTGTTAAATTTTGTAGTTCAGTACGCGAAAGTTTTGTGGGGTCAACAGTCACGCCGCCTTTGGCTCCGCCCAAGGGCAATTGTAGAAGGGAGTTTTTAAAGGTCATGAGGGCTGACAAAGCCGCAACTTCACTGAGATTTACGTCGGGGTGAAATCGAATGCCGCCTTTAAACGGACCAAGTGTTTGGTTGTGTTGGACGCGGTAACCTTGGAAGACTTTTACCGAGTAATCGTCCATCCTGACAGGGATACTGACGCATATGGATCGGCGCGGGGTCTTTAACCTTTCTAAAATGTTAGGGTCGATGTTAGCAACTTTGCCTGCAGTTTCGATATTGCGAATAACGTTTTCATAAAAAGGTCCAGAATATAAAGCTTCCACGACAGCTCCTTAAATAGTGATTTCAATAATTGAAATTCTTTTGCAAGATTTGTCCAGTAAAATTACTCTATTTCACATGGCGTTTTACTTGGAGTTTGTCGACACAGCGGCCCTGATTCATTTTCAAGGTCCACATAAAATTGTTGAGACACTTGTCGAATCTATTCAAGAGTCACTTGCCCGGCGCGTTAGCAAGATATATATTGAGTTACCAGAAGACGATGCACAAGTGGCGGGCATACGAGAGGTCATTAATAAGCTTTGTAATTTGCTCCTGAAAAAGGGCCAATCTCTTTACATTATGAATTCCACAGGGATGCCAGAAACGAAATGGCAGAAAGACTTGGCATCGGTGGGAGCGGTGTTTGTAAAGCGCGAAGATATTGCTCGTAAGAAGATTCGCAATCAAAGAGCATCAGCAAAAGAAAAAGCCGAAGCTATGCTGCACGAGTTGAAATCTAAAGATAAGCGCGAATTTCTTTTTGGTTTGGACTTTAAGAAAATTTATAAGGATGCTGATTTTCAAATTTTTCCCGATTATCAGGAGCAGTTTTTAGCCGTGCGTATGCATTTAGAAACGGAAATTCGTCTGAAGGAGAGGTTAAATCGGGAGAAAAAACTTTACGCTAGTCGCATTTTACAGCTCAGGAGCGTCGCTGCTGTAAATGCCGTAGATGAATTGCAATTTCGTGAGTTGCAAAGCCGAGAAGACCAGTATAAAAATCTAAGAACAGAAATTTACGATCTCTATCGTAAAAGCGGGGTGCGAGCGAGTTCTGAATTGTCAGTAGGACAGGAAACGCGACGACGGGAGCTTGAGGCGATAAAAGAAAAACTTTTGAAGGAATTGGAAGATCTTCGAGAGAAATAAAGTAGTAAGAAGGTAAATATGATTCGCAAAATGGCAGAGGACGTCCTTCGGCGCTTAGAACTGATAAAAAACAAAAAAATATTAGTTGTAGGGGATGTGGGTGTCGATGAATACGTCATTGGTGATGTGAATCGTATTAGCCCTGAGGCTCCTGTACCAGTACTCGATGTCACCGAAGAGTCATTGCGTTTGGGGTTGTCGGCAAACGTTGCGCAAAATATTGCGAGTTTGTTCAGCCAGCCGATTTTGCTTTCAGTCGTGGGAAATGATCCAGCGGCGGACCAACTCAGAAACTTACTGAAAAAAGAAAAAGTCGATGATTCGGGATTGATTGTTGATAATAGCCGTCCCACGACGCGCAAATTGAGAGTGATGGCTCAGCATCACCACATAGTTAGGGTAGATTTTGAGCATCGAAAGTTTTTAAACTCGGTGGCCGAAAAAGATTTATTGCAGCGAGCGGCCGATCTTATTCCGAAAGTGGATGGGGTTATTTTACAAGACTATGCTAAGGGAATTTTTAGCGAGAATGTTGCGCAAAAATTAATTAAAATGGCGCGCGAAAAAGAAAAAAAAGTTTTAGTGGACCCGCATCGCACAACCCCACTCCGATATTACCGGGGTGCCGACTTAATTAAACCCAATTTTCAGGAAGCTTTGGCACTGGCAAAAATGACTGAAGACGATTTGCATGTGAACAAAAATCTGTTGCCAGAAGTTGTTCGTGTTATTACGGAGCAAGGAAATTTTGGTCGAGTTGTGGTAACTCGAGGAAAACACGGGATGACGATTTACGAAAACGGTCAGCTTGCCCAAGTTCCAACATTTGCGCGTGAAGTTTTTGATGTGACGGGTGCGGGTGACACGGTTATAGCGAGTTTGGCGCTGGGTTGGGTCTCTGGATTCAATTTGGCCGAGGCAGCGCTATTAGCGAATGCGGCCGCGGGGGTGGTTGTGGCTAAGATCGGTTGTGTTCCTTGCCATTTTGATGAGGCACAAACCGCGCTCCAAAATCTAAAAAATTTTCAGGAAAATGCATAAAATCTTTGAGGAAATTGGCTAATTCGGCTATGAATTGGCCTTCATGCCAAAGTACAATTTTTACGACTATTCTTTAGAAGATCTCAAGAACCTTTTGGTCTCATTTGGTAAGGAAAAGTTTCGTGCACAGCAACTTTTTAAATGGGTTTATGTTGATAGAATTACTGATTTCGATTTGATGACCAATATTGCCAAAAAAACTCGCGATGAATTAAAAAGTCTATTTCATTTCACTCTTCCGGGGGTGGTTCAACATTTAAAAAGTGTTGATGGTACCCAAAAATTTTTACTGGACATGGGAAATGGTAAAACCATTGAGTGCGTATTGATTCCTGCGGACAATGATCGTCTAACTCTTTGTGTGTCGAGTGAGGTCGGCTGCAATATGGCTTGTGGTTTTTGTTATACGGGAAAAACCAAACTTAGCAAAAGGCTTTCAACAAGCGAGATTGTTGGTCAGTACTTGATTGCTAAAGAAGCTCTTCCAGAAAATGTGCGTATTACGAATATAGTTTTTATGGGAATGGGTGAGCCGCTCGACAACCCTGACAATGTTTTTAGGGCGATTGATATTTTGCATAGCGAGTGGGGAATAAAACTCTCGCGGAAAAAGATCACGGTATCGACAAGTGGTTTGGTTCCGCAGATTCCTTTGATCACTAAATCAGGTGTAAGGCTTGCGGTGAGTTTAAACGGATCAAATGACGAAGTGAGATCCAGAGTCATGCCAATCAACAAAAAATATCCTATCGATGTCCTCTTAGATGCCTGTCGTGCGCATTGCGAGGAAACAGGTGATAAAGTTACTCTTGAATATGTTTTGCTCAAAGGTGTGACTGACAGCTTAGAGCAGGCGCACGAACTTTATCACCTGACCAAAAATGTGCCGTGCAAAATAAATTTGATTGCTTACAATGAGCATCCTGGGTCAGACTATTTGCGACCAAGTTCATCGCAAGTGGATCGGTTTCAGAAAGAATTGATGAAGCTCGGCGCGCATGTTCTTATTCGTAAGACAATGGGACGCGATATTTTCGCAGCTTGTGGCCAACTAACATCTCTTTACAAGAACCGACCGGAAAGGTTAGAAGTTCATGCCTAAAATTATTGTTATCGGAAGTTTGGCGTATGATTCGATTTATACTCCCAGTGGAGCTGCTGAGCGCGCGCTCGGTGGGAGTTCAAATTATTTTTCACTTTCGGCGAGCATGTATTCGAAGGTGGGAGTGGTTGGCGTAATCGGCGAAGACTACCATGCTTCTGACATCGATATGTTAAAAGAGCGTGGTGTTGATGTTTCTGGAATTAAAAGAGAAAAAGGTAAAACCTTCCATTGGGCCGGTCGTTATGAGGGCGATTTGAACGAAGCACAGACGTTGACTACAGAATTAAATGTTTTTGAGTCATTTAAGCCGACGCTTCCTGATGGATTTAGAGATGCCGAATATGTATTTTTAGCGAACATCGATCCGGTTTTGCAAATGTCAGTGCTTGAGCAGGTGAAAAAACCAAAACTCGTGGCAATGGACACTATGAATTTTTGGATTTCTTCAAAGCTTTCGGATTTGAAAAGTGTTTTAAAAAAGGTTGATGTACTTTTGATAAATGAAGGCGAAGCCAAAATTTTGACCAAGGAAGCCAATGCGATCGCAGCGTCATACAAATTGATAGAACTCGGTCCAAAGGCGGTCGTAATTAAGCGCGGTGAGTATGGCTTTGTACTTTTCTATGACAAACATTATTTTATTTTACCAGCCTACCCTATTTCAAAAGTTGTGGACCCAACGGGAGCGGGAGATACATTTGCGGGTGGATTTATTGGTTACCTTGCGAAATCGGGAAGCGGCTTAGATTTAGAAACCTTGAAACGCGCATGCGTTCAAGGCTGTTTGATGGCAAGTTTCACGGTACAGGATTTTTCGGTACGCGCGCTTCTGAATCTTACCGAAGCGCAGGTTGAAAAGCGTTTTAAAGAATATATGAAGGTTGTCACGGTTTCTTAAGGCCGCCGTTATTCAGCAAAAGTTCACCGAGATGGCGCTTTATTTAAAAGATCGCCGGATATTGGTTCTGTAGAAATGCTAGTCGAGGAGACGATGGTCTAATTTTTCCTAAATATGGACTCATCAAAGGCCCAGTTACGCCTTGAAAGTGTCACTGAAAATTAAGAATACTCCCTGAATTTCCGATATTTTACGTAGATGGCTGATAATAAAAACAGCGGTAAATTTGCGATGGGAATCGTGGATGCATTGTTGGGTAAAGACCAACAGAAATCTTCCGATGCGCTTCCTGACTTTAAAACCGGATTAAATCCGGTGCGAAATCCATTTCCCTCTGGCCAGTTGCCGACCACCGAAGCCGCGCTTGCCCAATCTGAAAATTTACGGGTCGCACAGACAAGAATTTTAGAACTAGAAGAAGAAATTGATCGTTTACGCCGCGAGAACGAACAATTGATTGCTGCAGGACGGACACTGAATCAACGCGTGGAAGAGTTAACGACGCGTTCAGAAAAAGCCACTCGACAACTTAGCGATTTGCAAGAAAATTATTCTGATGAGAAAAGATTATTGGAAGAATCTATTCAAGCCAAAGATCGCGAGATGGGTCGTTTGGTGAACAAGGTCGATGAGCTAGAAATGCGCTTAGCCACAGATCTAAAAAAGATCCGGGTCCGTGAACGTGAACTTGAAAATCGGCTCGAGATCATGAAAATGGAAGGTGCCGCTGTTATTCGCAATAAGGATGAAATTATTATGGATCTCAAGCGTCGCATCGATCAGATGAACTTAGATGTTGAACAACATCGTTCGCGCGAAGGTGGCCTAAGTGAGCGCATCGAAAAAGAAGGTGAGAAAATCCGTCGCGTGGTGAAGGCGATGCGTTTGGCGCTATCGCTACTCGAAGAAGAAGACAACGCAAGTGCAGCCCCATTAAAGAAAGTAAAATAAGGTAGTAGTGGCATGGGCGACATACTAGTATTGCAAAAGCTACTAAATTTTGAATCTGATCTTGAGCTCGACAACTGCCGAGAAGTTGTATTGAAAACTATGAAGCTCTTTCAAAATGAATTTGAGGCCCAAGAGGTGTATTGGTTTTTGGGCGAACGCCTTGAGGTCATGATTCGGACTCAATTTGAGCAAGGCAGCATTCAAATTCCGCGCGCGCGTTTGGGTGAAGCCTGTCCTCAATATTTAACCACTGGATCGAAATCGCAAGGTGAGCTGAATTCCCTCATTGCTGGTTTAGCGAAGGGCCTTATACAATTTGATCTAAATGATTTTGTTCACATCAAGACAACGGACAGTGAATTTCTGATATGGCCCATCTATGGTCATGTGAATCAGGAAAAAATAGGTGATATTTTAATTGAAAAGCCACGTAAAGACTGGAAAACGACCTGGGTTTTTGAAAGTATCGTTTACGTGCGGCAAGTCGTTGCCCGTAATTTGACGGAAGCGCTTCGCTTTGTAAGAGCGAGAGAGTTGGCATATGTTGATGACTTGACGGGTTTGTTTAACCAACGTTATTTAGCTATGGCGCTCGACCGACAGATTTCTCTTTCGCGGCGACAAAAAAACTGTTTTTCAGTATTATTTTTGGATATCGACCATTTTAAAGAAGTGAATGATCAACACGGCCATATCATTGGGTCAAAAATTCTTTCGCAACTTGGGCAAATGTTAAAAACGAACATTCGCGGCAATGATGTCGGTATTCGCTATGGTGGAGATGAGTATCTACTAATGCTTGTGGGAGCAAACGCTGTTAACGCTAACGTCGCTGCTGAGAGAATTCGTGCTTTAATCTCCAGAAAAGATTTTATCGTCGATGGAAGAACTTATAAGATTACCACAAGTATCGGAGTGGCCGCTTTTCCGGAGCATGCGGAATCTAGAGACTCACTGATTAGTCTTGCGGATCAGGCCATGTACCAAAGTAAAAACTCGGGACGCAACTGTATTTATATAGCGAGCTAAGGGGGAAGTTTTATGAAAAAGATGAAACTTGTCGTTAGCGATTTGCACCTTGGTAAAGGGAGAATACTGGAGGGTGGGGCTTTAAATTCACTAGAAGAATTCTATTACGCTGAAAAGTTTGTCGAGTTTATCAATTACTACATGTCCGGTGAGTATCGGGACTACCAAATTGAATTAATTTTGAATGGCGACATTTTTAACTTTCTTCAATGCGATTACCGCGGTCATTTTTTAACGGTATTGACTGAAGGAGTAACTCTTTCAGTAATGAAGGCTATCGTGAAGGGGCATCCCCAGTTCTTTAATGCGTTAAAGGAGTTTGCCGCTCGAGAGGGAAACCAAGTTACCTATGTTGTTGGTAACCATGACCAAGGAATGTTTTGGCCAGCGTGCCGAAATTATTTGGATGAAGTCATCGGTAAAAAAATTAAATATCGAAACATCGTTTATTTCTTTGATGGTGTTCATATTGAGCACGGGCATATGTATGAGGCGGCCAACCGACTTGACCCAAAGAGATTCTTTTTGAAGAAAGATTTGCCTGAGCCGATATTAAATTTGCCACTCGGTTCCCACTTTTTTGTCGATTTCGTGTTGAAAGTGAAAAACAATTATCCTTATGTTGATAAAATTCGTCCGTTTAGCAAGATGCTTCGCTGGGCTTTGTTTTCAGAAACGATGTTTTTCTTAAAGGGCGTTGTCCAGTTGATACTTTATTTTGCATCTATATTATTTTTTAGAGACCCCCGACGACAGGTCACTGTTCGCAAAGTTGTCGAGGTGCTTCTAGAAAGCGCAGTTTTTCCAGATCTCAGTGAGCAAGCAAAAAAAATTCTGATGGATGAACGAGTGCACACTTGTATTTTTGGTCATACACATGTCTACCAATATCGTCAGTGGGGAAATGACATGGAATATTTCAATACTGGTACCTGGACAGAATTAACTTCACTCGACATGCCATCCCTTGGCAAAATCACTAAGCTTACTTATGTTATGGTTGAGTATCCTGACGACGGCTCGCGACCTCGCGGGCGCCTGAAAGAGTGGCGTGGTTATCATCGAATTGAAGAAGATGTCGTTATTGCGTAACTTGGAGAGCTTCAATGATTTTCTTGACTCATTCTACCAGTCAACCAAAAGCTGGTGATCTCAAGGCGGCTGAAGCTGCTCTGGAAAAATTTTTAAAAAGAACAGATATTGGGTTCCATCAAATCCCTGAAAGAAAATACTTATTCGAGACGAGTAAAAAGCGGGCTAAAGAGATTCAGAAGAAATTTGATCACATGGTAGTATTTGGTATTGGTGGCAGTTCAATGGGTGGAAAAGCTATCGTGGAAGTGTTAGGTTTTAAGGCTAAGAAGTTTACCGTTGAGTTTATAGATAATATTGATGGGAATTATTTTTGGAAACAATTAGAGCAAATAAAAAAACCACAAAAAACCCATTTCGTACTTGTTTCAAAAAGTGGAAATACTGTGGAAACACTGGCAATGGGAAATTTTGCAGCGCAGTGGTTAAAGAAGAAAACAAAAAAGGAATTTGCGAAGCAGTGTACTGTCATTTCTGAGGCCCGAGAAAATATTTTAACAAACTGGGCAGGAAAAAATAATGTTCCCATTCTTGAAATTCCGGTGGATGTGGGTGGCAGGTTTTCTGTTTTAACCCCCGTTGGATTATTGCCAGCGGCGTTTATGGGTTTAAATTTAGAAGACATTCGTCAAGGGGCGCTTTGGGGGATCCAAAAACAAGACGTCACGGTTCAGTTGATTGCTCAAAGTATTGCGAGTTTTAGGCGCGAAGAATGGATTACCTGTTTGTGGACTTATTGTGATGCTCTTAGGAATTTTGGTTTATGGTACCAGCAGTTATGGGCAGAGTCTTTGGCGAAAAAGGTCGATCGCAAAAATAATCCTGCGGCTCGCGCGAGTACGCCGATTCCATTGACAGGGAGTTGTGACCAACACTCGGTACTCCAACAAATTGCCGAGGGGCCGCGGGACAAATTCATTTGGTTTTTGCGCGCCTCGGAAAGTGAAGATTATGGTACACAGCTAAAAAAGGATATTTTTGAGAGTGGTTTAGGTTTTCAAAACAAAAACCTTGGTCGAGTTTTTGCAGCGCAAGCCTGCGCGACAGCACAGGGCTTAGAGCAAATGGGTGTGCAAAGTTTGAGTCTGCGTGTGGGTCAAATTAGAGAAAAAGAATTAGCGGCTCTTTTTATGTTGTTTCAAGTTGTGGTCGCAGGTCTAGGCGAGCATCTAAATATTAATGCTTTTGACCAGCCCGGTGTGGAACTAGGAAAAAGACTAGCTAAACAAATCTTAAAAAACTAAATTTGTCTGTGCCCCAGCAATTCCCTATACTTATTAGATAATGAGCGAAGATCCTAAAGACGACGAAATAACAGCGGGAGATAAGACAAGCGTTATCTCGAGTGACACCTTCAAAGGTCGTCTCGCTGAAGCGACGAATGCTCCTCCGAGTTTAGTATTATTGGTCGGTCCTAATTCTTACATTGGTAAGCAGTGGCCGCTTACGGCGGGAGACGTTGTTGTTGGTAGAGACCCGCGCTCGCACGTGTTTGTCGACGATAAAAGTGTTAGTAAGTCACACGCCAAGGTTGTGTTTTCTGGAAAAGAAGTTTCCATAATGGATTTAGAGTCGACAAATAAAACTGTCATTAACGGAAGAGTTGTGCCACCACTTACTCTGGTAAAATTGAAAAACAATGATCAGATAAAGACTGGAAATGTCATCTTTAAATTTTTAGAGAGCGGTAACATTGAATCCATGACTACAAAGAGCACATATGATCGTGGCCAAATCGATGGGCTCACACAGATATTTAATAAGGCAGCTCTCTTGGAGCATGGTAAAGAGGCATTTAAACGATCGGGACTAATGCAATTTCCTTTGACGGCGATTGCGTTTGATTTAGATCACTTCAGGCAGGTGAATAATAACTTTGGGCACTTGGCCGGAGATTACGTGTTAAAAACCCTTGCGGACCTTGTGAAAGCCAAAGTGATTCGCGGCGATGATTTCTTTGCACGCTTCGGTGGTGAAGAATTTGTTGTGATTCTCCACGGTAGTAATTTACAGCAAGGAGCCGATATTGCGGAACGCGCTCGTCAGGCGGTACAAACCCATGTTTTTGAATATGAAGGTAAAAAACTTCCTATTACGATTTCATTAGGCGTAGCTGAAAAAAGCGCAACTATGGCCGGGTGGGATGATTTATTTAAAGCTGCTGACGAGGCTTTGTATCGGTCAAAAAATAACGGTAGAAATCAAACAACGAAACATAAATCTTCGTAACTACAACTTAAGAGGTATATATGGACATCAGAAAGATGGTCATGGCAGCAATGGGAACGGCTTTGTTATTGGGAGCAGCTGGGAGTTTTTCCCCACAAACTGAAGAAAAAATTCATGTCAAAATAAAAATAGAAGCCACTAAATTTAAGGATGAGCTACAAAAGTTTCGAGATCGTCATTTCGATATCGCTGGTGTAAGCTTGAAAGCCAGTGAAGTCGGTCTGGTTGTAAGTCGCGAAGATTTAAGAATTTTGAGAAATGAAGGCTTCGCTATTACGAAAGAAAGTCTAATTGGAGCGAGTCTTGACACAGAATTCAAGGATCCAAGTGAAATCGAGTCGATTTTAAGAGGATTTGCGGATAAATATCCCAACCTCACCAGCTTGATGAGTCTTGGTAAAACCGAGCAAGGCAGAGATATCTGGGCGCTGAAAATTTCGAATAAAAATAGTTTTTCGAAATTTAAAAAGCCGACTTTTTATATCAATGGTATGCACCACGCGCGCGAAGTTATGAGTCCAGAAGTTCCTCTAGACATGATTGAGTATCTACTAGCAAATTATGGAGCTGATAGAAAAGTTACTCACTGGGTAGATCAAAACGAAATCTATGCGGTGCCTATGGTAAATCCCGACGGCAATAATGTTGTGTGGACAAACAACAATTGGTGGCGAAAAAATGTTTCGCGAGGGTATGGTGTTGATATCAACAGAAACTATCCATATATGTGGGGGCAGTGTCGCGGTTCCAGTGGAAATAAAGGCGCTGATGACTATCGTGGTCCAAGTGCGGGATCAGAAAATGAAACGAACGCGATTGTTGAGTTAATAAAAAATATTCGTCCAGTCGCAAGCTTATCGCTTCATTCTTATAGCGAACTAGTTCTTTATCCGATGAGTTGTCAGGGACAGCATGCTGCTCATAAAGACTTCTTTATGCGTGTGGGTGGCGGAATCGCTAAGCAGATTCCGGTGGATGGCGGCGGTAGAGATACTTATACTTCTGGAACTCCTTGGGAGCTTTTGTATTCAGTTGATGGCGGTGATATTGACTGGCTGTATTCGGATTTTGGTGTGATGCCGTTTGTGATCGAGATGAATCAAGAGTTTCAGCCGAGTTACTCACAATATCGCGATAAAACAGTGAAGAAATTGCGAGTCGCATGGATGACATTACTAGATTTGCTGGATGGTTCAGGAGTACGTGGAAAAGTTAGTGGAGAACAAGAAGTTGTCGTTAAGAATCTTTCGGCAAAAAAATCTTGGACGGACTATACTTATAAAGCTGATATGAATGGGAATTTTCATATTTTGCTAGAACCAGGGGTTTATGAGGTTAATGGGCGAAAAGTCGTGGTTGAACAGCAACGGGTAGATTTGTAATTAGAAAGTTTGCCAGTTCTGGGCCCGGTAAAAATACAGCCCATTAGTAAAACTCAACTGTAAACTCCTAAAAATTTAATTTTAGATGTTTACAATTACCTAACGAATTGAGTTTGAAATTAAAAGTCAGGTCCCGAAAAATTTTAAAGGACTTGTTTCGCGAATATACCCACGATGATTATGAATTTGATCGCGGTGATGTCTACGTCACCTTAAAACCAAAACAGGCTAGTTTCCCGCTCTCAATCCAAGCACTTACTGGCGGACTTGAGAAATACAAGATTGTGACTCTCGATTTCAGACATGTAAAGGAAGTAGGGCGGGCTGCAATAACGCGCTATGGACTGGAAAAAGTCTCAGGCACTTTAAGGTGGGGCGAATAGAAACCATATTGACACGATGTAGACGGAAAAGAGTGTCAGGCACTTTGTATTGTAGCTGGCGTTCAAGTGGTGCATTTTTTTCAGGCATATCATTTGAAATAACTACGCGCAGAGGGATGCCCCGGGGACATGAAGTCCCTAGGCCTCAGCAGTGAAGCACAACACGAAATTCCTCAACATTATTAACCACTTTTAGGTGCGGAGGAAGTTATGAAAAGAGATATTAACCCGACTAAGGACAAGTCGGGTCTAAGCATCGGTTCTGAAGAAAACGCTTCAGACTTAACGATCATAGCTCGGATTCGCCAAGGTGATCGAGCCGCTTTTTCGATTTTGGTGCGTAAATACCAAAAATCGGTTCTGCGGATGGCCTTGCGAATTGTGCGAGATCTTGAAACCGCGGAGGATGTAGTGCAAGAAACTTTCTTGAAAACATATCAGAAGCTACATCTCTTCGAAGGAAGAGCCGCCTTTAAAAGTTGGTTGTTTCAAATTTCAATTAACACTGCAAAAAATAAATTGCGGGGAAAAAGGCATGAAGCTCTCGATATTAGCAAAGTTAATATCGCAGTTTCGCCAGAAGCTGAGAGCGATTTAGAGGGCGTGGACTTAAAAGAGGCTTTGAATCAAGCAATTGATGAGCTTCCCGAAAGACAGAAGATGGCGTTGGTGTTGCGGGTGTATGAAGATCTGAGTTTCAAGGAAGTTGCTCAGATTATGGAATGCCCCTACGACACAGCAAAGGCCAATTATCGTCATGCTTTAATAAAATTGAAGAGTAGGATTTCGGATAAGAATTTATTAACTTTATTTAATAGAAAAGATGTGGTCTCGAGCCTTGGATTCGTGAGCCACACAGAAGGGATAGAACAATGAGTCTAGGTAATGATTCATCAAATGAGCTCGATAATTGGGAGTGGCAGTGGCAACTTGCCGTAAAACTATCTAAAAACGAAGGCCTTCCTGTCGAGGAAGAATACTGGAATGGCCTGGAGGAAAAAATAATGAGTGAGGTCGTGAAGAGCGATTTGCGCCAGGGCCGCAAGAACAAAGAAGTCAGTGCGTTGACTCGTAAAGGAATTTAAGTAGACTTTAGACTTTCCTTTATCACTGGGAGAGTCTAAAAATGAAACTTTCTTCTACATCTACACTTATTTTTATTTTGGTTTTTTCTGTAAGTGTTTTCGCACAGGAACAAACTTGGGAAAAGGCAAAGACAGTGTCAGAAGAAAAAGAAATAAAAAAACCGGAGGCGCCCGAGAAAACTGCCGTGTACGAGCAACTGGATGCGCAGTTGCCCTCAAAGAACGAAACTTGGTATACACAGTGGGGCGTAGGGCTTTCTAGCAACAAGTACGAACCTCAATTAAGTTCGGTTTTCACCGCGGGTCCGCGCACCCAGGTAGCTGTCGACATTTTAGGATTTTATTGGCCGTGGAGTTCGCATCACACGATACATGGGATAATAGTTTGTAGCCAAGGTGATTCCTATACTTATGGTACTGGGTCAAGTTATAGTCTTTCACAAAGTTTGTTAGCCTACAGTATCCAACATTTTCTTGGTGCCAATATTGGCGACGGATGGTTTTTGCGCGGTGATGTTGGAATTGCATCAGCCACTGAAACTTTGAGCGATGGCAGCATTTCAACTACAATGGGTTCTGCACGTGGGGGCGGAATTGACCTTGGTGGTGGTTATTCTTGGCCAATAAGCCCCGAAACACGCTTTTTGTTGACAGGTCTCTTGACGAACAAAAATGTTAACGTCAAAAATGGTGAAGTTAAAATGAGCTCGTTTTCGATTTTGGCGAGCTTTCTTTTTTAAGGGGCACTCGTGAAAAAATTTATTTTTTCTTTGTTTTTGTTTTTTTCTACGCATGCGGGAGCTAACGAGAAGGCTACTGTTGAATTAGCTCGAACGGCAATTTCAGAAGGAACTCCTGTAATTGACGTTCGCCAAGAAGCCTGTAATGGCTATGTCAAGGGTGCCAATCTTATTTCAATTGATGAATTTGTGAACGCTCCTGATAGCGCAATCGCTCGGGTCTCGGCTTTAGTTGGTAACGACAAGTCAAAAAAAATTATAGTTTATTGTCGTTCTGGAAATCGCTCCAGAAAAGTCATCGCCATTTTAGAAAAACGGGGTTTTACGAATCTTGAGAACATCGGCGGGGTTGGCGATTATTTTGACCCTCAAACCATGCAGAAGTGTAAAAGCTAAATATTTAGCGGGGCGCTGATTTCATCAAGTGAAAGCGAAAAGCTCGGTACAAAGTGCTGCATAAAGTATTTTACTTCAGGACTTGCCGTAGATTTAATTTTTTCCTCAATTGCTCTTTTCGCTCTCCCAAACTCAGCGTTGCCTGTTGCTTGCTCCTCACAACATTTAATATATGCTGAGATCGCATCTGCTGCCTTGACGAGGGCCAAGTGTTCGGAATTATCTTGGCTATAGAGAAGTGTCTTGTACTCCTCTTGAAATTCTTTCGGAATCAGTTCGAGCAGGCGATCAGCTGCAAACTTTTCAATATTCTTATAGGCCTGTTTAATATCAGAACTGAAATATTTGACTGGTGTCGGCAAATCACCCGTAATTACCTCCGTGGCATCATGAAAAACTCCTAGAAGAGCGACGCGCTCGGGATTCACTGTACCGCCAAAATATTTATTCTTTATCAGGGCCAGTGAGTGGGCAATAACCGCAACTTGTAGACTGTGCTCTTGGACATTTTCTTTATGGGTGCAATGCATGAGCCCCCAACGTTGAATGTGTTTCATGCGCGATAGGTAGGCAAAAAAATGGCTCATCTTGTTTGTAACTTAGAAAATGAGTCGCTATGATGTCAATTCGAATGATTTTTGGAGGTCATATGAAGCTTCGCGTATTAGGATTCCTAATTCTTATTTGGGTTGCAGGTTGTTCAACTGCTGGTAACTTTCCAACCATTAATAACCTAACTCCCGACGTTGCCTCAGAATCCATAAAACATGAATTGACTCTGTCTGAGGCCCGAGCCCGCAGCAAAATCTTAAGTGAAGTCGTCTATGATTTGGACATTAGTGTTGGTTCCCGCGATGAAAAATTTTCTGGCACTTTGAAAGCTGGATTTAGCTTAAGCGAGGTTCCGAATGAGCTACGTTTCGATTTCGATGGTGGTACTGTTGAAAAAATCAAAATTAATAAGACTCCAATAACTGATTACCGTTACGATGGAACAGGAATTTATTTGTCGAGCAGTACTTTAGTAAAAGGCCTCAATCTTGTTGAGATCACTTATCAACATCCTTACGCGAGTGACGGTGTAGGGCTCCATCGCTACAGAGATCCCGCCGATGGCGAAACCTATATTTATACACACTTCGAACCTTATCATGCGAATCGATTTTTTCCCTGCTTTGACCAGCCAGATTTGAAGGCCACGTTGACGTTGGCGGTCACAGCTCCGAGCCATTGGAAGGTTGTTTCCACAGGGGCTGAACAAAAGAAAAAAAATAAGGGGAGCACGAAACGATGGAGTTTTGCGACTTCACCACGAGTCAGCACTTATCTATTTTCTCTTGCAGCGGGACCATTTACGGTTTGGAATGATCATCACGGAAAGCTACCATTGCGGTTATTCGCACGTAAGTCATTTGCAAAATATGTGAATCACGAGTTTTGGTTTAAAATTACAAAACAAGGTCTCAATTTCTACAATAAATATTTCGACTATGAATATCCGTTTGGAAAATATGATCAGACCGTTGTTCCCGAAGCAGTTTCTGGGGCTATGGAAAATGTTGCGAATGTGACCTTCAACGAAAGGTATTTTTCGCGATCAAAACCAACACGGGAACAGTTATTGGACGCTTCAAATGTAATTCTCCACGAAATGGCGCATATGTGGTTTGGTAATATCGTTACCATGAAGTGGTGGAATGATTTGTGGTTAAACGAAAGTTTTGCGACCTACATGGCAGCACATGCTCAGTTTGAAGCAACTGAGTTTAAGGAAATTTGGCGTGACTTCTTCGGTAGCGACAAACAGTGGGCTTATTGGGAAGACCAGTTGGTGACTACCCATCCTATTGAAGCCAAAGCCGTCACTTCGACGTCTGACGCGCGTGGAACTTTTGATGGCATCACCTACGGTAAGGGCGCCTCCGTCGTAAAACAGCTTTCTTACTATATTGGTAAAGGAGCCTTTCAAAAAGGCGTGCGCAACTACATAAAGAAATACGGATTCCAAAATGCTTCCCTAGCAGATTTTATCAACTCCCTACAGGAACATACGAGACATAATTTGGAATCGTGGACGAAGCTTTGGTTGCAGGAAGCTGGTGTTGATTCTTTGACTGTGAATTTAGATTGCGAAAATGAAAAAGTACGAACAGCAACTTTAAGTTTAAAATCAGCGACTTCTTCTTATCGCCCACATGCATTTCAAGTGGGAGTTTTTGATGGTGAGGGGAAAAATTTGCGAATTAGTGAAGTGATTGATGTTACAATGGAGGGCAGCTCGTATGAGTTAAAAGGGCTTGCTGGCAGGAAGTGCCCGAAACTGATTTTTCCTAATTATAACGACTACGCTTATCTTAAAACTTATTTTGATCCACGTAGCTTAGAGTTTGTATTTCAGAATTTGAGCCAAGTAAATGATCCACTTATGCGCTTAATGGTTTGGAATAATTTATGGAATATGGTTATTGATCAGAAAATGCCAATCCAAAAGTATGCACAGGCGGTAAAGGCGCAAATTAGCAGTGAAAAGGATTTAATGATACTTAAAAAGGTTTTAGAAAATCTTGTTGGCCGTTGGTGGTCAGAAGTAGGTAGCGCCCTCTACTATATGCCAGCATCGGTGGAAAAGAATGAGCTGGTGGTTTATTTTGAAGGCTATTTCTTAAAACAAATTGAAAATAGCAAACCAGGCAGCGACGAAAATAAATTCTGGCTTACCATGGCTGCTAAAGTTGCCCAGTCACCAGGCGGACTTCTGAGTTTGCAAGAGCAACTAAAAATAAATAAAGTAATCGATCCTGATTTGCGTTGGCAAATGATTTGGACATTGTGCCGAAGGGGGAGCGCAAGTTGTAAAGGTCTAATCGCTCAGGAATCAAAACATGACAAATCCGAAAGAGGTCAACGTTATGCGCTTGGATGCGCAGCTGCTATTCCCGATGCGACTGTAAAAACTGAGTGGCTCACAAAATTACTGGAACCTAAAACGAAGTCGAAAATGTCAATGGCCCAAATGAGAACGATTATGCGAAATTTGAATCTTCCGGGGCAAGAAGAATTATTTGAACCGCATGTCCAGACATATTTTGAAGTTGTCGCTAACAGAGATGGAGCTCGTGACCGAGATTTTGTGGAGGACTTTGCCGAAAATCTAATACCACGGCAATGTACGAAAGAAAGTAGAGAGCGTATTGAAGGTTTCGTCGTAAAAGAAAGGAATCTTGAATATCCGGTTAAAAAAGCGTTTTTAGTTGCTCATCAGGAAGATGATCGATGCGTCAAAATTCGTGAGCTAGCGCTAAAGTCAATTACTTCTGGCGCTGGAAATGAGTAATTACTGCAAGCTCCGTAGGTGGAGCTTCGCGACCAGAGTGAACCGAGTCAATATAGACTAGGCGGACTTGTGGTAAGGTTTCGCGAACAACGCGAAGATTGATAGGTTCGTTCTCAAAAAACCAGACGCTTCCATAATTATTAACCATGTCTTTTAAGATATCGCGTTTAAATTCTGGATCTGGCTTTTCCATTTTTTCTTTTAAAAAGAGGTTTTCATTTTTCTCTTCTAAGGGAAAACCATGTTTTTTTAGGGATTGGACTGTTCCTTCAAGCATAGCTTTAGACTCACGTGCCGTTAGATAAGAAATATGTACTCCGTTCTTGTGGAGTTCCTGTAAAAATTCGTTGGCACCAGGTAGAGGTTCGTCAAACTGAAGGTAGTCATTAGAAAAAAACCTTCCACGCCAATAGCGAGTGAGGTCTTTGAAAAAATCAAATGAGCTTGAGGCTAATCCAATGCGTTCGATGCAGTGTTCAATGCCCCAATCTTCGGGGTGATGGTTGTATTTTTCGAGTATTCGACATTCTTTGGGATACTTTCCTAGATGTTTTTTTTCCTTGGCAAAGTCACGTAGGATTTGTGTCATGCGCGGGCCGACTTCGATGAGAGTAGAATCAAGATCAAAAACTGCCATGACATTTTCGCCTTTGGTTTTATGTTCCTTGATTTCATTTAAGAGGGCATCGTAAATGTGATCGACAGACTGTAGATGTTTGGTCATATTGTCTGTTATACCAAGGTGCCTGAGACTTTTTCCAGTCCATGGTGCGTCAATTCTTTGGACTAAAGCTTTTTTCCGTACTATAAATTTTTGTTACGAATATATCGGGTCAGATAAATCAAATAAGACAAAAAGTGTCTGGATACTACATTGTTTTCATTCTCATCAAAATCGATGGACTGGATTTTTTCTCCGTAATATAAAAATTTTTTACTAAGGAGAGAAAATGCGTTCAAAAACACTCTTAATTTCTTTAGGCTTTGCGTTTGTTGTCCGGGGTGACGAGGTTGACCCATTTCTTTGGCTGGAACAAGTCCAAGAAAAGGAGGCATTAACTTGGGTACAGGAACAAAATCAACGCTCGCTTGATCTTTTAGAAAACAGACAAGTTTTCAAGAGAACCTATGATGAAACACTGAACGTCTTAAACAACCCCGATAAAATTCCAGACGTGAGTATTCGTGACGGATATATTTATAATCTTTATACGGACGCGGAACATATTCGTGGCCTTTATCGCCGCATGAAAATTGAAGATTATAAAAATAAATCAAAAAACTGGGAGACCGTTTTAGATATAGATGCACTTGGTAGGGCCGAAAATGAGAGTTGGGTTTATGGCGGCATGAATTGCCATAAAAAATCGTCTGACCACTGTATTGTGAGTTTATCGCGTGGCGGAAAGGACGCGAATGTTAAGCGCGAATTTAGCTTAGTAAAGAAGGAATTTAAAAAAAATGGTTTCTTTATTTCAGAAAGTAAAACGAACGTAGTTTGGCACGATGAAAATACTTTGCTTGTCGACTACGATCTTGAGGAGAATGCGCGTACCACGTCAGGATACCCACGCACAGTTAAGATATGGAAGCGCGGCGAAGATTTAAAAAAGGTCGCCGCAACTTACGAAGGTCAAGTGACTGATGTTTCCGTTTACTCCATGAGTATCGAGGTCAACAACAAGAAGTACGTCGTTGTCGGCAGAGCAATAGATTTTTATACCTCCGAATCATTTGTTGTGGACGAATCTGGAAAATTGTTACCGATTCCGATTCCTCTTGATTCTGAAGGCGGCGGAGTAATGGACGGAGAATTATTCTTCAAGCTCGGCAGTGACTGGAACAAATATGTTGCTGGTTCAGTGGTTTCAGTGGATTTGCGAAGTGTTCTTGGCAAACAGAAACCACGGTACAGTTTGGTCATCGCTCCGACTGAGAAGCGCGTGATTGAAAGGTTTAACATATCTAAAGATGCGATCTATGTTGGGGTCTTAGATAATGTTCGTGGAAAAATTTTGCGTCTAACTCGTGGTCAAAAAAATTGGGACGTGTATCAGGTCAACTTACCGGAAGAAGGTCACTCCGAGCTAGACTTTGTTGCCGAAACGGAGAGTGAAGTCATAGTAAGGTACGGCAGTTACCTCACGCCAACGACATTGTACTTGGCGGGCAAAAGTAAAGTGCAGGTGCTACGTCAGTTGCCACCACTCTTTGATTCAAATGACTTAGTAGAAGAACAGCTTTGGGCGACTAGTAAAGATGGAACAAAAATTCCATATACAATCGTGCACGCAAAAAATTATAAATTAAATGGAAGTAACCCCACATTGCTTTACGGTTATGGTGGTTTTAAAATTTCTCTAACCCCCTATTACAACCCTGTGGTGGGAAAGGCTTGGCTTGAGCGTGGCGGAGTTTATGTCGTAGCGAATATTCGTGGAGGCGGTGAGTTTGGTCCCGCCTGGCATTTGGCAGCTCTGAAAGAAAAGAGGCAGGTTGCCTATGATGATTTTATTGCTGTCGGTGAGGATTTGGTAAAGAGACAAATTACAGGCCCCAAATATATTGCGATCGAGGGTGGTAGCAACGGCGGATTACTCGTTGGCACAGTGGCTATGCAAAGACCAGATTTATTTAAAGCTGTGATTTGTAAAGTGCCCCTTTTAGATATGATTCGTTATACACAATTGCCCCCTGGCGCAAGCTGGATAGGTGAGTATGGAGATCCCGCCGATGAAAAAATGCGGAAAGTTATTGAGAAGTATTCGCCCTATCAAAACATTCGTCAGGATGTGAAATACCCTTATATCTTCTTCCAAACCTCGACCCGCGATGATCGCGTTCATCCGGGGCATGCGCGTAAAATGACTGCCAAAATGTTGTCAGCGGGTCAAGACGTTTACCTTTACGAAAATGTCGAAGGTGGTCATGGCGGAAGTGCGGACAATATTCAGCAAGCAAAAATGACGGCTTTGTCGTTTACTTTCTTAGAGTATTTTTTAGGTAGGGACTAAGGTCTTCTTCTCGTTTTGAGAAAACCGAACGAAACCGGGGCGCGTACCCCCCATGAGTTGCGCGCCGGCTTCGTTCGTTAAAGGAGATCATGAAAAATAATTTAAATGCCTATCGCTGCAACAATGACAAGATACACGCACTGAATCATAATTTCCAATCGTATTAAACTCTTCGTACTATAATGAGATTTAATATACCATGTAACTATTTCAAATTGAGAAAACGTCAATTAGTTCCACAAAACTTCAAAGATTCACAAGGTTTGTCTAGATTTATTTACTAAAGTCTGTGCCTCGACCTCCCGATAGTCCAGAGAGAGAGACAAAGGGGATAGGTTTATGCAAACACAGTTCTATGTCTATATAAATGGTCAGCAGCAGGGGCCTTTTAGCGTTAAAGAGGTCGAGGGGAAATTAAGGGGTGGCGAAATGGCGCCGAGCGATTTTATCTACTTAGAGTCAAAATCTGATTGGGTTTCTGTGGTCGACTTTGAACCTTTAAGTGAGACAGCCAAACATTCAACTCCCAAAATTGCTAAACCTATGAAATCAGAGATTACCTCCCCCGTTGCCGAAAATAGCGAACAGGAATGGTATACGCTCAAAGGCGAAAACCGCTATGGTCCATTTTCATTTACTGATGTTGTTAAAATGCTTCAGGAAAAATCCCTTTTTGAATATGAATACGTGTGGCGAAGTGGAATGGCCACCTGGCAACGGGTTGCCGAAGTCGACGAGTTTAAGGCCGATAAAATTCGTGATCTCAAAAATTCAGGAGAAAAAGGCGTCAGCGAGCTCTTTTTTCGTCGTCGCCATAAGCGTGCAAAATTTGATGGGTCAATTATCGTTCACGACAATAAACAAGTTTGGAAGGGTCAGAGTATAGAAATAAGCGCTGGCGGTGCAGGTCTCGTTATTGAGAATTCAATGATCATCCCTGGTCAGACTCTATTTTTACATTTTAAGCCCGGTGATGGTGTTCCGCCGTTTAATGCTGTTTGTGAAGTTGTATCGAAACGTTTCCTAAAGGGCATTAAACATAAAGAACAATCTATTCACTATGGTGTGAAATTTACGAATATTGGTGAAAAAGCAAAAGGCTTTGTCACTGAATTTGCGGAGTACGCCAAGAAGGCCGCATAAAGACAAAGGAAGTAAAGAAGTAGGCTATTGTATTTAAAATTATAATTGGTTTGGTTCCCGTTTGCTCTAACCTGTGAATGTACGCTCCGAGCAATGAGTTATTAACTAACTTAGGAGTGTACGCGTGTTAAAAATGGCAAGAATATTTTTTGTGATCGCGGCGGTTTTCTTGAGCGCGTGCGAACAACAAGCATTCTTGTTGGCACCGGCCAGTGAAAGTCATTCATCGAGTATCACATGGAACAATAAAGTCGACATTCTTTGGGTCATCGACAACACACCAAGTATGGCCCAGCACCAGACTGTGCTCGCACAAAAATCAGGTGCCTTCTTGAACGGACTTTTATCTCGTAACCTTGATTTTAGAATCGCCGCCACGACAGTTGATATGCGCTCTGGAGGAACTGAGGGAAAATTTATCGGAAGCCCTGCGGTACTTACCAAATCGACTCCTAACATAGCTGCTGCATTTAATCAAAAAATCACCGTTGCCGAAGCGGCCTATGACTTAGAACAAGGTTTAGGTGGGATGAAGCGAGCACTTGAGTTGCGTAGTTCAACAAATACTGGTTTTTTTCGTAGTGATGCATTGTTGGTGGTTATTGTTGTAACGAACGAAGATGACGGCAGTCCGGGTAATCCCAGCGACTACATTAGTTTTCTGGACACAATTAAACCACGCACTCCCATTGGCGAGAGAAATTGGGTTTTTCATATGATTGGTGTAACCGGTGCCGCGGGAGAAAATTGTTCTACATATGGAAACTATACTGAGCCAGGTTATCGCTACATGCAGTTAGTTGATAATTCTGGTGGTGCTAAAACTACAATTTGCACGGGCGATTTTAGTGCAGCTTTGGCGGGCGTTGAAAAGAGAATTTATGACACCGCTTCTCGTTTTTATTTAGATCGCGTACCAGATGTTTCTTCGATTGAGGTTCTAATTAACGGTAACAAAATTCCAAATGATCCGGTTAATGGCTGGACTTACATCGCAGCCGACAACAGCATTCAATTACACGGAAACGCGATAGCTCGCACGGATGTAAAAATAGATATTTTTTATCAACCAATAGGAACTAAGTAGGATTAAGGGGGTCAATAATATGGAACATTTGAGAGAAGGTTTAAAGTCGATACATGATGCCGGTTTTGCCGGGTACTTGATTGTAGTGATGGGCTTTATGGCGATTGTTGTCGTCGCAGACAGAGTCAAAGCTCTTTATTTTAATTATGCGATAAATGCGAATGAATTTATGAGTAATATTCGCAGCCTTGTACAATCTGATAAAATAGAGGAAGCCGTAACTCATTGTGCAGGAAAAGAAAAAATTCCCCTTGTTGCGGTTATTAAAAAGATTTTAGAAAGATCAGACCGCGATGACGAGTCTATAGAAAAGGGCCAGGAAATTGCTATTGCTGAGGTAATGCCTCTCATTGGCAAACGCTTGGGTTACCTCTCGATGATTGCGAACGTTTGTACTCTTCTTGGGCTACTAGGTACTATTCAAGGTCTAATCATGGCATTTGCGGCCGTTGCCAAAGCTGACCCAGCCCAAAAACAATTAATTTTGACTCAAGGTATTTCGATGGCGATGTACACGACCGCGTTTGGTTTGATGATCGCGATTCCCGCAATGATTGTTTATTCATTTTTGTTTGCAAGACAGAACAAGCATTTTGAAGAAATTATTGAGAACTCATCGAAGCTCGTAGACTGGCTGTCCACGCGCCATTATCAGCCTTTTCATGTAAATTCTGTGTATCCGAACGAAGAGGGAAATGGTGGCGGTAATGGAACTGGTCGGAAATCCCCTCCACCCCCGGGAAAATTAAAGGCGGTTTAATTTTATGGCGAAAGATTTTGCGTTCTATAAAAATGAAGATGAAACATTCGATCTCGACTTGGCCCCCGTCTTGTCAGTGGTCGTAGCGCTTGTTCCTATATTTTTAGCAACAGCGGTGTTTATTCGCATTGGAGTCATCGAAACTCAGCTTCCTCAAATTATTAACGAGGCAGTTCAGCAAGAACGCAAAGATGAAACGCCGAAAACGAGTGTGAAGTTAGAGGTTAGCAAATCTCAAGGATTTATTTTAGAGGTGACTAATAATGGTCAATTGTCGAAGAAGGTAATTAACCTTGTAAATAATGACTTTGATTATGTGGCACTTCATAAAGAGCTTGTAGAGTTTAAGACTGCGAATCCGATGGTTTTTCGCTTGGAACTTCGGCCAACGGATGATGTTCCATACGACAATATTATAAAAATTATGGATAGTGCGCGAAAACTCAAAGAAGGAGATCCAAAGCTTCATGTGGTGGATCCCAAAACTAATGAGAAAGTCGAATCTCCTTATTTGTTTGTTGATATCTTTTTCGGAAACGTGTTGGAGGGCTAAGTGAATATTTTAGAGACGATGCGAAAGTATAACAAGAAAAGCACGTTTGTGGTTCAAGTAACTTCGATGTGCGATATGATGACGATACTTCTCGCCTTCTTATTGAACCAGCAATCGATGAGCGCAACACAAATTACTCCTATTGAGGGTTTAGATTTACCAGTCAGCACAACCAACGGAAGTCCCGTTGAAGCGTTGAAACTGACAGTTAGTAAAAAAGGAATTTTTGTTGGCGATAAGAAGGTCGCGGACGTTGAAAATGGAAGGCTGCCAGCTAGTGTGCTCGACCCAAAAGATAAATTATTCATTCCTGCCCTATATGATGAGCTTGATAAGGAAGCTGAAAACTCAAAAAAGATAGCAAAAGTAAACGAAACAATTGAATTCGACGGTAAAGTAGTTGTGCTTGCAGATGCGAGATTAAATTACGAAGTAATTCGTCAAGTCATGTACACAGCGACCTCGGCTGGCTTCGCGAATGTGAAATTAGCTAGTTTAAGTGGAGAATAGAAGTGAAACTGATTTTATTGGGAGTTATTTTTTGCGGGTTTGCTAAAGCCAATGCTAAAGATAGTTCCGTTATGAAAGAGCTTAAAGGTAATCCTGGCGATGATGCGCAGGATGTCCGTGCGTTGAAAACAGAAATGTTAGTCAAGGCCACGGAGGCCCGGGCGATGGCTCAATTAGATAAGCTTTTAAAGCAAAAGCGTGGCACTTCGATGGAGGCCGATCTTTTGTTTAGAAAAGCGGAATTGTATATGCGTCAGGCTAAGTCAAATCGCTTTTTTGAGCTCAATAAGTCAAATGATAAAATCAGGGACATACTTCCTAACTTTGGTAAAAAAGCAACCGAGAAGGCGGCAGTTCATAATGCCATTGAGATTTACGATCATATAGGTCGTCAGTTTCCGCGCTACGAGCAAATGGACATGGTTTTATTTAATAATGGCTTTGCTAATCAAGGTATTGATAACCACAGCAAAGCAAAAATCTTGTTTAATAAACTAATCATGGAATACCCCGAGTCTGGGGCCATTCCAGATGCCTATCTTTCTGTGGGGGAAATGTTTTTTCAAGAGCGAAACTTCGAGAAAGCCTTAAAGTATTTTAATGACATAAAAAAGTTTCCTGAATCACGCGTTTATCCTTACGGACTATATAAAACGGCATGGACCCACTATAACTTGCGAGATGCAAAGGCGGGATTAAGCGAACTTGAAACACTTGTGGAATTCGGTGAAAAAGCTCAGCGTGAGGGGCAGGACTCGCGACTTGATTTAAGAAAAGAAGCTCTCGAAGATATGGCTTTGTTCTTCGAAGATGTATATCCCGCGGCAAAAGCTTACTCATATTTCAGAAAACCTGCGGGAGCGTTTGGTGTTGCTCCTGTACTACTGCGTCTGACCGAGCTTTACAAGGCGCATAGTCGTTACCGAGATTTGTCTGTTGTTCTCCATGATCTCATAAATAATTCTCCAAAATCTGTATATTTAGCTACGGCATATATGGAGTTGGTAAACAATTACGAAACTCTAAAGGATAGAACGCTGGCCGTTCGCGAGCTACAGAACTTTCACGAAATTTGTAGACCCAACAGTAGATGGTCACAAGCACACAAAGACAATAAACTAGAAGACATTTCAAAAGGGTTTACAATTACGGCGGATCTTGACTGTCGTGGGATTTTTGACGAAACAAGTCTGCGACTTGCTACAAAATGGCATCGCATGTGGCGAAAGCAACAACAATTTAAAGAATTGTCAGTTGCGGCAGAAGCGGCCTATAGACTGTACCTTGACGGCACGAAATCAACAGACAGTCTAAATCCGATGCGATTTAACTTTGCCGAGTTACTTTTTCAAAACGAAAAATTTCGTGAGTCCAGTGAAAACTATGCGCTTGTTGCCAACAGCGAAAGTAAGGACGAAAAGCTGCGCCACGATGCTGGCTACGGGGCACTTGTGGCGCTTGAGAAAGCCGTTGGGGATAAGTCCTGGAATGACGTCGATACAAAACTATTTAAAAATTTAGCGGGCGTATATTTTCGGGGAAGTCCCAAAGGCAAATTCGTTATTGATACTAAATATAAAATTGGATTTATCTCCTTTACTCAGAATAATTTTGTCGAAGCCAAAAAAATGTTTAGCGAGATTGGAACACAAAAAGAAAATGTGGAGTTAGCAAACCGTTCCCAAGATTTGCTAATGGACATTTACAACAAAGAAAAGTCTTTTACCGAACTGAAGGGGTACTCTAAGAACCTAGCAGCTAAGGAGAACAACTCAGAAAGAAAAGAGAAATTAACAAAAATTTACCATGAATCTTATTTTGCAGAGATTCAGGTTATGGAAGAAAAGGGCAATTTGGAGAAAGCAATTGCGGAGTATTTAGTCTTCACCAAGCAAAATATGAAGTCTCCGCTGGCAAGTCGTGCATGGTGGAATGCGATCGAGTTGTACTACAAAACCGGAAAGTTTTACGAGGCAGCGGCTCAAGGTCATCAATATGTAAACCAATATCCTGATGACAAAAATGCCAAAGATGTTCTCTTGCGGTCTGCACAAGCATTCGAAAAAACAGGTCGTGTTCAAGAGGCTGGCGCCGTACTTTTAGATGTGGCGAAGCGTGATCCAAAAGAAGGGCGTAAATGGGAGTTGATGGCAGCAAATTTCTTCTCGATCTCAGAAAATAAAGATACAGCGCGAAGGCTATACGAAAAGCATGTAAAAAACAGTAAAGGTGTGGATGGTGAAGTTGTTGGCCGATGGTTTGTTATGGAAAAGTCTATGGGTGCAAAAGGCAATTTGAGAAAGGTGCAGGGTATAATAGTAAGTCATGGGATCCAACCGTTATTAGGCCAAATCACTTTGACCCAGTTAGAGGATGAAATGGACCGTAGAGATTACGGTAAAGCATTCGATACTGCTAAAAGAATTTTAGGAATGAACGGTGCAGATCTAAATTACGTACGTTCCATGGCGAGATACTATCAGGGTATTGTTTTAGAGGAAGAATTTAAAAATCAAAGTTTAAAAGCGAAACCAGAGAGATTGGCTTTGGTGATTCAATTAAAAACCCAACGCTTAGAAAAAGTTCAGAGCGCGTATGAGTCGGTGATAAAGATGGGGCATACAAAAGTGGGTTTAATGGCGCTAAAGCGTTTAGGAGAAAGTTATCTTCACTTTGCTCAGTCAGTTCGCGGAATCGAGACTCCTGAAGGTACAAGCGCAGAAGACGAAAAAGCCTTTCGTGCCCAGCTCGAGGAGCTTGCTTCTCCAATTGAAGATAAGGGGCTTGGTACTTTAAGTTCTGGCGTAAGTCAGGCTGCTAAGGCAGGATTAAGTGACAATACTGCTGAAGAATTGCGTCAAGCTTTAAATCGCGCTCAAAATTCAACCGTTCCTCAATTTAATATCCGAGTAACTCCACCCAGTTTAGTGCTACCGAAATTGCGTGAGGTGAGCACATGAAGACATTAAGGGTGAGTTTCATTGCTTTATTGGGAGTTGGCTGCGTCACTAATCCGCAGCTTATGAGTAAAGACCCGCAGCTTGCTGGCAAAAGCTTCACCGTAGAAGCAATCAATATATCGGCCGCACAGTTGGCCCGCGAATCGAATAAAAAGTGCCCGTTGAATGTTAAAGAAGTCGAAAACAGAACTTGGCGCGAACACTTAGAGTTGGGAGCGGCTTGTGCGGCGAAAGAAAAGTGGAGTAGCGTTGAGTTCATTGGTCAGCACCTGGCGGATAGCTTTCCGACGGCCCCATGGGGATTTTACTTTATGAGTTTGAGCGCGGATGCGCGTGGTGATGTGACGCGGTCGTTTTGGATGCTCGAGCAGGCAAGTGAAAAAGACAAAAGCTTAGCTCTTTTTCCCTACCAGCGCGGGCGAATCTACTTAAAGAACAACGAAACGGATATGGCGATGGCTGAATTTGAAAAAGCTTTGAAGCTTGATTCTGGTCTGTACGAAGCAGATCTATTCATCGCTCAAATTCGCTTACGCTCAGGAAATTACGTGGCAGCAGAAAGAAGTTTTCGCAATGTTTTGAAATTCGTTCCATTCCACCGAGATGCACTACTGGGGGCAGCTCGATGTATGGTCGTCAATGGTGACCCAAAACTTGCGCTGGATTTTTTTGACAGAGTTGTTGCAAAAGATAAAAAAGACTTTGAGGCTCGTTACGAAAGGGCTGTCGTGCTTGAAACTGTCTTTCAGCGCTACGAGGAAGCTCTTTTAGAGTATCAAAATTTATTAATAAACTCAGATAACAAAAACCAGCTTCAGAAGCGAATTCAGGAGTTAGAGAAATTAATCAAAACAACTCGTAAAGTCGCGGGAGGTAAAAGATGAGATTCCTAATTTTGTCTTTCATCATCATTAGTTTTATGTCAGCAACTGTAAGTGCAGAAGGGACTAAAACTGGAAAAGTACAGCGAGTGGATTTTGGCGATACGGACGTAAATGGTAAAGTAAGAAGTCCTGATGGATCATATTTAGTGCAGAAGCGTGGAATGGAGTTTGCGCCCATGTATAAAGTAAAAAAGAAACTTAACGATGGCGTCAAAGAGTCGTTGGAATATATCCATTGAGGCATTGAGGACAATATGAAGAGCGTACAATTAAAGGTCGAACATAGACACCAAAATAAATTTTTAAAGCAACGCCATCTGCGTCCGGGTAATCGCTATTTTACGGTGGGATCGTCGCGTGACGCTGATTTTCGTTTGTTGGGCGACAATGTCATGGGTATTCATGCCATTATCGATTTTCGTGAGGATGCTTGGTATGTCAGTGATGTTGGTTCGATTAAGGGCTCAATGGATAGCGAACAGAAAAAAACCGATATTGTGGAACATAAAATCACTGGCCCGATGAAATTTGAAATTTGCGGGCATACGATTGATGTGCGTCCTCATGAAGTAAGACGAGTGCTTTTCCAAAAGGAAGAAAGAGATATCAACAGTTCAAGGTCTGACGAACTTGCCCATCAAGTTGTCGTACGCCAAAAAGGTCATGTGGTAGAAACAATTTTTTTACCAGCGAATGCAAACTATGACTTTGGTTATGGAATAAAAAGAGAGTCATTGCCAGCACCCAAAACAAAACAGTGGGTTTGGCACGAGTTTGGTAATTTGACGATTCAACAGCGCTTGGTGGGTTTGGCCCGCCGAAATAATTATAAACCCGATACCTGGAAAGAATTCTTTCCAGAAGATATTCGTCGAAGTTTAATCGGTGCTATGGTGACGATGGCGGTTTTAATCGGAGCGCTCTCCATTCCTTACGGCAGTACTGACAAAAAAGAAGAAGTAGTTGTTGAGATTCCCAAGGAGTTAAATCCTTACACACAAATGATTTATGACGCGAAAGTTGTTAAGAAGAAAATAGCTAAAGCTGAGAAACTCGGGGCGTCTATTATAAATCGTGGTAAGCCGATGGGTCCAAACCCAAACCCAAATTCACCCGTAGACATTTTGTCACCGACAAAAAATCCGAGTGGGAAGAATCTAAGTTATGATCTTGCTCCAGGACTTGGTCCTGCTGGTGGTAACGGTAAGGCGGCTGGCGGTGGACAAGCGGCAATTCGGTCTATCAAAGCAGCCAATCTCGGCGGTTTAATAGGAAGACTATCAAAGCGAACAACGTCTGGCACGTTGGTGCGGGTAAACAATACTGATAATAATAACGTAACTGGTGGAATTCCTGCAGGTGCAGTTGCTGTCGCTGGTCTCGCTAATGTTGGTAAGGGTACTGGACTTGGTGCTGTTGGTGTAGGTACGGGAACGGGTACTGGTGGTGGCGGCACACATAAAATCGGTGGTGTTGGTACAGTCGGTGCTGGTGGCGCAAGTTCCTATAGAACTTACGGCGCTTTGACTCCGGGTAGTGTTGGTACCGGAAATGTCGCCACGATTGATGAAGAAACTGATGTCGAAGGTGGTTTGGATCGCGAAGTGATTTCGCAATTCATTAGTACTCAAATTGGCCATATTCGTTATTGCTATGAGCGCCAGTTGAGCGCGAAACCAGATTTATATGGGAAAATAAAAGTACAGTTTACGATTGGTGCGACGGGTTCTGTCGTCCAATCAAAGATTGGATCTTCAACCTTACAAGACGCTGTAGTCGAAGGATGTATTCTGAAGCGTGTTGCAAGCTGGGTGTTTCCAACTCCAAAAGGGGGAACAACCGTGCTTGTTTCGTATCCGTTTTTATTTAAGAGCACTAACTAATACAGTTGGTAATTCTTAAGGAAAGGATAGCCTATGGGCCGTCAGAATATGTTTTTTGTGGTGCTGCTATTGATTTGCAACATGATGACCAGCGATGCGCTCGCGCAGTCATCACAATATCAAAGAAAAAAGAAATCCGCACCGAATGCGGAAGCGGCGGCAAATCCTAATCCTGCGCCAGGTGCCCCTGCCGACAAAAAAGCTGCGGGCGCTCCTGCAGCCAACGTTGGTAAGGATGAAAAGTTAGATGTAAGTGGTCTGGAAGAAAAATATTGGTCGTCGCAAGACACCGATTTTACCGTAGTGCAGAATCGAACTTATACGAAAGCAAAGAGAGTTTCGCTGTCACTGTCGGCCGGACTACCCACTAACGATAGCTACAGCTCTGGAACTTTTGTGAATAGCGCTGTGAACTACTATTTTGACGAACGCCACGGTGTAGAAGTTAGTTACTCTAGCTATCCATTTAAAAACAGTACTCTTGTTGATACCTTCAGTACTTCTAACGGCGCGCTTCCAGATATGAATCGCGACAAGTACGCAATAGGAGTGAACTATAACTTTGTTCCTATTTATGCGAAAGCAAGTTTGCTTGGAAGTAAAATTATGTATTTTGATTTCGCGGTGTCTCCAGGTCTGGCAATGGTAACTTATGAACAGTTTGTGGATCCTGCTGTGGGGAATAAAACGGAAAGCACGATTGCCTACGCTCTGGATTTCAGTCAACAGTTTTTCTTGTCGAAAGAATTTGCCTTAAGAATTGATTTCAAAAATCGCTGGCAACAACAAAAAGTTCTGAAATATCGCAATGGTGGTGGCGGTGCTGCTACGGGATCTGAACTCCGCAACGAAATGTTTCACTCAAGCTTCTTATTGTTTGGTTTAACGTACTTCTTTTAAGGGGTAAGGCTTATGAAAAAGCTTAGTTTGGTAATTTTCATTTGCGCATTGAGCTTTTCAAGCGCAGCTCTCGCCGACGAAGGTTGGGGGGCGCGTTGGAGTAATTTAGTCACTCGAGCTAAGAATCAAGCCAAAAAAATCGAAGTGAAAGTGCGTACCTGGGCAAATAATTTATTTGAGAAAAAAGATGAGAAAAAAGATGAAACAAAAACTCAAGTCGGGCAAACTGGGCAAAATCGAGGCCCCGCAAATGATGTGTCTACTGCTACGGCGGCAGTAACTTCGCCACCAACGACTTCCACTTCCGCGGCGGAAGTAAAACCAAGTCCAGCGCCTGTACGCGAAAGTATTGTTGAGTCTGAAGATCGGGGTACAACTTCAGAACAACTTAAGGCAATGGTACGTCAAGCCAAAGAAACTAAGCCTATGGCCGTTGAAGCCGGTCGAAAGGGCGACAGCACCTTGACGAGAAACAAATCCGGTGTTGTCGTTATTGGAAAAATCAAAAAGGAAATTCCTCGTCTTGACATCGGAACCGAGGACAAAATTTCTGCACGTGATATTGTTGGTGAAAAAGTCGATTTTAAAGCGATTAAACTAAAACCATTCAAGGCGCTTGCGTCTCCAGACTTAGTTGACCGTAAAAAGTCAGAGGCAAATATTCCCAAGGTGATTGAAAAAGTCGCGGACGCAAAGGCTGTCGTTTCAAAAATAAAAACTGGCGATTTTCCAGTTACTAAAGAAAAGATTGATGCCGTAAACTATGCCCTGGCACAACCAAATGAAATTATCGAGAAAGAATCAAAACCTCTCTCTGAGCCGGAATTAATAATGATCGCATCTTACATGATCAACGATGACAACAAGTCCTGTCACAACATGGTTGGTTTGCTACAGTCGGTAAAAGACAAAAGCCAATACGCGGCCGAAGCAAAGTATCTGGCGGGAAAATGCGAAAAAGAAATGGGTTTGTATGCTCAATATGTTGATGATATGAGAGCGGTCATCAAGAACGAAGATGATGAATACGGAAAATTAGCCATGACCTCCATTGCTGACAACGTTAAATTTGCCTTCGAAGATGACGTCGCAGAAATTGTGCGAGCTGGTAAAGAAAAGTTTAAAGATTTAACGGCATCTACATACGACGCGATAAGTTTTTTATTGGCAAAAGTATCGGCTCATGATGGAAACGCCGAGTCCGCATTAAATCACGCAAAAAAAGTTTCAGAAAAGAGTGAGTACTACACGCGCGCGCAATTTATTGTTTTTAGTTCGGAAGTTTTGCTGGGCAATAACAAAGACAGCATTGAAACAGGAAAAAATTTAATTGCGTATCTGAATAAAAAAGGTGATCCCCATAAAATTGAAGCGCTGGTGCATTTAAATATGGGGAGGACCTATTACAATAGTAAGCAATATGCTGAGGCCAGTCAGTCCTTTTTAAAAATAAAAAAAGATCATCCGCAATGGGTTCAGGGTTTAATTGAGCAGGGTTGGGCGCAATTGCAGAGTAATGACCCGGCTGGGGCGATCGGAAATATGTTCAGTGTGCAAACAAATATATTTGCTAAGGTTTATAAACCAGAATCATTCGCCGTGCGCACGATTGGTTATATCAATCTCTGTCAGTATGGTGATGCTTTTCAGTCTATCAATCTGTTTGAGCGTATTCATGGGGGTTGGTCGCAAGCTATTAGCAAATACATTACGGAGCACAAATCGCCGGCAAAATACTACGACACCGTCAAATTGCACTTGCTAAATCAAAATCTAATAAGTGTGGACGGACTACCGATGCAGGTTGTGCGTGAGATGGCAAGACACCGTGATTTTATTAACGCCCAAAATGCGGTTAATGAAATGGTGGATGAAGTGGAGCAATGGCGTTTTGTTGAAAACTTTTTCGCCCGGGATTTAAATCGCATTGGTACAAAAATAGCGAATTTAAAAAATGAGTCTCGGACTTTAACAGCGAAGCTGACAAAAACACCCAATACAAAAGGGGAGCTGCAATTGAGTCCAATCGAGGTAAACGAGATGAAATCTCAGCTTGCCGCGGTCAATAGGAGACTTGGAAGTTTAGAGTTTCGAGTCGAAATGGTAAAAAAGGCTCAAAGTAATTTTCGTGATTTAAAATCTAAAGGCGTGACTCTAGCGGTGAATAAGAAGAATGACCAAAGGTCACGTGCCGAAAAAGTTTTGGTAAAAAGACTTAAAGCCGTTAAGGAAGAGCTCGACGAGATTTTTGCCAACAACGAGTTATTAAAGTACGAGGTTTACGCTGGCAGCGGAGAGAATATTCGTTTTGAGGTTGCCGGAGGCGAAAAGGGAGCCGCGACCAAGCCAAAACATGTTAAAGACACACAGAAAAATATGAATTGGAATTTTGATGGTGAAATTTGGGAAGACGAAATTGGTAATTTCAGGTCGTCGCTTGAGAACAACTGTCCTAAAGATAAGAAAAAAAGTGCGAGTTTGTAGGAGGATTTTATGAGAGACTTATTAATAATTTTGGTTTCGTTGATAAGCTTAACGGCGTGGTCGCGAACAGATGTTGATAAAAAACTCGACCAATTAAAAAGCAACGCTGAAAATAGTAGTCATAACTATGACCAGTACAAAGAAAATCTTGATAGGGTCGATAAGAATATTGCTGAGATCGACAAGGCCATAAATACATTTAAAGAGCAGCGTAAACAGTTAAATCTTGGTGACAAGCAGATCGAGGCTAACAAAAAAGAGCTTGATAAGCAGAAAGTTACTGTTGGCACCCATATCGAAGAAGAGAATAAAAAATTAAAAAATGAGGAGGAGCAGCTCGCTAAACTTCAAGAGGCAGTCAATAAACTTCAAGCCAATAAAATGAAGCGCGAAGAAAACATTCATGCTTACCAGGAGCGTTTGGTTCAGATTGATCAAGAAAAAATGGAATGGGATCAGCAGCGAAAAAATGTGGCAGAATTAAGAACCCAAATTGATTTGCGTGTAAAGGCTACAGAAGGTGAGCGGGCCAATTGGATTTCAAAACAAGCTTCTTACCAAAAAGAAGTCAAGAAATGGAAGAGTCAAGCGGATGATTCTAAATCTACCTATGATCGTTACAGTGGCCTAAAGTCTGAGTAGGTCACTTCGAGTAAAATAGTGCTTGTCTAATCGCCGTATTAGAGCGATTCATAGGAGATGAGCAAAATCTTCGTGCGAACAAAGGGGAATTTAGTCCCCTTTTTTAAGGTCGGCGTTGCCGTCCTGATCATTTACATAATGATCGAAAAGAATTTGTTTAATCCAGAAGACCTTTTAAAAACAATTACTCTCAGTGAGCTCTTTTTTTGTGTCGTGTTAGTGCTATTAGGAATTTATCTGTCGGCATTGAGGTGGTCACTATTACTGCATGGTCAGGGCTTTAATATTAGCATGAAAAATGTTTTCAAACTTCAGTTGGTCGGACTATTTTTTAATTTTGTCGTTCCTGGTGGAGTGGGTGGGGATTTGGTCAAGGGATATTACCTTGTAAAGCAAAACGACGATCGAAAATTTTTAGCCGCTACTAGTATTGTCATGGATAGGTTGCTTGGGCTGTGGACGATCGTTTTATTAGTTGTGGCTTCGGGTCCACTGATTGGTAATGATATTATGGAAAATCCGAAACTCTCCTATACCTATAGAGGTGTTGTCATAGCAGGAACAATTTTTACTACCATGTTGTTAATTGGGTTTTCCGATCGTTTTTATGATTCAGGATGGATGTTTAAAAAGTTTGGCAGTCTTCCTTATGGCAAAGCCGTGGTAGAGTCTTACGCGGCAGTTCATGCCTACTGTACGAAGCTCACAGTTATTGGTAAGGCCGTTGTCCTTTCGATATTTTTACAGATATCTTCGATTGTGTTTTTTTATGTCGTGGGAAACTCCATGGGAATTAACATGAGCATTGGTGCTTACATGTTTTTAGTGCCACTTGGGTTTGTGGCCTCGTCGTTGCCAATTACCCCAGGTGGAATTGGTATTGGCCAAATGGCATTTTTTGCTCTGTTTAACACGTATTTGGGGACGCAATCGCAATTGGGTCCCAATTCTATTACACTTTATCAAATTATTTGTTTTGTGTTTGGTTTAGGAGGCGGGTATATATACCTTACAACTAAACAACATGAACCAATTCACTGAAAAAGCCATCATTTTAAAAACGATTAAGCACATGGACTCTAATCTCATCGTGCATGCGATTAATACTAAAGGGGCAAAACTCAATCTTTTTGCCAAAGCAGCGGCTAAAAGTAAAAAACGTTTTGGAGGAGCAACTCTAGAGCCCCTTAATTTTGTGCAGTTGGTGTATAGGCCGGGAAGTGGTGAAGATCTTGATTCTTTAGGGCAATTAAGTGAAGCGACATTTATCAATGGTTTTCCAAAAATTCGAACTGATTATGACCGTTTGGAGTTGGCATTTTATTTTGTGAAATTAATTTTAAAGGTCGCGCAAGCTGATGCTTTAGATAATGAGCCACTCTTTAATCTATTTGGGCACGTGCTTAAAAATTTAGAGTTGAGTACGGATCTTAGAAAATTGAAACTACAATTTGAATTAAAACTATTGGCGTTACAGGGAGTATTGCCAAAGCTAGAAGGCGCTGATGACTTGTTAATGGCCCCTCTTGCAAGCCATAGTCTTGTCGAATTAAATTCTGATTCAATATTAAAGCTGCAGACGCAAGTTAGAAATGTTCTCGCCGAGTACGCTGAAATTTAAACGTCTCATATAGAAACATTTCGTGATTACAAAAATATCAGATCAAAAAATATAATAATTTGTAACATATTGAAGTTATTGTTAAATTAAAAATAAATGATTTCATTTTAATATATGTCAAATTCTTGGATATGGAAATCTTCAACGATTTTCTGTAATATTTAAGATGTAGGGGGGATCTTGAGCGCGGGCTTGGTGATAAATAATAAATCACGTCCAGATATTTTCTCATTTCATGACTATCGTGAATTCTTGGTTACTTGGTTTAATTACATTAAGACCGCTGATGACAGCAAAACCCTGCGTGCGATTAGCCGTAATGCTGATCTGTCGGCCGGCTACCTTCCCTTGGTGCTTTCCGGACAACGAAGTTTAACTTTAAAATCTTTGAAAAAGCTCATGCCCTCGTTAAATTTAAAGCGTAGTGAGCAGTCGTATTTAAAATTGCTTGTAAATTTAAATGAAGCGCGCTCACAAGAAGAGCGATCATTTGCGCTTAAACAAATTCAAAGATTTGGTTCCTATAAAAATAGAAACAGTATTGAACTTGAAGTTCATAAATATTTATCGCGCTGGTATTTGGTAGCTATTCGTGAACTCGTTTCAGTATCTGGTTTTCGCTGGGACGCAAAATGGATTCAAAGTAAACTCAAGCGCCATGTGCCGATAATTGAAATCGAAAAAGCTATGGACTTTTTGGGAAAACATGGTTTTGTCGCAGTCAGCAAATTTGGTGTGGCAACCGTCCCAAATAAGAAATTAAATTGTGAAGGCGGAGTTTTTCAGCTGGCCTTGGCGGATTACCACCGTGAAATGTTGATGCTTGCTTCAGAGTCTATAGATAAGACTGAAAAAGATTTACGCAGTTTAACAGGTTATACTTTTGCGGTTAATAAGGACAACATCGATGATGTGAAGAAAATATTGGCGGAGGCCCAAACTAAGATCGTTGAGCTTGAACAAAAACAAAAAAAAGCCAATGCTGTCTACCATGTCGAAATGTCATTTTTTCCATTAAGTGAGGAATCAAATGAGTAAAGCTAAAATTATAATATTCTTTTTTAGTTTCTCACTTCTAACTTCAATTTGTTTTCAAAATTGTAATGCTCTACTTGGCCAAGGAGGAACGTCCACTGGTAATCCTTCGTTACATTTATCTTTCGCTGCTTATGGTGCCGCAGGTACGGGTGCTCAATTACAAAAAACCGTGGTAACTGTCGGCGATTCTTTACAGAATGTCACTGTTATTTTCTGTATTTCTAAAATCAAGTTTAAGACAATTGACCATGACGATGATCAAGATGAAGGACAAGATGTGCAGTTTATTGCACGACAAGTTGCGCTTTCACCATTAGGAACAGATTTAGATTTTATTAGTTTGCCGCCTGAAGAATATCGCCAAGTAGAAATGGATTTGAATAACGCTAAATGTTCGAGTGGAGCGAGCGTGACAGTTTCAAATTCTCACGGAGATTTTAGCACCAACGAAGGGATTAAAATGAAATTTAATGGAGTCAAACATGTGGATTTTTCAACACAGGAGATTGCGTTAAAAATTCAAGCCATCGTTGAGGAGTTATCGACTGTGACGGGCGGCGATCAGATCAAAGATAAAATACAATCAGTTTTTGGGGAACTTGATTAATTAAAAAATAATAACCAGCGGTACGTCTCCGATATAACAAAGGAGAATTCTGTGAAAAATGTTAAATTGATACTAGTTCTAGTGGCGTCGATGGTCATAGGAGGAGTGGCGTTTAATAACTGCAGTGAAGTTGGATTTAGTAATGCGACGTCAGCGAAGGCATCGGGGGTGCCGACGGAGAATCCTGAGGGTGGAAATGGAAATCTTGGCGACGATGTTGGTGATGATGACAATGACGGGGCTGAGCAAGGGGATCGCTGCGAAAATATACCTGAATCCGAGGCTCGGGATCCCGAAGTGGATTTGATGGCAGAATATGGCCCGGACTCCAATCATTCCAAGAGCCGACCTCACGAAGAAAATAACAGTGGCAAATACAACGCCGGGCACTGTGTAAAAGTATGCCATGTACCTCCTGGAAATCCTGATGCCCAACACACGATCGTCATTAGTGTTGCTGCATTGAGAGCGCACTTAGGAAACCATGGCGACGGAGAGGTTGTGGATTATTCGGGAGAGTGTAAACCGCTGGTTGAGGCGCAATAAGGTGGCAGGTCTCTAGAAATCATAATTTGCTGTAATTAAATACATCAGGGACCACTTGTTGAAAGTGGACCCTGAGTCCGTTGATTTTTGAATTGTGTAATTTGCCGTAAGTGTTCCTTGAATAGCATCATTAATAGGTTTGCTCATCGCTAGATTGAGCGAATAATTACTGTCAGATCTCGGTGTCGTCTTCTTGCTAAAGTCAGTAAGATAATAACCCAGCGAAGCGACTCCTGTTGATCCCCACTTCCAAGGCGCAATATAGGTGCCTTTTAAGTCAAGACGCGAATAATAGTAATCGTTTCCACGAGCATTATTTATTGAGTAGCCTAAATCGCCACTGGCAATTTGGTCTTTTTTTACGTTTAGAAATTTCATTTGAGTTGTTGCCAATATTAATTTGAATGCAGATGAATCAGCGGTCGTAGGGGACTCGTCCTGGCGCATTGTCGCCGTGATTGTTGAGATTCTTTCGGGATTTAAAACAAGGGTGTTCGCGATAGAGAGCACGCCAGAGTTCAATAAATTTTCCCGAGTACCGTCGGCATCTGCGTCCATGTATAGAACCTCCACGCTGGGAGTCAGGTCCCACTTAGAGCCGTATTCCAGCAAAGTACCCTTGCTAACGTAAGGGAACGCAAGAGCAATTAACATTGGATCGGCCTTAGCATGTGTTGAATTCGCGGAATACATATAAAGAAGTGAAAGTTTTGAGCTGAATTCTTTATCTTGTTCGTAGATTGGGCGAAATTGTGCAGAAGTCATTAAGAGGGTCCGGGCGCCACCGACATCAGAAGCTGTTCCTTGATCAAGTACCGAATCTGAAGTGTATAGAATGTTCGAATCGTACTGCAGTCCGAAAGATGTCGAAGTCAGAATACGTTTTGCCTTTTGTGCTGCAAAATAAAGAATGCCGGCGATTTGCTCTAAATATTTTTCGGCCTGCGCGTCGAGTTTTGGATCCGAATTTTGATTATCAAGAACCTCTTGAAAGGGGCCTTTTGCTTCTTCGTATTTAAGTTCCTGAAATAAGATTACCCCCTCATAAAAAGCCGCGGATGCTGATAGCGTCTTGTGATTTGTGGCTTTAATTTTGCGAAAGATTTCGATCCCGTTTTTTAATTCTTTAAGTTTTATATAGTTAAGCCCAATATAATAATCTTTTTCGATGGGATCAAAATTGTTTCCTTCTTTGACTTGCTGAAGAATAACAACGGATTCGTTATTTTTGTCGTTACGGAATAAAGAAATTCCATAGTAGTAGTAATAGCTCGTATTTGAGGGATCAAGATCAACGGATTCTCGAAACAGCGTTTCGGCTTTTACAAAGTCACCCGCAGTGTAAGCCGCGATTGCTTCTTGCGAGATTTTACTAGCTTTGGTCTGACGTCGTGCTTTTTCTGCTGCATCGAGTTCGGCCTGTTTACGTTTACGTTCCTCTTCACGTTGTTTTTCAATTTGTGCCAAGCGTGCACGTTCTGCTTCGCGTGCAGCCTCTTCAGCAGCGAGTTTTAGTTTTGCAGCCTCCACCTCTGCAAGCTTTGCAGCCTCTAGAACAGCGGCGGCTGCCGTTTTTGTCATTGCTTTTTCCATTTGCGGAGTTGCTTTTGCGTCTCTTGCCTCTTGTTCAAGTCTCTTAGATTCTTCTCGGGCTTTTGCGGCAACTTCGGCCTGTTCTTTAGTATCGAAGACCTCAAAAATGCGTTCGCCTTTATCAGTTTTTCGGGATAAAAACGGTTTACGTTTTAGCTTTCCATCTTTAACTTTGTCGTTAAACTCTTTCATCCAGTTTACTTTTTTAACCATTTCTTGGGGTGGGATATAGATTTCGGGTATGATTTGTTCGTCGTCACCCCAACGAATGATATATTTTCCTTGAAATGAAGCGGAGTCCGGTGCGGATTCGTCGACGATAATGAGTGCCGTTTTGTTGGTTTTGCCATCGCGAAAAACAATTGAGGCAGAATCAATCTTTGTAGGATCGGTATTCCATTTCGCCGAGCCGTAGTTGATTGACATTGCGGTGTTTGTAGAAACTGATTTTCTTGGTCTGGGATCTTTGGCTTCTACAGGTTTGTCTTCCGCAAAGGATATAGTATCGAGTCCAAATAGAAAAATAGCCACAACCACTCTAAGCTTCATAAGTAGCTCCTCACGATGAACGCCTAAAGTAAAAGATAAACTATGTTTTCAAGAAACGGGAGGAGATAAAATCCTATATTACATTGGCCTACTCGACCAATGTAGTAGTTGCTGGAGTTTTTAGATTTAACTAGGGATTCGTCGGAGTGTTAATAATAATTTTTACTTTCGACGGCCCGTTAGCGATTGTTTCATTGCAATATTGACATGCGCCGGGATCTAAAATTGGTGGCGGCATGTTTATTACCGGCAGGATGGGAATTGGCGGAGGTTGCATCACAACTGGTCCAACTTCAATCATTGGTGGAGGTGGTGGCATAACCATTCCGCTCCCGGTTGGCATTGCCGGCGCAACTCCGCCGGTATTCATTGCAGGAGCTGGTGCTCCACCAGGACTTGGTGCGGGTCCACCGACAGAAGATGGCATTCGTGGAGCAGGTGCAGCGGAGTTTGGTGTAGCCGGGGCTGGAGCTGCGGCACCTTCGGCTTTAGGAGCTGGAGAAGCGCCATCAGATTTTGCAACTGGTGCAGCTGCTGCGCCACCTTCAGATTTTGGGGCGGGGGGTGCGGCAGATTCTTTTTTGGGTTCATCGTTTTTTGCGGTCGCAGGTTGCTCTTGCCTTGCTTCCTGTTTAGCCTCTTGTTTTGGCTCTTGTTTGGCTTCCTCTTTTATTTCCTGCTTATTTTCTTTCTTCTCTTCGTTAATAGGTCCCTTACTGTCATTTGCGGGCTCACGATGATCCGACTTTCCGTTCTTATCCGCGGTCGACTCGTTATTCATATTCGCCAGGTCAGCCTTAGGAACAGACGACGGAGGGGCAGGTGGAGCTCCCACAATCGCTGTCGTTTGTTGTCCCGGCGCTACCATTACCGCATTGAGAATTGCTCCCCCGGGGCCTGGCGTACCGACTTGAACTAGCCCTTTAAAAGTTACGAAGTTAGATGTTTTGTTAGCAGCGTTGTATCCTCCTAAGAAATCAGTACCACGAACCCCCGCCACTGCCGCTGGAGTTTTTACGTTAAATTTATTTTGGTCACCATCATACTTTTGATTAACAGTCGAACGAACTTTTCCGTACAAAACGTTGATCACAACATTCTTATCATTTTTTTCCGGTTCAAATTTGTAAGTCTCTAAATTGATTTGCGACTCGGGACTGATATTCAAAACGTTTTGGTCGATCATGATAAGTTTCGCGCGTCCTTCTTTGCCAGCGATGATCGTGTCTTTTTCTTTTACTTTGGAGCCCATTTTGGCGGGAGTGGATTTTCCCGAAGCATCTTTAATTTCAACCTGACCTTTCACGACAGCCAAAGTGCCGACGACTTTTTGTGCCATTGCGGTCCCTGGTATGAATATCGCGAGCAAAAGCCCTACAACAAACGTGCGCTTCATGTGGCCTCCTCAAAACATGGAAATTGCCTTATAACTTTTCGGGACTTAAAGCGAGGAACTTAAGATTTTGGTCGAGTTTCTCAAAGGGTTACGGACCAATTTGAGAGTTGTTTCATTTTGAAAAAATCAACTCAAGTCTCTGCATCGTTTTAGTATCATCTCAGAAAGGAGCTGATTGTCCTTTTGGGTTAGACCGCCAATGCCATGAAGTATTTTGAAATTTTTTTTGAAATCTTTAAGAAGTTTATCAGCCATCGAATGAATTGCGATTTCAGGGATACCTAAACGTTTACCAAACAAAATTAGGTTTTGCCTTTTTATATTGTTGTCTCGACCTTCAAGTTTAAGGGCCATATTTCTGTCTTTGTAAACGTAGGTGCAAATCAAATCATAAGCGGGGGTAATTTGAACTCTTCCTGTCTGGTTGTCGGACTGCAGGCTAATATTTTTGGCGTGTAAATCGCCATTACCTATTAGGTATGAAAACGCATAAAGTTGTATCAATTTGAGATTGTCAATGATCGGAGCTGTGGCCAACTCACCGATTTTTTCAGAAATCTCGCGCATCGAGACTCTGTATTTATCGGCGGGATATCGATCTAAGAACTGGCAGGCATCCTCTTGATGAATCATTTCCCCTTCAACTCTATCAAAGCGTTCGATAAGTAGTCCGGGCATCTTATCTTTATCATAGATTAGTTTTGCTTTATTAGTCCTTATTCCGCAGAGATTTGCTATTTTAATGCAGGCAAACTCATTCTGTACTAGGTTAGGTTTATCTGATGGGTTTAGTTTTAGAATGTAGGCTTTGTTTCTTTTGGCAATATTGACTGGTAAACTAATCATCGACGCTGATATTTTTTCTTGGATGCCAGCGATTGCTTCGTTTTCAAATAGTCCGGGGCTAAGGCCAATAGATTTTTTAAAAAATTCATAGAAATTGATTTGCGACGCTCTGGGGATTTCTAGGTTTGGAGGCCAATTTATATCGGATCCGACATATATGTCACCAATGCAACGTCTTCCAGTGGCAACTAAAAGAGAAAAAAGATCATCCGAAGAGGTCTTTAAACTGCTTACCAAAGTCTTTAACCGCATTCCCTCGGGTAGTAGTCCAGCAAAAAATGGTGGTAGGTTAACTCCAACATGGATAAGGGGTTTTGATGTTTTTGGAATGCAGTAGGTGAGCTCTTGGTAGGTGGGATTATCAATGAATTCCGCAACAAGAGAAAGAGAGCACCCATGAAGGGTACGCGTAAGAATGCCGGCAAATGTTTTTTGCCGATAAATTTCTAGTTTGTTTATCGTCTTAAAGTCAGGCGAATACTTCAATGCTTACTTACCTTTTTTGTGTTGGATTTTTATTTCCAAACCAAGAACTCTCAAAACAGCCAGTATTTTATCCAAACGGACGGTCAGTTTGCCGCTCTCAAGTTGGCTGACGAAATTGAGGCTTACATTGGCCAAACTGGCCAACTGCGTTTGTGTCAAATCTCTGGCTTTCCGTTCATCGCGAATTTTATTTCCTAATTGCAACTTATTACCTCTTATTTATTCCCATGATTTTGCGAATCAGTCTTATATTTTAATAGATTTGGATGGTTTTTTCAATAATTTCACATGATAATAGGAATTATCGGAAATAACTTATAAATATAAGGGGTTTTAGGATTAAATTCCTATGATCGTAGGATTATTTCTGCCATTGATTTTAAATTTGAGACTTCGTAATGGGCTTGCGGGCCTTGGTCCTTGTGGCGAGAATATTGTGTCTTTAGGAGTATGGTGCGACATCCTGCGCGCCTTCCGGCTTCGATATCAGTCAAACGGTCACCAACCACCCAACTATTTTTCAGATCAATGCCGTGCTCTCTTTCGCCTCTTAAAATCATTCCGATATTGGGCTTGCGATCGGGGTGATTGGATTCAGGAAGGTAGGGACAATAATAAATTCCAGTAAATTTGATATTGTATTTGGCAAAGTCTTCTTCCATTTTAGCGTGTATCAAATCGAGATTTTCAACAGTGACCAGCCCACGCGCGACCCCGCTCTGATTAGAAATAATAAAAAGATCAAATCCATTGTCTTTCAATGTTTTCAAGCTCTCAAAAGCATGTGGCATGTATTCTATGAGTTTTGGGTCGTTGAGATAGACTTTGTCTATTATGAGGGTGTCGTCACGATCAAAGAAGACCGCTTTTTTGGTCGGGGGCATCATGGTTTGCGTCCTAACGGATGGTAGTCTTCCATAACTTGTGTAAGCTTGTCGATAGAGAGGTGCGTATATTTTTGCGTTGTCTGCAGAGAGTTATGCCCCAACAGTTCTTGGAGAGTGCGTAGGTTTACTCCCTCAGATAATAAGTGCGTCGCAAAGCTATGCCTCAGAGCATGAGGGTTGAGGGGTTTACTAAGCCCAGCTTTAATTCCAAGATCGCGTACCAGGCGATAGCCGATTCTTGGGTTTAACGGCTTTTCTCCAAACAGAAATTTCTCTTTTTTTATTTGTTGATTTCTTATTTGTTCCCAAAAAATTTGCGGGAGGGTGATTAGTCTTTGTTTTTTTCCCTTTCCGGTAACTTTGATCACACGTCTTGATACATCAATATCACTAAACTGAATGTTACAGGCCTCGGAAATCCTCAAACCCCCGCCATAAAGAAGTCCTAACAACAACAGCTGCTGATTCGACCTCTTCTTTTCGTTTTCGTTTTTAATTTTTTTTTGTTGGATGGCGATTTTGAGTAATGCGAGTGTTTCGTCTATCGATATAAAATGCGGAATTTTTCGAGGCACGCGCGGTGCCACTATTTGATGAGCGATATCCCGTTTGAGATAGCCCCTTTGGGTGAGCCAATGAGCAAACGCCTTTAGAGTTGATGCCTTTCTATTGCGACTTGCCAACGATAATTTTCCCCAGGAGTTCTGTGTTTCTCTGATTTTTTTAAGGAATTGCGTTTCGTTAATTTCAAGAATCTTATTTGAATTTTTTTCTAAAAATACCTGGTGCAAATCGACACTATAGGCCTTACAGGTATGGCGCGATAAAGTTTTAATTTTTTCTATATATTTTATATAGTTATCAATCAGGTCACGGATTGTAGTTTTTGCCATTCGCCGCCAATTTTGTTTTTAAAACTCATTTAACGCAATACACAAATTCATGTTGCGGAGCTATGTGTCATGTGTTACGTTTGTTGTGTAAAAATTAATCATCAACCTAGTAGGTGGTACGTATGTCAGGACTAGATAAGCCTTCCTTTCTCCCTCCGGGGCCCATGAATAAGCCTTTGAATGGTGAAGAGCCACAGTGGCTCCTTGCTAATAATAAGCCCCGTAATCAAATCATAGACGACAAGACGATCGTTTACAAATCAGAGATCATGCGCCAAGTGATCAGCATGGTAGAGCGTGTTGCTCCGTCTAATGCTTCGATTTTGATTTTAGGAGAAAGCGGCACGGGTAAAGAATTAGTCGCAACTGCAATTCATGAGCGCAGTCAGCGCCGTAACAAGCCTTTCGTCGCAATTAATTGCGGCGCTCTTCGCGAGAACTTATTAGAGAGCGAATTGTTCGGTCACGAAAAAGGTGCTTTCACGGGCGCTTATAATCGCAAAATCGGTTTGGCAGAAGTTGCTAACGGTGGAACATTATTTTTAGATGAGATCGGGGAGCTATCTCCGGCGATTCAAGCGAAGCTTCTTCGCTTCATCCAAGAAGGTGAGATTTATCGCGTTGGCGGTAAAGATCCCATAAAAGTTGATATTCGCCTAATCTCAGCAACGAATCGTGAGCTAGATGCTGAAGTCGTAAAAGGTAACTTCCGTGAAGATCTTTTCTATCGTATCAATACAATCATGATTCATGCTCCACCACTCCGACGACGTAAAGAAGACATCAGCATGCTGATCGAACACTTCTTAAATAAAAACGCGACTTCTATGATGTTAAATCGCGGCCGCCAGATGAGCGAAGAAGCTTTAGCGATGATGCTCAAATATGATTGGCCAGGAAATATTCGTGAATTACAAAACGTTTGTGAGCGCTTGCAGATTTTGTCTGATGGTCACATGATTATGCCGGGAGATCTTCCTGAACATATTCGTAATCCTGATCAAAAAATCGATACAGATGATTACGACCCAAGCTTCACACTTTATGAATTAGAAAAACGTTATATTCTTAAAGCGTTGAAATATTTTGACGGCAACAAAACTCAAGCCGCACAAGCGTTAGGCATTACGATCAAAACTCTTTATAACAAACTTCATGAGTATGGAGAGTTTGATAAATTCGCGGTTCATAACAAACAGGCTATGAAGTTATGAAGATTTTAGGTTTCCCTACCGTCGTGTTTATCACGGCGGTAGCTGGGGCTCAACTGTAGTTAAAATAAAAAAGCGAAGTGGATTTCTCACTTCGCTTTCCAAAATTCTAAAAAAAGTAAAAAAGAACCTGGAACCTTTTTTAGAAATAGCCTTCGTCGTCTTCGGCTTCTTCTTCCTCTTCATCGTCGTCAGAGTCGTCAAAGTTTTCAGCTTCTTCGAGATCTTCGAAGCTTTCGACATCTTCTGGTTCTGGTGCAAAATCGTCATCTGCTTCAGCGCTGAACTCTTCACTGCTGGCTTCTTCTAAACCAAATCCACCTTCGCGTTTTTCACCCATATCGGCGTAGGGATTTGTCATTGTAGAACCCACTGCTCCACCAGCGACAGCTGCGGTTGCTGCTTTCGCTTTTGACGTTTTTGCCGCTTTTGCAGGTTTAGAAGCTTTTTTAGGAGCTACTTTTTTTGTCGCCTTTTTTGCAGTTTTCTTAGCTTTTTTGACGACCTTCTTCGCTACTTTTTTTGCTTTTTTCTTTGCTGGTTTTTTTGCTTTTGCTTTCGCTTTTTTCTTCGCCATTTTTCGTTCTCCCTATCACCTATTTTTTGCGCTTTGGGCGCATATGTCTATTCGTAATAATGCTTTAAAAAAACATTCTCTGTAAAGCCCAAGTTTATGCATTCTACAATGATTTGCGCACAGCAAAACCAGGGCCCCCTTTCTCTTAGAAAGAGGCCCTAGGGATAGGTCTTTGGTAGGCTTTAAAAATGGATAAGTCTTGTCTTATTCAGGACTATTTAGCAATTCATCCAAGGCGCGCGCTAGATCGTCGGGTACTTTAAGTGATAGGAAGAATCCACCACGATAGGGCTTCTTAACTGGAATTGAAGTTAAGTACCCTAGTGTCCTTTCCGCTGAACCGTCTTTTTTGTTAGTTTTGATCGGCAGTGTCAGTTTTATGTAGGGATCAAAAGGTACTTCTACATAGATGCCTAGGACCTCAGCGCCAAGATAGGCATGTAAAGTGACGTTTTTAATGGGAATTGAGATCTCAAAGGCAGGAAGTTCCCCACCAGGTATTTGGGGGAGCGGGTCACCATTAGGCAGTCGCTCGGGGTCACCGACGTCTCCGCCATGTAAGACGTATTTAATAGGAACGCTAAACTGGATCTCTGTTTTTTGTTCGGCATTTAGGCGCGATACTAGTTTGGCTCCCGGTAGTTGTGGAATCTCTACTTCTAGTTCTGGCAAAATATTGTCGGCAAATGGAATAGTTAGGACTATCGCCTTATCGGCTTTGTTGAGGCCGATTAATTTCTGACTTTTTCCAGCGACATTTGCGTAACCAGTCATCTCCTTTTGCACTTTTGGCCACGGGTCAACAGGGGCTGGTTGAGGGTTTGGCGGATTGTTTTGCCCACCATTATTGCTTTGGCTATTGTCGCAGGATGCGCAACTTGCTTTTGTTATGGATTGCATTTGGCTGTCGCATCCGACAAGACCAAGAGTGATTCCCACAATCATTATCTTCAAGACCGTGAGATGTGCCGTCTTTAATACGTAAGTCATAGAACCTCCCTCTTCCCGTTCTTCTATTTTATTAGGGAGCAGGGAGTCGGCGATATAGAAATTTTTAGTTTTTATTTTTCGTAAAATTTCTCGACAGTATTTTCAGAATAACTAACTGCGAAATTTTTCATTCAAACTTTGCTGTAAAAATAATGTTCAAGGACTGTCAGACTTGCGACATCAAAAAAAACAGGACCAAGTTTTTCAACCTGGTCCCATTGGATAAATAAGACTTAGACTCTAACTAAAAATCTTAATATCAACCGATCAATTTGAGAGCGATCGAGTTCTTTTGATTAGCTTGTGCAAGAGTCGCGGTAGAAGCTTGTAACAAAATGTTACCGCGAGTTAGATCTGCTGAAGCTTCAGCAACATCGGTGTCTCGGATACGGCTATTCGCTGCAGCCATGTTCTCATGAGCAACACCTAAGTTATTCACCGTAGATGTTAGGCGGTTTTGCAAGGCTCCAAGATTTGCGCGCATTCTGTTTACATCTTTTTGAGCGGTATCAAGTAACTCAAGGGCACCTTGTGCTGATTCTTTTTCAGTGTAATCAACGCCACCTAGTCCAAGTGAATCAAGTGTCGCTACGTTTTCACCAGCATCAAAAGAGATACGGTCTTCAAAATCGTTGTTAAATACACCAACTTGGAAATCGAATCGGGGAGTTGAACCATCAAGGAGCTTTACTGAACCCCAAGTTGTCACTTTCGCGATACGTTCCATCTCGTTTTTAAGTTGCTGAACCTCTGTGTTGATGAATTTTCTTTCATCTACACCGATCGTATCTGAACCGGCTTGAATGCCTAGCTCACGAAGACGTAAGATAATTTCTGAAATCTCGTTCAAACCGCCCTCCGCAGTTTGCACCATAGAAATACCGTCTGAGGCATTTCGACGTGCTTGTGCGGCTGATCTCATTTGTGCTTTCAAGCCTTCAGAAATCGCTAATCCGGCAGCATCATCGGCAGATTTGTTGATGCGGTTACCAGAAGCTAATTGGTTCAACGATTTATTAATCGCTGTTTGGTTATTCATAAGGTTGCGATTCGCATTGATCGCTTCCACGTTTGTTGAAATTCTAAATCCCATTTTATCCTCCAAAAAATTGGTTAACTTATTTCGTTTTTCATTTTCTCTCCTTGAAGTCTGACTGGGTTTTCGAGTCTTTCTTTATGCTCTACTTTTCAGTCCGGCATCCTAGCCTGGTTAATAAAATTCAAAAGTTCATCCTTAATTTGCTGTCTCTCGGTTCTTCCTTGAGAACCTCCTTTCGAAACTTTCCAGAGAGTTTGACCTCGCCTCTCTTGGCTCCTACTAAACCTCTATGTTTAAAAAATACATTGTCGTTCCTGACAAATAATCTTTCGGGAAGTGAGGTGTATTCTTGACAGGTCATGAGACCAGAAAAAAAATTGTTTTCTATTTTTAGATTTTGGTATTAAGACAATCGCACTGATTCTGAATTTTCAGAGGAGAAATCAAATTTTTTCCGGTTATGTTCGTCGAGAAAATAATTCGTTAGTCTATCTCGAGAAAACGGCAAATCGCCATACGTCCCGTCAGAAAATAAGTTTTTTCTTGCTGTTCTCGACGATGGGCATGTGTTGGATACCCGATAGTGCAACTAAGGCTTTGGGGGTCAAAGTGTGAGCACTGCTCGCAGGCATACTGAATGTTTAAGGTCCGATAGTCTGTGGGATTTACGGGATCGAATATAATTGAAGGTCGAGGACTTTTGGACGTTTTTTTATGAAGATTCATTGACAGAAATTAATTCCAACTCAAGTTAAAACTCAAGAACTTTAAGGATTAGTATGAAAAATCTCGATCGACTTACCCATAGGAGCCAAGAAGCAGTACAGGCGGCTGTTAGTCGCGCGACCAACAACGGGAATCCCGCGGTAGAGCCAGAGCATCTACTCTTTGAGGTGGTAGAGCCAAATGACGGAATTGTGGCTCAGACTATCGAACGGGCAGGTGGAAAACGCGATTTTCTTCTAGATTCCTTAAGGAAAATAATTGGGGAGTTACCAAGGACTGAAGGTGATACCACAAAGACAGGTATGAGCCAGTCCTTTATCAAGTTTCTGAATTGGGCTGAGATTGAGGCCCAAAACTTGGGCGACTCCTATATAAGTACAGAACACTTTATGATAGCTGCATTTAAAGATACGAAGAGATTGAGCAGTTATCTTAGAGACGCCAATATTGATAAAGATAGCTTTATGAGCGCCCTTATCGAGTTACGCGGAAAGAATCGTGTCACTGATCAAGATCCAGAGAATAAGTTCGATGCACTTAATAAATACGGAAGAGATTTAACTCAACTGGCTGCAGATGGAAAGCTCGACCCTGTCGTTGGTCGGGACGAAGAAATTCGTCGTGTAGTACAGGTTCTTTCACGGCGAACAAAGAATAATCCGGTGTTAATTGGCGAGCCCGGCGTGGGAAAGACCGCGATTGCCGAGGGTCTGGCTTTACGAATAATAAATAAAGATGTTCCAGAAAATATGCGCGATAAAAAACTTGTAGCGCTTGATATGGGCGCTTTGATTGCGGGTGCTAAATATAGAGGGGAATTCGAAGACCGCCTTAAAGCAGTGATAAAAGAAGTCATTTCAAGCGACGGACGCATAATCTTATTTATTGATGAAATTCACACGCTTGTAGGGGCGGGAAAAACCGATGGGGCTATGGATGCGGGGCAATTGTTAAAACCAGCGCTTGCGCGTGGAGAGCTACATTGTGTGGGTGCCACAACTCTTGATGAGTATCGGAAATACATTGAAAAAGATTCGGCGCTTGAGAGGCGCTTTCAACAAGTTTTTGTTTCTGAGCCACATACGGAAGATGCAATTACGATTTTACGTGGCTTAAAAGAAAAATATGAAGTTCATCATGGGGTAAGGATTAAAGATTCAGCCCTTGTGGCAGCCGTGAAGTTGTCAGAAAGATATATCACCTCGCGATTTTTGCCGGATAAGGCCATCGATTTGATGGATGAGGCGGCGAGTCGTTTAAGTATCGAAATCGGTAGTGTTCCAGAGATTATCGATAAATTGAATCGGAGAACTACTCAGTTGCAAGTGGAGCGTGAAGGTTTAAAAAAAGAACGTGATGAAGAAGCAAAAGAAAGGCTTAAAGAAATTGATAAGGAGCTTAAAGACTTGAATGCAAAAAATGAGGACCATAAGCGTCAATGGGAATCTGAGCGCGGTGCCATTTTAGATGTAAAGAAAATAAAAGCTGAAATAGAAACAATTCGAATTGCGATGGAAAGAGCGGAGCGTAATGGCGAACTCGAAAAGGCGGCAGAACTAAAATATGGTCGCCTCCCCGAGTTGGAGAAAAAATTAAAGAAGAACGAAGAACACTCGAGTCATAAATCTAAAGAACACAAAATGTTGCGTGAGGAAGTTGGGCCCGAAGAGATTGCCGAGGTTGTGGCAAAATGGACGGGCGTTCCTGTCAGCAAAATGTTGCAAAAAGAATCTGAGCGCCTCTTGAATATGGAAGATAAATTGCGTGAACGTATCATTGGTCAAGACGATGCTTTGAAAATTGTGGCCAACTCTGTAAGACGGGCGCGCGCCGAAATCTCTGATCCGAATCGTCCTATGGGGAGTTTCATATTTCTTGGGCCAACGGGAGTGGGTAAGACGGAGACAGTTAAAGCTCTCGCAGAGTTCTTGTTTGATACCGACCAAGCGGTAGTGCGCATCGATATGAGTGAGTATATGGAAAAGCACGCCGTTTCTCGCCTCATTGGCGCTCCCCCGGGATATGTGGGTTACGAAGAGGGGGGGCAACTCACCGAGCAAGTGAGAAGGCGCCCTTATAGTATTGTGTTATTAGATGAAATTGAAAAAGCTCACCCCGATGTCTTCAACGTGTTATTGCAGGTATTAGATGAAGGCCGACTGACTGACGGACAGGGAAGAACAGTCGATTTTAAAAATACAATTATTGTGATGACTTCTAATATTGCTTCTGATGTGATCGCTGATGAAAGCAAATCGGAGCGTGAGCGCAAAGAGCTCGTGCAAAGTACGATGAAAAAATACTTTCGGCCTGAATTCATAAATCGCATCGATGATGTCATTGTCTTTAGCTCTCTTAAAAAATCTCAAGTTAGTGAGATTGTGAAAGTGCAGTTAAAAGGCGTGCAAAAACGAATGGCCGATAAAAAGATTATTTTAAAATTCAACGATAAAGCGGTCGATTACTTGGCTCGTAAAGGCTATGACCCTGTGTTTGGCGCTCGGCCCTTAAAGAGGGTGATCCAAACAGATTTGTTGGATCCTTTAGCGAAACATATTATTTCTGGGGATTTACAGAGCGGGGGAAGTGTGGATATCTCGTCCTCTGATCTCGCGTTGGAGATAGCGGTTAAAACATAATTTAGTCTGACCCCTCTAGTTTTTGCTGCCGGAGGGACCTAAACTCCGCTACTGTACTGTCGAGGGGTCAACTAGTTGTACTAATTTGAGATAGAGCCACATAGCCGACTAAAGATAACCGGGATCTCTCTAGTTTTTGTTGCAAAATGTGGAT
>LWDK01000043.1 GCA_002083485.1 Proteobacteria bacterium SG_bin7 | reverse complement strand
AGTTTTGTGACGATCGAGCTCGGACAGCACAATCCCTTCTTTAAGCTCGATTTAGTATAGAAGCGCTCTTCAGAATGAGGATCAAAACTCTTAGCTTTTACTTCAACTAACTGGAGTGACTTTCCATTTTTGACCACAATGTCCGCTCGAATAAATAGGTTCTCGAATCCAAATGCAGCTTCAAAAATTACTGCAGTTTCGTTTTTGAGAAGTGCGTTTGTTTGATTAATGGCTTCGTCCTTGTCGATGGTTTCAATTTCAATTCCGCCTTGATGATATATTTTGGCAAGTTCACCGACCTGAAATCCGCCCTCAGCAAGAGCCTCCAGAAAAGAGTTCTCGGTATTCGAGTTTCCAAACTCACTGTTGCTCGAATAGAAGAGTTTTGTCGGGCATTCACACCCAATTTTGAATTTAGATTTTGTGAGGAAGTTGCGATTAGATTTCAATCATTCGCCTCTCAGTTAAGTATATGAAAATACTGAAACTAATCGGCTTTTTGAGGCCAAAGGTTAACGGTCTAAAGTCAACTCGCGTGTAATGTTTACATTGTATAACCACGTCAAACGAATTGACGATGTTGGTCAGGTCGTTATACACGCAGGCACAGAAATAACAGGACAAAGGTAATGTCGAAAACTAGAGCAATACGATTTTCAACAGCGGAAGAAGCTCAGATTGAGGAATTCTTAAAAAATAATCCTCTCTTTGATTTTTCTTCATTGGCTCGAATGGCAATTCTTGGATTTATCAAAGATCCCAAAATCACGATTCATCCTATCAAGCCAGCAACTACAGAAAGCACAAATAGGAGGGTACGTGGACAGCCTGAACAGTAATATTATTATGCAACCAAATGTGATTCCGTTCCCCGCAACCAATGCCAAAATCTTGATAAATACAGAAGACGAAGCTTCCACCCCAGTTTATGACAAGCTTATTGATGAGGCGGCTTATTTAGATAAGGCGTCAAAGTACCAATCCTCATTTGATTACACGTCATATAGAAACTTAGAATTAAGATACAAAGATAGACCCATCCATGGCGGAGTTGTTATGAAAACAGTCTTCCGCCTCGCGAATTTTCACACTACCTGTCAGCAATGTTTGTACTCCTTCGAAATCGACACTTATGGCAGAGGTTGCATCCATGACTGTGCGTACTGTTATGCGAAGGCTGAGCTGACAGTACATGGAATGTGGAACAACCCTATTCCTGTACCTGTAAACCTAAACGAAATTCGAAAAGCATTTTACACGGCTTTTGAGACCGAAAAGAAGAGCAAATGGGCAGACCTTCTTAGGCAAAGGATTCCATTACGAATTGGATCGATGAGTGATTCATTTATGTGGATGGATCAAAAGTATAAGGTTACTCAAGAACTTCTGAGAATTCTGCGTCACTACAATTATCCATACATAGTTTTCACTCGATCAGATCTAATTGCGACAGAAGAGTACATGAATCTTCTTGATCCTAAATTATGCTCTATACAATTCAGTATATCATCTATAAACGAAGAGTTAGTCCGCAAGATGGAACCTGGTGCGCCCTCATCAGCCCGCAGGCTCAAGGCACTTCAAAAATTAGGTGAAGCGGGCTTTTGGACTACCGTTCGAATTAATCCCTTATTTCCAATTTATCCCGACGGTTATTTCACCGATCCAAGTTTTCATTGGGAAGGCGAAGTCCCGAAATTTGATTATAGCTCTTTTGAAATGGTCGATGCGATTGCAGATCATAAAGTACCTGCCATCCTGACCGGCTTCGGTCGCTTTAGCAGGCTTTCTTTAAATGCTATCGAGAGATCTACGGGTTTTAATTTGCGTCAAATGTACCGTCGAAATGGGGATGAAAAATCATGGAGAGACTTTCACTTCTCAGACAGAGAAGTTCGGTATTATTACGAGCAATTGAGAAATCGCGCCAAAGCCAAAAATATTCAATTCACTACTTGCTATATCGGAAACGGAGAGGGGCACTTCTGGAAAGACCAAGATCTTTGGTCGAATAAAAAAGATTGCTGCAACGTCAAAGGGAGGGTCGCATCATTCAAAAATGATAGTCGTCAAGTTCCTTTCGAAACCAGACTCAAGTTTACCAATCACAAAGATGTTAAACAAACCACTAGTCGACTTCACGAAGAGCTTGGTCTTCATGTTGCCAATAATATCGTTTCTGATTGCGAGGGTCCGAAGGATATTGGCTTGTGAAAAGAACTCTCCCTGGTGTGAATATTCAATTTCCTATTTCTCAACTGATCTTGAGTGGGGAAAAAAAGGTGGAAACCAGAACATACGGAATCCCTCAGCACTATCTGGGAGTTCCTCTTTATTTGATTGAGACTCCAGGAGAAAAAGGAAATTTCAAATCGCGAGTTGCGGGCATCATCAAATTTGGATCATCTATTAGGTATCAAAGTAAAAAACAATTCGGAGAAGATTTCAAAAACCATCGAGTTGACCTCGGTTCTAAATGGGACTGGAAAGAAAAACCGAAGTGGGGATGGAGCATTGTCGAAGTAACGAGGTTCAAGGAACCGATTCCCCTTTCATCAAAAAAGGGCATTAGATTTACGAAATCAATTTCCATCGAAATCCTCTAAGCTGCCTTTTTGGCAGAGATACCCCAAGCAGAACTGCAAATATCATTGAGCTTGCTTCGCAATTTATCGATGCTCTCAATAACACCTTCAGCTCCTTCCAATGCCTTTCTAATTTGCTTTAACTCGAAATTATTCCCTTTGAGCAGCTTTGCACATTCATCAGAAATGCCATCGTAAATTTCAATCAACTGCTTCTGAATTTTTTTGTCTTCCTGAAGAGCAAATGGGATTTCAAGTTCTTTGAGTTGGGGAGGACCGATGCGTAGAGCGCCGCCATTCATTTTGAGTGAGTTAAATTTTTCCTTATATGACTGCGTTGCAATGCTTGAGTTCAAATAGGCAGCTAGAGCTTTCAATGGGACTTTTGAGTTCATAATAATCGTGGTCGATTTTCCAGGAACAAAGGAGCCCGCATCATGAAAGGCTTTAAGTACAGTAGTCATATTCGCAACTACAATTTTTTCACTTTCGTACTGGGACTTCCGCTTAGGGCTAACAACCTTGTTATTTAAGTCAAAGTATGGGCCCATGTATCCCTGTTTTATGTATTGGGTGGACTCAACCCCCCAAGAAGTTCCGAAGTTCAGAACATTGCCACTGACGATGAACTTTTGAGATGCCTTACCGGACTTTTCGGAGACTGCCTTCTTAAATTCATAAGCTTCGGCGACGGTTGCGGCTCCGAGCATTTCACATACCTCAGACAACGGAATTCCTTTGCCAAGTTGCACTGATTGAGTAGAGATAAGTTTCGGCAAAAATGAGTCCGCATCTCCAAAAACTTTTCGCTTCTCAAATTTTAGATTTGCATCGAACGTCTTGCCATGAATTCTAACTTGAACAGTTTTTGGCTTTTCGCTTGTCGTTATCATGATGACAGGATACACCGACGCATCCTTGAAAACAGGTACTGATGACAAGTCTTCGATAGTTTCCAGTTGGCAAATCGGTGATGAAAACAAAAATTCCCTCATCCCTTTAGCGCCTTTTGAACTAAGAAGCTTGTTTGGAAGAATGAATCCTATACGGCACTTTTTTGAATTCAATTTTGACGATTCAAAAAATAACGATGCGATGTCAAATGCCCCAGAAGCAGAAGCATATCTAGCTTTGATTTTATTTTTATAAGCTTCATCGGAGGACAAAATTACCGCATTGACATAAGGAGGATTGCCTACGACTGCATCCACCTCAACTCCAATATTCCACGGCATAAGGCTGTCGGAACATTTCAGTTGGTCTGAAAGAGTTTCAAGTTCTCTGTTTGAAGTTGCGGAATACATCCACAGAGAAAACTTAGATAGCTCCACGGCCAGCGGATTGATATCAATGCCGTAAACACAGGAGTGAAGAACTTCCCACCTTACATCGCCTGATAGGCTTTTAGCTGTAGTATCTCCGTCGTTCAATCGCGCCATCATCTCTTCTTCAAGAAATTTTACTGCTCCTAGGAGAAAGTGACCTGAGCCCATGGCTGGATCGATTATCTTCAGTTCTAAAATTTCTTTTGCAGTTTTGCCATCAACCAAAGGCGCTAAGGTTTTTTTGACTATATGATCCACGATATATTCGGGTGTATAATATGAGCCAGTGAATTTGCGTTCACCACTACTGTTGACCAAAGACAATCGCTCTTTTTGTGAAATCAATTTGTATTCGAGCAAACCTTCAAAAATTGACCCCATGTGATCAATTGAAAGGCGAGTATAATCGATAAACGACCAGCTTTTATTCTTTTTGTCGAACTGGCAGGAAAGGCGAAGAAGGACTTCGTTTAGTATCGAGTCGGGAATTTCATTCTTATCGAAAAAGTTTTTCTGTCCCGTTTCGAATACTTCCTTACCGAATCCATGGATACCAATACTCGAATCTCCGCTTGCTAAAAGCTTAAATAAATCCTTAATTTGATTGTATGTTCTAGATTGGTTCGACCATTTCTTTGCAGAAACAAAATCATCCTTAATGCTGTTACAGGTATTTCGTAGAGAGTATTTAAAATAATCCCCTTGCCTTGAAATATGAAGAAGACCTTTTGCTTCACAGTTCAAAATGAAAATCATTCTAAACAGATAATAGAGACTGTGTGAGTAAAGCCCTTTGAGTTCCTGTTCAGACTTTGCATTAAGAGACGACTGAAAGCCGTTTGCGATCATTTCAACTAGCTCAAAGGCACGTTCCTTCAGCTCGGTTTCAACTTGCTGGGCGTATTGCTCGCCATCAGAAAAGACAATGTCAATGAACGACTGACCTGCAGCGTTTTTTTCGGCGAAAGCTGTGCGGTTAAAGAAATTATAAAAGTATTTGAATCGCCCATCTTCGCGAGAGTTTCCGTTCAGGAACTTCTCAATGTTAACTTCAAAGTAAGATCTAAATTTCGTTTTGGATTTCAGTGAGTATAAGCGCCAATAACGACCATTGGTCAGAATTCCCCAGTCCTTGTTTGTGTATGTAAGGTACTGCATGATCTGAAAACTTGGATTTGAGTTGTCCATCGATTTGCCATCTAAATCAACGTGCATAGCTTTCGCGTCTGCCACTAAGGAACAGCCGTCAAACAAATTTTCATCTCCGGCTTTCATCGCCTTCTTTTTCGACGTAACATCGTCAAAAAGAGCATAATCAGGTATCTGTCTTTTGCCATGTCTCGTGAGATCAGGTTGAACCACGTATTCCCAACCAAGGCGTTGAAGAATCGGCCTGATCCACTCCTCTTCTAGTTGAGCCTCTTTCATTAATTCAAATTCATCTTTTCTTTCATGCCACGTGCTAAGCATCCACTCATACAAAGCAGAGAACGCCGGTAAGTCTTCAGTTTCCCAAGCCCTCATTAAGAACGATTCTTTGCTTTTTCCTAAGTGATTCAGAAGATAGTTTTCCGAAAATAGACCGTGATTTTTGAAATATAAAGGTTTATCGCCTAGTCCAATTTCCGTTTTACTTGGTGACTCTTCAAAGGAAGCGGTCTTAGTTGTTTTGCTGTATGCAATCGCTGACATATCGCTCCCTTCTTAGACTGGCAAAGCCAGTTGAAGGTTTCGTTGAAATTCCTTTTCCAACCGAGCTTTAGACTTACTTGGAGGAAGAGAGACAGATTTCGCACAGAGAATTTTCGTAATGGAGTCGTTCTTTTGAAACTGAACTACCGCGCCAGTCTTGGGTGAAGACCTCTTATTTTCAATGACCGATATGTCAAAATAGAATTCGTTTCCATTCGCATCAACAATGATTCCATTTTGGTCTTTTTGATCCCACCAAAGAATTTTACCGACGATCCTCATGCTGCCTCCATGCAGAGATCACCAATCGAAGGCGGTGATCTTCAGACATCTCGTCGACATAAATGACTAAATGCTTTACGCTTTTCAGAAAAAACTAGCTGAGGCTCTAGCCTGGATCTCTAACTTATCCAGCCGATAACGGGCGGCCCTACGAAGCTCTGGCCTAAAGTCCAAATCCAGGCGCACCGCTCGCGCTCCTAAGCTTTTTCGCCGCCATTGTTTTTAACTTCGACTTTCATCAGAAGGGATAGAAGTTCACTTTTTTTGAATCTGTTCTGGCCGAGGAGTTTGTAATGCGGAATCTTGCCTGCAGCCACGGCGTTCCTAAAGCTCTTCTCGCTGTAGCCCAAGAGCTTAGCACCTTCCGCACTAGTCAAAAGGATTTCATCTTCGGAAAATGAAGGCCCTCGCTCAACCGATTGAACTTGCAATGCTGGCTTCGGCTCCTCAACAGCCTGTGGCTTTGTAATAGAGATTGGTTGGCCTAGTCGCCTTGCTTCAGCTTCGGCGCGATCTTGTGCTCGTCGCAACTCTGCTAATTCGTGCAATGCCTCTCCGTGGGTAATCTCCCCAGCGGCTCGCCTTCTAAAAATCTCACTCAGTACATTGTTTCCATTTTGGTCCATGGTTTATCTCCTGTTTTCCATGAAGATTGGCGCAGGACCAAGGAAAACAATGGAATCAAATGTATTAGATCTGATCGGAACGGCCTCAATATGCACTTTATACCCTCTACATACGGTCTAACGGCAGATTCCCGATTGGTCCTCTAGATCTGTACTCGATGGAAGGGAACGGCCAGCAATCTTTATCTTATTAGTGGAGGAAACCATGAACGATACAAAGCCAATTTTGGACGAACAAATTAAACTCTTATTGTCTCTACCGCGTGGACCCAAAAGACGGGACAACCATTTTCGAATTGTGGCGGCAATTTTACATCTAGCTCATCCTTTGAGTCCAACGCGGGACCAACTGCAAAAGCTTTCACGAATTCGTCGAAAGCGCTTTATTCAGGTTTTGCGATATTTGGTGGACACTGGCACTGTAATTAGGACAGGCGAGGGTACAAAGGAAAGTCCTTTCCGCTACCGATTGTCGTCATCGTGAAACCTGACTTTTCTTATCAAGTATTGCGATCACTTCGGCTTTCATTCCTCCGACCCCTAAATGGGTATAGATGTCCTGGACGGATGAACCTTTAGAGTGACCTGCGAGAATCTCGCGACCCTCGCGGCTTAACCCGCCTTCAGCGAGTCGTGTGTTCCATTGGTGTCTAAACGTATGCGGGGTCAAGTCACGTTCAATGCCAGCTCTTTCTTTATACAGCTTGCAAAGCTGCTCAATTCGTCTCGTAGTAAAGCGAGTATTCCGATTACTCTCAAACAAGTAACGGTTGTTTCGGCCAGCTAAATAGAGACATACCTTTTCGAGGAGTCGATTGCCGATCAAGGTAACACGGTCTTTACGTCCTTTACCTTCTTTAACGAAGACCGAGTTGTTTTTGAAATCAATACGGACAACCTCAAGGTTACAGAGTTCATCCACCCGCAGGCCGCTACCATCCAAAAACTCAAAGATAAGCCGATGAACAGGGTTTTCAATTACGTCATAGAATCGGATCATCTCATCCTCCGTGGGGAGTTCGTAGAGTTTTTGCCCACGGCTTGGAGCTTCAAGCTCGCATTGGTGACGAACGGCCTTGAAAACGTAGCGAAGTTGGTCATAGTCGACCTTGTGTTGGTTCACGGTTCGAGCGATAGCCTTGATTAAAAGCTGAATTGGAGATTTCGCAGTGCTGTTCTTGGCAACGAAATTCTCGATGTTTACGACCTTGTTTTGATCCTTCACTCTCATATTGAACCTCTAAAACTTCGCTTTCTTGGCTATTCTGCGAAATTTTGGTTTAGCCTCTTGCCTCAGCCAAAACCCCAATAGGATTCTCTAAAAAATCCGCTCTTTCGGGGTCTGGAAACATTTCCTCTATCCATGCACTTTCCTATTGAGACAGAGTGTTCCCAATATAATTTTTCTGGGGCATGTTATTCCCGAAAAATAAAAAATATTTTTCCGAACCTCTGTTCCCACGTAGCTCGCATTGAGGTCATTCGCTTTGCAATTCACTAATTGGAGTTCCGTAACGGCAAAATAGCCCCATGTCCAAAGTTAAAGAAAAGGCGGTACTACCGTCTGCCTGCGGAGCTTCTTTCATAGAAGTGGCCTGTTTTAGAACCTGTTCCCAAATATAGCCACGGTTGTCTATCGCAACGTGCGCTTGAAATTTGCCCGAATGATATTCGGGTCCGTAGTGTTGTCGAGATAATGGGTCTGCGACACCCATCTCTTTTTCAAGTGCCTCGCGCGAAAGTGTGAACGTGTAATGCTCCATCAAAAAGTTCAAGTCTTCGGCGAAGGCGATCTGCATTGGATAAAGTACACTCTGATCCTTTATTTTCCAGCCATACTCAGAAATCATAACGGGAACGTGCTTATAAAACGTGTCCAGCGGAGTCCCTAAAACGGGCAGCGTATCACTCGACTCTGCTACGGCGGAGACATTAAGCGACTGCGGAATTGGATTGCCGTTGTATCTGTCCCAACCCATTTCCCAAAACGATGCCGCTTTTGGAACGAGAAGTGCTGACCTGTTTGTAGAAACGACTGCGAGGAAAGGCATATCAATATGGAAATCGGGCGAATAAATATTTTCTATCCAGCGTCGTTCGCGGAACAACGGGAGATATGGGAGGGAACGATAGAAGTCTTCAATTTCCTTTTTATTCTGACTTAACGAAAACGGGATGTTGTACTTCTGACCGCGCAGTTTGTATTGGTTCTTCAACACCCCCGAGGCAAAGTGATCGCCAGCATTGAAGATCCGAAGGTGATCAAAAAGATCCTGGAGCATTTAAATCTGCCTTCAACACCCCCGAGGCCTGAAGAGCCAGCACGAGGTCCCCCGGAATCTGACGAGCAGCTGACGTTTGCGCAGTTCGAGGAAATCTAAGGTGAGGGATTAGATCAAAAATCTTTGGTTGAGGGAGAGGCTCGTCTCAAAATGGACCTTACTGGGTCTCTGATCAAAATACGGCTGGCTTGCGTTCAAAAAAGCGTGAATTTTGCCAAAGTTGATTCATGAGGAGACGTTCGCGACGCATTCGTACTTCGGCAATTCCCTAAAAAACTGCTTTGTTTTCCTTATACCC
>LWDK01000042.1 GCA_002083485.1 Proteobacteria bacterium SG_bin7 | reverse complement strand
ATATCAAACTGTTCAGTTTTTTAGGATAGGGTCAATAAGAAGAGAACATTTGGATCAATGGATTTGGCTTTAAGGCTCTCTGTTAGTTTATCAATTTGAGTTTGATTAACTGGCCAGTTTGCGTCCCAATTTAGTGGAGAGTGCTCATGAATTTCAGCGGCTCGTCTGATTTCGAAAGGACTATTAGGATCAAGAGTACAGTAGATAATGTCGTTCATAATCTAACTTCCGCTTTTTGTCCTGACGGACTCGGAAAGCAAATCTCAAACCCGTTGGAGTCTACGGCAATGGCAAGTTTTATTCCTTCATTTGGGAGGGAAGTGGGCGCAAGTGAAAATTTAACGCCTTTACTTATCGGGTAACTATAAACTTCATCGACATTTTCAACATTAAAGCTGATCGAAGCAGCACCCGCGAGTGATTTATAAGGAGTAATTTCAGATCTAGAGTTGTCTTTTTTTTGCCGGAGTGAAGGGGTGTTGTTGTTCCAGTATTTTAACTTTTCCATATCACTTTCTAAATGAAAGTTCCCACGCGAAATTGATTTTTTCATTTTTAGGAGTGGATACTTCTTTTCTGCGAGCAAAAACCAGCGTTAACGGATTTTTTGTATCGCGAAAGGCAAAGCTTTCGTCCTCTTTTAGGAAACTTTCTACGATTGAAGTTACTTCATTTGGATCTAGATCTTTCACTTGAGATAAAATAATTGCGGCAATTTCTTTTGCGACTTTAAGTCGAACGAAGGCGCCTTTTCTTTGCAATGGACTCTGGTCAGCTTTAGAGAGAATTGATTTCCACTTGTCTTCTGTATTTAGTGTCACTTGATCTTGGCATAGGCTTGTAGAGAAAAAGCCAGATGCTACTAGATCGGCCCCTCCTTCAGTTATTTTTTCTGTAATCAAGTTTGTCAATTTATTTACAGGTCCATCAATAGTAGGGCAAATCGGCCATTTAAGGGGATCAGTAAATGCACTGACTGAAGAAAAAAGAGCCAAAGAATACAAAAGTTTTTTCATTTTACGGTCTTATTCTCTTCGGCCTTAAATAAATATGGAAATACCACCACAACTGATTTGTTGGTGTGGTATTTGGGCATTTGCCAAGTTAAAGCCTGATTCGTAATACATTTGTGTAAGGTTTCGTCGTTAATTTCGGATTTTACTATTTCAGCCCCAGATATTTTTTGATCAAAATATTTAAACTGAAGAGTTACCAAACCCTCTTTTTTTCCTTTTTCTAAATACTTTTCATAACATTCCTTGACCTCTGGAGAATGACTTTTTATTGCAGATCGAAGTGCTTCTTTATCTGCCGAATCCATTTTCTCGCCGGTCGCACAAGCCGTTGCTAAAAAGATATTGGAAACAACTAATTTTTTCACTAGTGATCCTTTATAGCTGTCAATGAAAATGAAATGTTTATTTTTGCACAGTGGCCAGGGTTTTTTATCAGAACGCGAATCTTACTTCTTTTCCCTTCAAGAGAAGGAATAGTTGACCAATCTGAAGCGGCTTTAGCTCTTCCGTCTTTGACATGAAAGTACTTTGCAGTCGGTGAGTCGTTTGTTTCACAGTCACCAACAAATTTCATTTCCGATCTAAAGCTGACAGGTTTTTTGTAATCTCCCGCGTATCCAGCTAATAACGGAAGCTCGATGCCGATATCTTTTCCTTTAAAACGATCGGTCTGGTATTCGAAATCAACGCTTCCACCCTTCCATTCTCCAGAAACAGTTTCATTTATTGATAATTCTTTGGAAGGGAGCATGTAATATCCAGCGGTGTTTGCATTGGCATCATCCGGAGTTGGATATTCGCCTGCGTTTTCAAATTGGCTGCAGGCCACGGTTGAAATACTCAATAACGTTATCAAAAGTTTTGTCACTTAATGACCTCCCAAGAGTTAGAAGGAGCAGATTTATTTATGGCGCTTCCTAGGTTCACACCTATCTGAGTTGGCGAGGTCCCCGATTTTACTCGGGGACCTCATTGGTTGCGGGGGCTGGATTTGAACCAACGACCTTCGGGTTATGAGCCCGACGAGCTACCAGGCTGCTCCACCCCGCGACAAAATATTAAATTTGGCTAGACAATATAGGGGATGTGTAAGTGGGTCAATGATTTAAAGAGGAGTGTTTTTATTACTTTTTGCCTTACAAATCGCGATTTTTCCTCGTTTGATTCAAAAAATAAGCATTCTGTTTAACAGCCTTATATCCTTGCAATTGCTTTTCTCCCTTTTTATTGGGAAATCTCCGATATTGATAAGCACAATCTTTGCTACATAGCTCATTAGTTTTAGAATTGTTCGCGCAGCTGTTGCAAATCTTATAGTGCGTATCACACCGTTTACAGTGTTGTATGGTTTTTGCCGGTTGACCACAGTGAGGACAAAACGCATATGTGGCGCTCGGCCTCAAGTTTTGATCAACGGCTACACGCTCATCAAACACAAAGCATTCGCCCTCGAATTCACGATTTGGATATTCTTCGAGGTATCTTAAGATTCCGTCTTTAAGTTGAAATACATTGCTATAACCGAGGTCTTGCGCTTCTTTGTGAGCCTTTTCGCAACGGATTCCGCCCGTACAGTACATCAATATTTTTTTATCTTTGGGAAGGTTGAGCTCTTGGAGTTTGTTTTTAAACTCCGTGAACTCATCAATTCTTAAATCGATAGCGTTTTTCATCATTCCTAAATTGTTTTCATACCAATTTCTTGTGTCTACGATGACCGCATCTCTATCCTTAATAGCTTCATTCCACTCCGTGGGCGTTAAATGCTTTGGGTTGTGCGCCTCGGGCTTATAATTTGGGAGGTTAAGCGTGACTATCTCTTTTCGAATGGCCACTTTGATGATGCGAAAAATTTGTTTATGGCTATAGGAGTCCTTAAAGTCTTTGTCTGTCAGGCTAAACCATTTTTTTATTTCTTCTTTTAACTCTCTAAAACCCTCTTCTGTCGGTGCGCAGATCGTGGAATTAATTCCTTCCATGGCAATTAACATAAGACCTTTAATATTTCGCTTTTTAGCGAAATCTTTAAAATGCTCTTGGGTCGCTTTTAACTGTTCTTGTTTTATAGGAATAAATTTATAAAAAGTCGTAACAAAATACTTCATAGAATCCCCCTTCCAAAGATGGGTCCATAAGTACATTTATTATGTGCTTATTTAATTATTTTTCGACAGTAGGGGATTAAGATGACTTTGTCAAAATGGATTTATTACGGAATGCCAGCTTGCCACGCGGTAACTTGATTTTGCATGTTCTGGCCAATAGCTGGGGTTATCCCATTGTGAGAGCCACCGATGATTTTCATAACTATCAAATTTTGCGAAGGCGTGACATTTTCTAAAAGAATATTTCTTTGAATCAATATTTGAAACGAGCTTTCTGGGTTCGCCGCCACGCCAAATTGGGGTGCGCCAGGAACTCCAGAGCCATGGCAGCCGGCGCAGTTCTGTGTTATCACCGGAAAGACAGTAGTTTTGAATCCTTCAAAATTTAAAGCGTTTAAATTTACGCTAGAAGCTTCGGTTGAATGTTCAGGTTCTATAAAGGCACAGTTTTGAAAGCTTATTACAACGATTAATAAAATGGCTAAAATCGTAAGAAAATTATTGGTCCCTTTCACTTCATTCCCCCTCATTCCACACTATCCTTATCGGCTCGTGACGCGTCAAAACTTAGACCATCATCGAGAAAATGTTTAATTCCCTGGAAACAGAGGAGAATCAGCGTCTCATTACGAGACTTTTACTTTTTTATTCTTGTGATCGCGGTCCACAAGTGTCTTTAGCGCTAAAAATGCTTCGCGGTTATAGGGACGGCCTTGAACGTTTTCCATATAACTAATGGCTTCAAGAGGTGATTTGGCTTTACTAAGGTTGATATTTGGAAGGGTAAGATTTACGAAAGCGTTGGCAATGGCTACCACACGTGCTAGTGGGTTCATACGAACCTCACGCAAGCGGCGCGGAAAACCCTGGCCAATTGAATTTTCATGGTGCTCATAGACCATGGCGATAACATCATCAGGAATATTTGAAACACTTTGTAAAATTTGAACCCCACGATAGGGATGTGTTTCGTACTCGATCACTTCATCGTGAGTATAATCAATCCTTGGCTTATTTAGGAGCTCTGGCGACAATTCTTTTTTGCCAATGTCGTGAAGCATTCCGCCTAAAGCGATTTTTTCTATTGTTTGATCTTTTTGCCAATTAAGTTCGCGTCCAATCATAGCGGCAATTGCGCTAACAGCAATACAATGATCTACGAGGCGGTCTTGCGAAAGGGTAAGGCCTGACATAATATGAGAAAGTTCTGGTTTCTGATCGACCATTTTAACAATGGAATTTGTGATGGCCCGGGCGTGAGAATAACTCTCGTTCGAAAATCCGAAGCGCTCAATTTCCGAAAAGACACTATTTGCTGTCATTGCTAAAATTGAGGCCTTTGATTTTGGTGGAATATTGTGCGGTGGTCCCGCTAAAAAAGTCTGGGCCGTGTGCACTGTTCGTGTGACAAATTTTCTATACTCTGTCTTCCGAACCCAAACTTCTTCCAAATGCGATTGAGCTTCACTTGATAACCTCCTTGTTGAAGCCGCCATTCCTGCTTTGATAACAAGCAAGAATTTACCATTTGGAAGTCTCACGTAGAGATCGAAGGGAATCCTAGGAAGATCGGCAAATTCCTTGATTGAAACCGCAACGAGTTGGTCTATACTAGGGTCCATGATTTCTTATCGGCCGTCTCATATTATTACTTGATGCGAGGAATGGGTTATGTCGGCTCCTTTAAAAATAACTAATTTAGTAAAAGATTACATAGGGATACGAGCTGTTGATGACGTAACATTTGAAGTCAAACCTGGTGAGGTTTTTGGTCTCTTGGGTCCTAATGGAGCGGGGAAGACCACGATCATTTCAACGATCACTACACTCGAAAAGCCCACTCAAGGTCGAGTCGAAGTTTTTGGCGTCGATGTGACTCGCGAACCTAAAAAAGCTAAAAGTTTTTTTGGCGTTGTACCGCAGGAGATTGTACATCAAGGCTTTTTTAATATTCGTGAAATTTTGCAAATTTACTCGGGATTTCACGGAATTCTTAACAATGAAGAGCAAATCGAATATCTACTCGAGAAACTGGATCTCAAGAATTATAGTGGACGTATGGTAAAGCAACTTTCAGGTGGTATGAAGCGTCGACTTATGATTGCCAAAGCCTTAGTTCACAAACCCAAATTGCTTTTGCTGGATGAGCCAACTGCAGGAGTGGATATTGAACTTCGTCACAGCTTATGGGAATTTGTTGAAGAACTTAGGCGTGGTGGAATCACAATCCTCTTAACAACCCATTATTTGGAAGAGGCCGAGAAACTTTGTGACCGTGTCGGGATTATTCACAAAGGAAAATTTGTTAAAATTGGTCCAACAAAAGAGCTCGTGCGCGAGTTAACAGATCGGCAAATACGTCTAGAATTAAAAGACGGTACTGTACAAACGTACGCGATACCGTCGCAACAAAAAATTGGCGATTTTTTTGTTAAACACAATGTTGCGGTTGAAAAAATTAGTGATATTCAAATCGAAGAAGGAAGCTTGGAGCAGGCGTTTCAACGCTTGATAAATCATGACTAGTCAAAGAGATCTTGTATGGACGCCGTTTTGGGCTCTTACGTTTCGTGAGGTCAAAAGATTTTTAAAAGTGGCGGTGCAAACCGTTTATATGCCGATTGTAAACTCAGGACTATATTTATTGATTTTCGGGGTGAGTATCGGCCAGTACATTACTCTGCCTAACGGACTTCCGTACTTAGCTTTTTTGATTCCTGGTCTAGTCATGATGGGAGCGCTCAATAACGCTTTGATGAATTCTTCATCAAGTATTATCACCGCTAAATTCTCGGGTGAACTCGAAGACATTCGCGTGGTGCCGCTGTCGACTCAAAATATTGTATGGGCGATGGCTTTTGGAGCCTTGGTAAGGGGATTGCTTGTTGGTATTGTTACTTTCATTGTGGGCGCTGGGTTTTATTGGCTGCAAATAGGAGACTTACTGTCTATTAAGCATCCGTTTTTACTTTTATATTTTTTATGTGTCGGCAATCTTGCCTTTGGAAAACTAGGAATTGCGGTCGCTATTTGGGCGCGAAATTTTGACCATGTTGCGACTGCAACCGCATTAATAATTACTCCTTTACTTTATTTGGGCGGAGTTTTTTATTCACTAAAAAGTCTTTCACCATTTTGGCAGACAGTCTCGCATTTTAATCCGCTTGTTTATATGATTAATGGTGTTCGTTATGGGATTTTGGGTGTGAGCGACGTTAATATCACTCTTTGTGCCGTTATTGTGGCAATTGCTCTTATATTTAGTCACGTTTTGGCTTTGGCGAGTCTCCGTTACGGATCATACAACCGATGGTAAGGGCCGCTTAACGCTTTTCAATAGTTTTTACAGGCCTTGCCTTGATTCACTTCTGCCCATATAACATAGTTTATGTTTGAAAATCTTTCCGATAAACTTGTCGGTACACTTAAAAAAGTTCGTGGCCAGGGGCGCATCACCGAAAAAAATATTGAGGAAGCGCTCCGTGAGATTCGTTTAAGCCTCCTTGAGGCCGATGTAAATTTTAAAGTCGTGAAAGACTTTCTAGACCGAGTAAAAATAAAGGCACTGGGGACAGATGTTTTAAATTCTATTTCCGCTGGCCAACAATTTACGAAAATCGTTCATGATGAATTGGTTGGAGTCCTTGGCAGTACGGCTGTAGAGTTGAATTTGCGCGGGGATCCGTCGGTTGTTATGGTGGTGGGGTTGCAAGGGTCTGGTAAAACAACATCGTCAGCCAAACTTGCTCTTCATGTCCGAAAAAAATTTTCAAAAAAACCGGGACTTGTTCCTGTCGATGTCTACCGGCCAGCTGCCATTGAACAACTAAAAACTTTGGCTAAGCAGCTGCAAATTCCTGTATTCGACACCCAAGAAGGTATGCGTCCCACTGATATTGTTGCGGCAGCCATGAGTTGGGCACGAAAAGAAATGATTGAAGTTTTAATTCTCGATACAGCAGGCCGTTTGCAAATCGATGAAACTCTAATGAATGAGCTCGGCGATATTAAGGAGACCACAAAGCCTCATGAAATCTTACTCGTCGCGGATGCCATGCTGGGGCAAGAGTCTGTGAACGTTGCCAACGGCTTTCATCAAAAATTAAATTTGACGGGCTTGGTATTAAGTAAAACCGACGGTGATGCCCGCGGTGGAGCGGCACTTTCAATTCGCAGTACTACGGGAATTCCTATTAAATTTTTTGGGACTGGTGAGAAAACAAGTGAATTTGAGGTTTTTCATCCGGAAAGACTTGCCTCAAGAATATTAGATATGGGCGATGTCCTCACTCTTGTCGAAAAAGCGCAAGAAGTGGTTGATGAAAAGACGGCGATGGCGCAGGCCAAGAAGATTGCAAAAAATAAATTTTCTATGGAAGATTTCTTGGGTCAGCTCCAAATGATGAAAAAACTTGGCGGCATTGGAAGTTTGCTTAAAATGTTACCCGGCGCTGGTCAAATGATGAAGGGTCTCGATGACATGACGCTTCCCGACAAAGAGATAAAAAAAATCGAGTCAATTATCTATTCTATGACTCGTGAGGAGCGCCAGAACCACAAAATCTTAAATGGTTCACGTCGCAAAAGGATCGCTAATGGTAGTGGAACACAAGTCAGCGATATCAATAAGTTCGTCACGCAATTTGAACAAGCACAAAAGATGATGTCTGGTCTTATGAAGATGGGAATGGGTGGTAAGGGTAGATTCCCATTTTAAATCTTGAAAAAGGTGATTTTTTCTTATAAATCCCTTAACTTGACACTAGTCATAAGGAGAAATTGATGCCTGTTGTAATTCGTCTATCGCGCGCTGGAAAGCCACATGAACCATTTTATCGTGTGACTGTTGCAGATTCTCGCCGTCCCACCTGTGGTAAATTCATCGAAGTTATCGGTAACTATATTCCCACTCCGAAAGGTAAAGCGAAACGCTTAACGTTGGATTTGGAAAAGGCCAAAGCTTGGATCAAGAAAGGTGCACAACCTTCCGAAAGAGTTAGAAGTTTAATTCGTGATGCTGAAAAAGGGGAGTAGGCGATGGATCACACAAGTTTAAAAGACCTCGTTGAGTTTATGGCAAAATCACTCGTGGATAGTCCTGAGGAAGTCGAGGTCAACGAAGTAATGGGCGAACAAACAACCGTGGTAGAGCTCAAAGTTGCAAAAAACGATCTTGGGAAAGTGATTGGCAAACAAGGCAAAACTGCGCGTTCAATGCGTACAATTTTAAATGCTGCCAGTACCAAACTTAAAAAACGTAGCGTCTTAGAAATCGTTGAATAAAAAAGTTTCTGATTTTATTGCCGCCGGTTATGTGGCCGGCGCGCATGGTATTCGAGGGGAAATTATCCTGGTTTCCCAAATTAATGATTTAAATTTATTAGATGATTGCATTAATGAGGGGATCTGTCTTGGTAAAGATGAAAAAGTATTGTCTTTAGCAGTAGATTCTATTCGGCCCCATAAAGGTAGTTTTTTAATTTTATCGAGAGATATTACTGACAGGAATAAGGCAGAATCTCTAAAAGGCTACTCGTGGCTTATATCTAAAGAGAAAATGGTATCGAATGAACGTGAGAATATATTCTTACACGAGATAGAGGGATTTACCGTTGTCGACAATAGCAAGGGTGTACTGGGTAAAATAGTCAGTTTTAGTTCTAATGGAGCTCAGGATTTAATTGAAATTATGTTTCTTGGCAGGAAAGTTTTTATTCCTCTTGTTAAAGCCTTCCTAGATAAAATCGATTTCAAAGAAAAGATAGTCCATATGAAACTGCCACCCGGATTGGTAGATTGGACTAATGAAAAATAAGCGCTTTTGTTCTGATATATTTTTGGGCAAAGTTTGACTTGTTTTTCTAAATCCTGCATCTTAAAGCTTCTATGAAATTTAATATCATCTCCATATTTCCAAATATGCTGAAAGCAGCTCTCTCTGAGGGGATTGTCGGTACTTCCGAAAAAATTGAAGTGGGTGTCACTGATTTGCGTGAATTTACCACTGATAAACATCGTAGTATTGACGATAGACCTTTTGGCGGCGGCGATAGCATGGTTATGAGGCCAGAGGTCGTGCGTGAGGCGATTTTGAATGCAAAAGAAAAACTGCCGAATGCTAAAGTTATCTATCTTTCTCCACAGGGCAGAAAATTCAATCAGAATACCGCACGTGAGCTGTCAAATCTTGAGGAAATCATTTTGTTAAGTGGCAGGTATAATGGCGTGGATCAGCGTGTTTTAAATTCTTACGTTGATGAAGAAATCTCTATTGGTGATTATGTTTTAAGTGGAGGAGAGCTTGCTGCACTTGTGGTCATTGATGCGGTTGGAAGATTAATTCCTGGAGTATTAGGAAATCAGGAATCAAGTGAAGTCGATAGTTTTTCTAATGGAATTTTGGAGGCGCCACTATACACACGACCAAGAATATTTGAGAATCAAATGGCTCCTGAAGTACTATTCTCTGGCGATCATAAAAAAATTGAAGAATTTCAAAAGTGGGCAGGGTTTGTAGCTACCTATTTAAAACGTCCCGATCTTTTAGAAAATAAAAACTTAAATGAACTTGGAATCTAAACTCTCGATCGCTTTAGTTCATTATCCCGTCGTTGATAAGGCTGGCGATAAAGTTGCCACAAACGTTACGAATTTTGATGTCCATGATATTGCACGGGCAGCACAAGTTTATGCTGTCGAAAAATATTTTATTATTACGCCCATGAAAGAACAGCTTATGTTTGTGTCTCGCATTCTAGATCACTGGCGCGTTGGTTTTGGTGCAAAATTTAACCCGATGAGAAAGACGGCCTTAGACCCTGTGTGTACCGCTGAGAGCCTAGAGGGGGTGATAAATAGCTTGGGGCCAGAGGTTTGTGTTGTCGGCACATCTGCTCGAAATTTAATCAAAGATAAAACTATTTCTTTCAATAAGTTAAGAGAGGATATTAAGGTTTCAGCGCGCCCCTATCTGTTGTTATTCGGTACAGGATTTGGACTCCATGAAGATGCTATTAATCTTTGCGAAAAGATATTGGAGCCTATTACTGGTGTGGGCCCTAAAGATTATCGGCATTTGTCAGTCAGATCAGCTGTGAGTATCTGTCTTGACCGGCTACTGGGGTCATGGTAACCACTTTGTTTACGCTAGTTTTAACAAAGGTTTAGGTATGGCAGACATCATTAATACGGTAGTTCTCAAACGGCACAAAGCGCTTACAAAAAGTAAGAAACTCATCAAAGAAAATTTCGGTGTGGGCGATACAGTCACGGTTTATGTACGCGTACGTGAGGGTGAAAAGGAGCGTCTTCAAGCCTTCAAGGGTGTTGTTACAAAAGTTGCTGGCAGCGGATTCAATCGTAAATTTACAGTTCGAAAAATGTCCGCTGGTGTCGGGGTTGAGAGAACTTTCCCAATTTATTGTCCTTCGGTAGATGAGGTGAGCGTAGAAACAAAAGGTCATGTGCGACGTGCTCGTCTTTATTTCTTACGTAACCTAAAGGGTAAAGCTGCACGTATTGATTCCGAACTCGTTGCAGGCCTAGGTATTGAAGAGTCACAAGAAGCAGCTCAACAACAAGACGAACAAAATCAATCTGCTGTCAATGCCTCTGAAGAAAATAAAAAGTCGTAAAAACCCTAAACCAAACTCTTACCCATGGCAAATTTTAGAACCAATGCCTGTCATCGGTGTCGATGAGGTCGGGCGTGGTTGTCTTGCTGGCCCCGTGTATGCAGCAGCTGTGGTTCTAGATAAAGATTTTAATTTTAAAAAGTATAAATATACGGATTCAAAAATTATTTCCGCCGAGCGGAGAGAAGAATTGGCTGTTGATATCAAATCCCGCTTTAAGTTCAGCATAGGTATTGCAACGGTCGAGGAAATCTTTGAATTAAATATTTTATGGGCGTCGATGTTGGCCATGAAGAGAGCGGTTCAAGGTTTGGGAATCTATGTCGGGCACGTGATTGTCGATGGCGACACAGAAATTCCTGATCTTGGTTTTCCGCAAACGACAATTATTGATGGGGATTTTTTAGCAGCACCGATTTCAGCCGCAAGTATTGTCGCAAAAGTAGCACGAGATAATTTTATGCGTGAAATGGCCAAAAAATATGAGGGCTATGGATTTGAAAAACACAAAGGCTATGCCACAAAATTTCATACCGACGCCATTAAAAGCCTCGGGCCCACAGAACTCCACCGTGCGAGTTTCTTCGGAGTTAAAGAATTCTTGCCAAAAAGGTCTGAAGTCTGAACTTCTCGTTGCAAAATATTTTAGGGATCAAGGTTATGAGTTAATCTCTCAAAGACTACGCACGCCATTTGCGGAAATTGATTTGGTGATGCGAAATTCTTGTGAGGTGTTGCTCGTCGAAGTAAAGTCACTATCAAATTACGATTGGTTGGTTTTTCGCGTAGGTTTGCGCCAAAAGATAAGACTCAAAAGAGCATTAATCTACATTCAGACTAAATTTAACTTACCAGTTCGCTTTCATTTAGCAGCCGTGACCAAGGGCGAGGAAATCGAAATTCTTGCCGATTTCTTGAGTTGACTCATAGGGATAAAGATTCAAAACTTAAGATATGAGAGTTCTTCTAGCTTTAGCGTTTTTATTTGCAGGCCCAGTCCACGCCCAGCAACAAGTCGGCCCCAGCAAAGAGTTTATTACGAGTGTGACTTACGGTGTATTAGCAGGAACTCTTGTTGGCGTTGCAAGTCTAGCGTTTACGACCAATCCCGGAGAAAATTTAAACAAAATTGCACGCGGTGCGAGCCTTGGACTGTATCTGGGTATTGGTTTAGGTTTATATGTTGCTTACGGTGTTTCAGACGGCAATGAAAATCAGGATGTTGTTGGGATATTTCCAGTTATTGGGAATCATGGCGTTGAAGGAGCTAGTGGTTTTTATACCCTTTCTTTTTAAGTCCCGTCAAAGCTCATATTAAATTTTGCGGTCATTGAGACTCCAACATCTCCAGTAGGCTTCACAATTTGAATACCTAGGAGAATACAGTTTCCAGGGGGTTTAATGCCAAGGTCGGCACTCCAAGAAACGATATTGTGTGACACAAAGTTATAGTCAGGGCCTCCCCCAAGATTAAGATATTTTGAGATAAAACCAATACGAGGTGAAATCGATTCGTCGCGTGTTCGGTAATCAATATCAGTGGTAATGTCCGAAATCTTAAAGGCCTGAGTATAAGTAACTTCTGCGTAGTTCCCGTAATTGTTAAACGTCTTTATGCGCAGGGACGTGTTGATAACGTTGTGATAGGGAAAATATTTAAAGAGCGAATTGGTTTCAAAGTTATCGAAGCGAAAATCGAACAGAGATGATATTTCTGACCATGGCTTATTTTGAGTTCCTTCAGCAAGCGTACGCACGCGACTGGCTTCAATAAAATCATAGGTTTGCCAGAGTCTAATAGTACCAATTTGTTTATAATCATTGACGTTATTATAGACGCGCTTTCGAATGAGTTTGTTAGCTAACATAAACGTAACCAGGCTACGATCAAAAATTCTGTCGTTGTAATCGAATTGCAGTTTATTTGCACCGTAAAAGTCCTGCGCGTCTGTGACAGACTGGTTTTGGCGGAAGTTTACCGCATCGGCGCGTGTCCCAAAAAATTTATGATCTGGTTGATAAATAAGAGGAGTATTCGTCCACATAATTTCTGGAACAATTTCATGTTTAATTTTATTTTCTTTGCCTTCGTAAATTCTGTACGTCTTGAAACGCGAAGAAATCTGCGTCTGTAAGTAGCGGCGAGAAAAAGTGGACTCAAAATCAGTAGCTGAAAGCGGGAATTGGTAATAGGTTTCGCGATAGCTGATGCTGGGAACGATGTCGAGGGCTTGTCCCGCGCGGAAAGTATAGGAAATGGTGGGCTGGAAGTCTAATCTTTGCCCGGTTCGAAGGAAGTCATAATCAGGCGAGAAAGTGCCGTCGGGTAGGGCTCTTTTTTTGCGACGAAATTCTTTTGATGGAGAATCATCAATTCCTGTTTTACAGAAGGATGAGTTGCCACCCTCTGTGTCACCTGAACCCCAATCACAAACGTCGTCCCATGCTAGCGAGTTTCGGGCAAAGTTTACGTACTGCGAATCAAGTTTAAACGAAAAACCGGTATTTCCGATTGGGCGCTCAAGGAATGAAAACCGAATCTCAGGTAAACGATGAACTGCATCGTCGTTATTGGAAATCGATTTTTCTTCTAATAAATTCGTATACATTGTGGAATCTAATAAAAACAAGACATCATCATGTTTTTTTGTGATTGAATAATGATTTTCCAGTGCCGGTTCACCAGCGCCACCAAGGTCTTGAGGAAAATCTAGAATGTACTGCAAATCGCTCGCTAGGTTTAAATTTAGCCTTTGGGTATAATTTTCGGGGAGCTCGAGATATTGGTTGGCTTTAAAATACCAGCGGTCATGGCTCTTATCGATTTTCCCATTTTTTGTGTAGCGCGGAATCTGATAAACAGCACGATCACTTAGATATCCGCCATTCATCTCGAAGAGGCTATTTTGCGAGTAGCGCTGGCGGTACTCGAGCATTGTCTTTAGTCCGCGCAATTCGTAGTTTTTAAGAGTTAAGGTCGAATCCTGACTTTGATTGATTGCCCAAAAAAAACCTTCTCCGATAGTCGACCCCCCCTCGGATGTGCTTTCATAAGTTGGAAGTAGCAATCCCGTTTGCCGAGAAGATTTTAGAGGAACAACGATATAGGGGAGCGCAAAAATTGGAAAGTTAGCAACACGAAGAATAGGCCATTTTACATAGGCATAACTTCCAACGCCGGCATCGATGTTGTGACCAGAGAAACTCCACGTCGGGGGATCGCAATCGCAAGCTGTATAAACGCCGTAATCGGCAGAAAAATCAGATTCACCTTTTTTTTCTAACTTTTCTCCCTTGAAAGTGACTTTTCCAGATTTTACCTGGCCGTTAAAGATATTTCCGACGTCGTTTCCATAGTCATATTCAATGCGTTCGCCTTGCATAGCAAAACTGTCAGAGGCAATTTCTGCATTTCCATTGGCGACGATTAATTTCGATTTGTACCAAATCTCAGCAGAATCAGCGGAGAGTTTTTTATTTCCAAATGCGAAATTTACTTTACCCTTTAAATTGATAACGCCTTTTTCATAATCTCGATCAAGATAGTCCGCTGACAGTGTATTCATAAAGGAGTCTGATTTCGTTTTTAGATCCTTTCTATCTTGGGCTAAAGTCGAGGCGGACCAGCAAAAAAGTAGAGTGAAAAAAATATTTGCTTTTGTCATTTCGTTTTCATCACAAATACGCCGTCCCAATCACTTGGTGGCGGTTCGGCTTTGTATTCTAGGCAGCGCTCTAGGTAAAGTTTGGATGGTCCGTCATCTGGTTTACTCTCGAGCGCTCGGTTGAAGTGCTCTGCAGCTTTTTCCCATTGCATTTTGTGATACATCTCGTAGCCATCGGAAAAATGTTTGAGAGTTTTTTCTAGATCAGGATTTGGTTTACCTTCGGCAATGAGCTCAAATATTTTTACGGGTTTTAACTTTCCTTTGACCTTCACCCAATCGAGTTCGCGAGTGACAAACTTCCCTTTCAGTTCGGCTTCTGTGAATTCACTAATTATAATTCGAGTTCCGTACTGTTTGTTAATACCCTCTAGCCGCGAACCTAAATTTACAGCGTCACCCATGACAGTGTAGTTACGTACGGTTTCACTTCCCATATTGCCGACGCTCATTTCCCCAGTATTTAAACCGATACCAATATCAATTTCGGGAAGGCCTTGCTTGCGGTATTCTGCTTGCAGTTGGAAGAGTTTTTGGAGTTGTTCGAGGGCACAACGGCAGGCCCAAGCGGCGTGATCGGGATAAGGAACTGGCGCGCCAAAGAAAGCCATTACCGCATCACCCATATATTTATCTAGCGTGCCCCGGTTTTTAAATACAAGATCGGTCATGGGAGTCAGATAACTGTTAAGAAGATCAGATAGAGCTCTTGGATCTAACTTTTCTGAAATCGTGGTAAAACCGCGTACGTCAGAAAAGAACACGGTCATCTTTTGTTTTCTGCCACCGAGCTCAAGTTTACCCGGATCAGACAAAATTTCGTTAACAATAGCTGGTGACACGTATTTTTGGAAGGTACTCTTGAGCTGTTTTTTATTTCGTTCTTCGGTGAAGTATTTAAACACCGTGATGGTAAGGTAAAGAACACCAAGAAGCAGTATAGGAAAGAAAAGAGGAAATACGATTCCTTTGGAAAACAAAAAAACTTTATCGTAGAAGATATATCCCAACGTTCCTGTTGCCGCCCAGAAAAATCCCCAAAAGGCGCCAAGATATCCAAATAATAAACTAAATAAAATCCCGACACCAAATAACATTGGCACAATTTGAGTTTCCTGGGCCCGAGCAACATAATAATTTTGTTGCAAGAGATTGTCTAAAATATTGGCGTGCGTTTCTAATCCTGGGTAGTTTTCTTGAAATGGAGTCACTCGTAAATCGTAAATGCCAGTTGCCGTTGCGCCCAACAAAAGAATTTTATTTTTTAAGTACTCTGCTTTTTTTGCTTTGTGAAGTTTTGGAATCCATTTGTTATACTTTGGATCATACTCATTTTGTTCATATGTGAGCTCAGTGCTGTCATTAAGAATGTCGGCGATGCTAACATGAGGAAACATTTTTTGAGGTCCCGCGAAGTTAATTAAGAGTTCGCCTTTTTTGCTGACGGGAATCTCACCTGCCGGTTCTCCTTCTTTTAAGAGACGAAGTCCGGTTACGTTCTTTTGCGTTGGATCGATATCATCGGGGCCTAAATTAACATTTACGCTAAAACCCATAGCAACAAGAAAAGACTTTAATGCTAGAGAGGGAAAATAGTTATTTCCAAAACGTGCGATCAAGGCGCTACGGCGAATTGTTCCGTCAGAGTCTTGAAAGGCATTAAAGTATCCCATATGTAAAAGATTTTGTGTGATCCCTGAATAGTTAAAGGCAAAATCATAAGCGGGTACTATCGGGTTTAATCGGTGCGTAGTTTGAATTTGAAAAGCGGCCTCTTCAAAAGTCATTTTTGAATTTTCAAGACTGCTGGCTATCAGTGGCCAAGTTGCTGCAAAATCCTTTAATTTTTCGTCTTCTTTTGTCAGAAAGCGTAGTAGGCAATATTTATCAACTTCGTGACGGACTTTGTTTTTTAGTTCTACTGTTTGCGTATTGTTGAGTTGAGAAACATCGCCAACATTATGAGCTCTGAGAAAGGTATTGATGGCACCTTCTTCCAGAGCCTTTTTGTGAGCGGTCAAAATATTTGCCCACGGTTCCGGAGTTTCTTCTTCAAGAAGACCTGTGGCTTTATCCAGAGCGAGAACGGGCTCTTGCACGCGTTCCCAGTTTTTTATCACCGCGCTTTCTCTGTGCATGACGCTGAAACATAGATTTTGATAGGTCGAGATGTTATTGTCGTTTTCAAAATAAACCCCCATTACAAGATTAGGAGCGTAAGTTTTGACGGCTTCTGCAAGATCAGAATCTGTGTTCGCCTTAGCAAGCTGCGCATCAACGGCTGCATGAGCGCTTGGCGGAAGGTTGTTTTTGAGTTCGCGTAGACTTAGCACTGTTGCATTTAAGTCTTCATCAGCAAAAATGGCGTCAAATCCTACGACTTTAGCTCCATCCCGAATTAAATTTTCAATGATACGCTTAATTTTGATTCGGGGCCACGGCCATCGTCCTTCTTGCTCAACCGCTTTTTCATCAACTGTGATCAATGCAATGTCATCAGAAACAGGGCGTTCTTGTCGTAACCAAAATTGAAAATCAAGTCCTTTTTGATTAACCCAGTTTAACATCTTGTAAGTCGAAGATTTATCCTGGCGGGTGGAATCCTTTTCGTAGAAGTAAACCATTGTCATTTTTACGGCAACAATGGTGATTACAATTCCCAAAAAATAGGGTGTTATGAAAATATTTAAGAATTTCTGCCATATATCTTTTGAACTCGATTTTTTTGCCATTGATTCGATTATGCTCATAGAGTCTTTGTTGGTTCAAGAATTTTAAAATCTAGCCCATAAACTAGGTATAGAAATTTTCCGCCATGCCTTGCTGAAAATTGAGAGTCTCTTTTATAATAAGAGAAGCCACTGATTCACTTGAGGAGAAATCCATGGAAATTCGTACCACTGTTATTGACCAAGTCTTCATCATTCAGCTTTCTGGTAAAATAGATTTTGAATCAATAAAAACATTTCGCCTTATGTGTACAAATGAGTGGGTTGGTAAAAAGATCCTCTTTGATTTTGAAAATTTGAATTTCGTAGGTTCTAGCGGCATTACTTATTTGATTGAAAGCATTGAGACGCTGCATCGTATGGGTGAAGCAAAAATTGGTTTTTGCCGACCCCGGTCAGAATTTCATCGTATTTTTGAAGTCGGCGAACTAAGAGATGTGCCTATTTTTCAGGATCGTCATACCGGTGTTAAGGCGTTGACGGCATTAAATCGTGAAAATGGTGAGGCGGCTGGCACTCAGCGCCCGCCCGTTAACCCTATAGACCTGAATTAAATTAATCGATTTGTGGAAGCTCGTTCTGTATAACTTGTCGCGGTTTAGCGGCGAATCCCGTCTGAATCTCGCAAATCAAGGCATCCATGCGTGCAAAGCGTTCCATTTGCTCTGGATCAATTCCAGAAGAAGAAGAGTTTACGGGCTTCTCAGCGCTAATGAAGGTGAGTTGATCTTCGACTTGATCGAGACGTTTTTGATAAGTTGATTCGGTAAGAGTGATTTGGTTTTGCAATCTTTCATTTTCAAGCCTGCCAGTTTTTAATTTGTCCATCAACTCTTGATTGAGGGCTTTAAGGCTCATACTTTCTAGTTTTAATTCTTCACTTTTTTGTCGATGGTCATTCCACAGAGCTCTTAGGCTTAAATTTTCACTTTCAAGCTTATCGCTTTTAAGCTTGCTATCACGATGTAGGCTTTCAATAATTTCAAGTCTTTCTTTTTGTCTCTGAATAAGGACTTCAAGTTCAGCTTTCTCTTGTCGAAGCTCAGTAAGCTTTTTACCCTGCTCGGATATTTCGCTCTGGGTAAGAATTCCACGTTCATCAAAACGCCTTTGCGCTTCAATGACTTTATTTTCCATTTTTATCACATTTAACTCTTGGTCGTGAATGATCTTTTCGAGATTTCTAATATCTTCAGTTTTTTTTGCAGATTCGCTTTCTAAAACCAACGTTCTATCTCGCAAATTTTTATTTATTCCTTCCAGCTCTTCCAGCTCGGCACGTAAGTTTTCTTGAAAAAGTTTTGCGTCAACGTGGCTTTGGAGAAGCGCTTCATGTTCGCTTCGAATTCTATTAAGTTCGCTGACGGTAAAGCGAAGTTTTGGGTGAAGGTTTGTTACCTTCTGATGGAATTTTGTTAGACGGGAGACCTTTTTTTCTAAGCTTTGTCGTTGATGGTACCAGTCTGCTTTAAGTCCCTCCATATCATCAATTAACTGCATAAATTGGGATTTTAGGTTAATGAGGTGAGGCGCTATGTATTTGCGAATGCGGCGGTGATAACGGTTGTAAATTTCAAGACGACGTTGGTAGTTTTCTTGCGACGAAGCAAGTACTGTTTTTAGGTTTTGTTCCGTATTTGTGAGAGCTCTAACCTGGTTTTCAAGGGCGAGTTTAGAGCGGTAATGGCTATCATTTAACTTTTTTACCTGTTTTTCAAGCTCGACAATTTTACTTACAAAACCATCTTGCTTCTCACTTACGGTGCGGTTTTTCTCTTTTAATATTAAAACTTGGTCGTTGAGCAAAGTCGTTTTTCGTTGATAGTCCCGGAATTTATTTTGCTCTTGAACGAGTCTACTTTCTAACTCAGCATTTCTTTTTAAGTTGATTGAAAGTCTTGCCATTAAATCTTCATTTTGACTGACAAGATCAGATACAACTTGTGATTGTAGAAGATCAGTGGGCAGATTTTTTATATCAATTGGAGTGGGGGATTGGTTAGGTAAAGGTACTTCTTGAATATCCAATGCTTTCGTCCTCCATGACGTCTTAAAATTAATGGTATGAATGCAGGCTTGAAATAGCAATACTTTTGTTTAGATCTGTCGCCTCAGACTGAGAAAAAACCCGACTAGAGTCGAGTTTCTCTAATATTCTTCTCGTCTTTTGACGATAAGACTTACGTATGAGTGCAGTCCCTGCAAATTCTAGTGGATCTGGTAGCGCGAATTTAGCGGAGCAAATAAAACCGCTCGCTAAACTTGAAGAGGATTTGATTCGCGAAGCCAATAGAGCAGATCGCGTGGGTACTCTCACGCATCGAATAATGATGCTTGTCGCCTACAAATCTTATGGGCAAGCCATTTCAGAGTTAAAGGAATATGTTGCCGCTCGTTCTAAGGAAATGTCGGCGCTATATTTAGGATCTCATCGGTACATACTACGCATTGAAACTTTAACGAAAGCTATTGAGAAGAAGCGCTCTATGCCCCACTTAGAAAAACAAAGTGCAGCCAAACAACAAGAAATCTTTGACTTAGTGAAAGAGTATTTTGGCGAACTACGGGGACAACTAAAAGGTATTGAAACTGTGGAGCGCAGCTTGATGGTCGAAGACGTACGTTCAACGGTATGGACGGTGCGGGCCGTTGCTTATAGCATGATTGCGATACTAGTGGCCGGGTTTTTAGTTGATATTTCAACGGGTACCTATAATACCATAGTTAATGTCATAAAAGACTTTATTATTTTTACCTGTGATTGGATCTTGAGTTTCTTCTTTTAGTTTTAAGGTTACAAGTGTTGAATCGCGGCTTTTAGGATCGCCGCTGACTGCGCCCCTGGAAGCTGCCTTCCATTTAGAAATACCGTGGGTGTTCCACCGATTTGGGCTTTTACACCTTCTTTAGCAAGGTCCTGTATGGCTTTATGAGTTCTTTCAGATCTGGTACATTCTTCAAATTGCTTTTCATCAAGCTTCAGCTCTGAAGCCATTTTAGTAATAAGAGTGTCGGCTTCATTTGTTGTTGTTGTTCCAACAACGTTTTTAAATAACCAATGATGACTCTCTACCCCCTGATTTTGTAAGTTTGCACAGTAAGCAGCCTTAGAAAAACGGCATGATACGCCCCATTTTCTAGGTATATCGTCATTGCATTCACCATCTAATGGAAACGGCATATAAATAAAAGTAATCTCGGGATGTGCTTTCATAAAACCATCGAAAATGGGCGAAGCATCCTGACAGTGGTGGCACATAAAATCTGCAAATTCAATCATCTCGTGGGTTGAAGTTCCCTTGTTTAACATAATAGCTCCCGCCGTATTAATTTTCATTACTGAATTGGCTTTCCATTCACCGATTCTTTGTTGAATTAAGAGTTCAACGTCGTGTCCGCCGAGAGCTTTTTGGAAACGATCTAAAATAATTTCATTGATTAGCCACGCGCCAATGGGAATAAGAAAGAAGACTGCCAACATTCCCATGCGTTCAGTAAAGAGCGCTAGCAGATCTTGAGGTAGGTCTTTTAAGAAAGGAGTTTTATAATAGCTCCAAACATTCCAAAGAGTAAGAAAACTGAGAACATAAAGAATAATACAAAACGGGCAATATTGGCTCATTTTCGTGAGGGAAATAACTCCCATTGCAAGACTTCCAGCGGGAATTAAAAATGCAAGCCAAAGAGTATAACGAACAAAATGGGCGCTGGTTTCTGGTTTCGCGTTTACGAAGAAAATCATCAACAGCATATTAGTCATAAGTCCCCAAAGGGAAACAGGTATGCCGAGAAACTTTGAGTATTTACTAGTGGCGACACTGGAACAATTAAAAAGAGAATTAAGATCGCAGATGCTTTGACTAAATGAATTTGAAAGCTGACCAAAATGGACGTACGTAAGGTAAGCGTGAATGAGAATTGCGGCTCCTATCCACAAGATTCCCAGACGAAAATGAAATGAATTCTGGCTGTTTTTTTCTTTAGCCTCGCTTTTGGTCCTGTTCATGCCCTCATCATAGCGGTAAAAAAAATATGAAATCAATGAAATTTTTTAAACACGTTGGTAAACTAGTTAAGTGAGTAAATGGTACTATCTTCTTAAAGGAAAAGCTCAGGGACCGGTCACTGAAAATCAGATTCGTGAGCTGCTAAGGGAACACCAACTAACGCTAAATGACATCGTGTTTCGTGAGGGCGAAAATAAGTGGAAACGCATTTCGGAGTTTGCCGATGCTAATTTTGTCCAAGAAGCCGTAGGCGAGACGAACCTTCAACAGCTGATAAAACTGCCAACTAAAAATGATCCCGAGAAGTGGGTTGTACTGCTGAAAATTCAAACAGAAACAGAAATTAAGTTTGTGCAAAAAGGCTCTTGGACAACTACGGAAGTAAAGAATGCTATTCAAAGAGGCGAAGTTTCTTATTCCGATCATATTTGGAAGTCAGGATTTACAAAGTGGGAGCGCATTGGCGATCTTGATGAGTTCTCGTTTAAAGGTGAAACTCAGATATTTTCAATGCCGTCATCGAAGTCTGCAGGAAAATTAAAGTTAACTGAAGATATTTTAAAGCCACGGAAAGAAGCTGCTAGTACGGCGACACGTGCAGCTTTAAAAGAAAACCCAATTCCAGATGAAGTCCCTGAGGAGAAAAAACCTACGGATTCCGAGAGTACAGAGATTGTTAAAGGCGATGAAACCAATGAAAAAGTAGATTTTTCTGAGAAGACTTCGATGGCATTTTCTTTGAAATTAGATAAGGCCCGCATTAGTGATTTAATTAATAAAGCTTCGCGGGAAGCCGAAGAAAAAACACAAAATAAATTTGACGACAGGACAGTCCTTGCAACTGAGCCGCAAATTTCTGAAAAGGATGAAAAAACGCAACCTCTGGCGGCGGTGCGAATTCCAGATATTCGTGAAAGTGAATCTCTCAAGGTTCTCGGAAATTCGACATCCTCTATCCCTAAGATGGCGGGGGCAACCGGGTCAGTTCCACATTTTCATAAAGCTTCAAATCTTGTTTTCGATGATGAGAATGAAAACCGTAAAGAGTCGTCTTTGTGGTTAGCAACAAACAAAACACGTAGCCAGGTAATGACTTCAAAAGGCAAATCAGGTTCACGCCGTCGAAAGAAGAAATTTTGGAATACAGTTTTTCAGTTTACACAAATTATTTTGGTGGTGGTTATTATATCTCTGGTTTTCGCAACTTTACAGAATTTGAAAAAGCGCAATAGAAAAACTGAAAGTCCTATCAGTAAAAATTTAGGGCCAAATCCCGCCGAAATTCCTCAGGCCAAAAAACGTGGTACGGCAAGCGACGACGCTAAATTAGCTTCCCCAGCTAAGCCCGCTGAAACTAAGGAGGTAACGACTGAGGTTGCAAGCATACCAATCCTCGAAAGTCCGGAAACAGAAGTTCTTGACGCTCCTAATATCATCGAAGAGTTTATTGACCTTGCCTCAAAGCCGTCTGAGGATGAAAAAAAATTTCCCCCTATTAAACCGCGTACCACCACTCCATTTGTGAAAATTAAACCCGTCGAATTGAATGGTAAAAGTCCGAAGCTTCGCTTTTCAAGTAACGCTAACGAGGGTGAAGTAATTAAGTTTAGCATACGTGGTATGACGGGAGAGATTCTTGATAAACCGAGTTTTAAAATTGAGAGGACAGTTAAGCGTCGGCGCGGAAAGGATCCGGAAGTTAATTTGCGAGATTTGGGTGTCACAGCAGGCTACTTTACAATTGAAGCTGAGCTTGCTGGGGCAAAAAGTATTCTTGACCATATTTTTGTGGGGTCGAAAAAAAATTTTGAAGGTCAAGTGCGCAATTATCGCAAGGAAGTGGCTTATCGCCAGCAATGGGAAAAAAAGACGTTAGTGAGAATTGCGAGTGACATAAGTGATTTGACTAAGGAAATTTTCGAAAAATATATGGAACTTGATTCTTCTAAAGAATGGCAGGAATTTTTTAGCGACTGGCGCCGTCGAGTAAAGGGTGCGGATTCTGGCGAGATGCGAAGTATTTCTTTGCGTAATCAAAATGAATACGCTTATCCTGATGTTTGGATTGATTTGAGGAGTTTACGACAAAGAATCGTGAGCGAAGCCGAGGAAATGAATTCGGCTTTTTTAGCGTCAAGGAGGACAGCATCCTCCCCCAATCGAAAACTTTTGGAAGAGGCAAACAATCTTGCCAACCGGGCCGGAGATCTTTCGGGCTGGAGGCAAAAATCGGCAAAATAGTTTTTTTCTCTTTATTCATGGTTTCAACGCGTATCTTGGCGTTTGAAAGTCCTCAGATGAAAATTTCTAGTGGAGTCTCGCTGGTAAGTGTTATTTCAGCTAAAGAAAGTGTGATGTTTGCCGGAGCTGCCTTGGAGTCCGTGTGGAAGGAAGCGCGTCTAAATACCGGTTTGAAGTATTTACGTACAGTTATGATGGGCAATTCCGTCGGCACATTTTCGGTGACAAATGTAAATCTAGGGTACTTGATCAGTGCGGGAAAAACTTCTGCTGACCGCTATTTTGGGATTGGGGTTGACTATCAGATTGGGGGGTTTAATTTTGGTCAAATTCCAATGGTTGGCGCCAGGCTATTTGCGGGTGGCGCCTTTTTAGTTTCTGAGTCATCGTATTTTTGGGAAAGTTCTATTTCGGGAGCATATAGCGCTGTTGCCTCTGTCTACGAGATTCAGAATAATTGGCGGTGTGACGCGAGTCTTGGAACAACAATTTTCGACAATGTGTTGGCAATTGTTGGTCTTGACTATCGCGACTTTAGTTACCGGACACCCGAGACCACCGGTGGTTACTCCTCTATGTCGTTATTGGCGTTGTCTATTGGTCTAGGTCTAACGTATTAACGATTTGTTGTCTCAAACCGATAAAATATTTAATTTCCGCCGAGAAATTACCGATATAAGGACTGATGAAGTCCATGTCTTTATTGGTATTTTGTTTAGTGTTGGTGGTCGGGTACTTAGAAATGTACCGCGGTTTTCAGTTTTATTTTTCTGGGACAGATAAACTCAAAGTTCAAGTTAAAGAACTAAAGGAAAAAGCAAAACAAAACGAACTGAATTTAGCTCTTTCGAAATTTCAGTTTGAAGATTTTCGCCAAGAAGTTGCTACTCATCTACCCGCCGTGGAAAAGCAAATAAAGAGTCAAGAAAACTCTTTTACCGTCAGGAATATTGCCAGCATCGCACAAATACCCAGCGAAAAGATGAAGTTAGAGCGGGCGGCATCAATGTTTGAAAAAGGTAAAAAGTTTTTTCGCGAAAAGAATTTTTATCGTGCGAATAAGACTTTTTCATCATTGTTAAAAAAATATCCGGAAAGCTTACATAGCGTCGAGTCTTATTTTTTTCTAGTAGAAGGTTTGTTTCAGCTGCGTGAATTTGAGGAATGTGTTTTGAGCGTTGAAACTATGATGACTCATTATCCAGAAAATGAGCTAACGGGGTTTTCATTGCTTCGTCTCGGCAAAGTTTATGAAGCTCAGGAGCGTTTAGAAGATGCGGCTGAGGTTTATCGTACTATTCGGCACAATTATTCAAGTAGCGAATTAAAACAGCAGGCAGAAGTCTTTTTGAAGGCTATTCAATTATGATGAGTCGTCTTTTTCAAGCAGTTGTTTTTTTGGCCTTTTCATTACTGGATTTGCACGTCGAAGGTCGTGAACTTATACAGATTAAGGACGCGAAAACAGTAATTATGCAACCCAAAGATTGTGTCATAGAGTCCTCTGTTTGTAGTGTCATGACTCCAAAGAGAAAAAAGTACGAACTTGTTTTTGGAAAATCCACAGCTTTGATGGATGAAAATACGGCGGTTCTGAGAGAAAGCGCTACCCAAATTGCCCTACTCAAAGGACGAATGTGGGTCAAAACAAGTGAAAGCATAGTTATTCGGTCTGAGTTTGGTATTGCAAAAGTAACAAACGGTGAGATCTGGGTAACAAAAATAGGTCAAAAAGTTACATTTTCTCCACTTACAGGCGAATTGATAATGGTGCCGCGTGGATCTAAAGAATCGATTGTGGTTTTACCAAATTATGAAAACTGGCTTGGGCCTGTAAATAAAGCGGGGGTCGCAACAAGTGGAATTCCGCGTCTCTTAGATATTGAAAATCACATACAGCGTTGGGGGAAACTCTATACCGGTAATAAAATGCAATTTAAAAAAGATGTCCATGAGTATTTTTTAGTGTGGTATAGTTTGGTTGAAGAGGATAGTGATAAAAACCGTGAGATTGCGCTGCGAACAATAGCGACAGAGGCGGAGAATAAACGTCGCGAAGAGGATCGTCAGAAAAAGATAAAGGACGAGCGTAGTCGCGTGCGGGATATGATGATGCGGCGCTTGGGCTTAGAGTAGACCTGTTAAGCAAACTGGACGTTAATCCTGCAGAAATGGTATTTATCCCTAGTTTTCTTAGTTATAGAAACATTTCTTATGATATCCTAACTAGAGGACGAGTTTAGATTATTTACCGGTCTCACGGAGGAGATGGTATGTCGACGATATCAGGATCCGGGTCAGGATCGAATAACAAAGCTTATAATGAGTCTGTTCGTAAGAATAGTGCCGAGAAGCGCGTAGAAAAAGAAAGTGAGTTGATCGCAAACCATCGCCAAGAATTAAAAAATCTTGCTGAAAATTATAATAGTAAAATCGAACAGCTTAAAGAACTGCATGGTCGGGAAATGGCGCAGATGAAAGCTGAACTTTCAAATGTTGTTCAAGAGAAAAATAGAAAACATTCGCAAGAAATTGAAGATGTCCGTAGTATTCACCGGCAACAACTTGAAAAAATTGCCAAAGAAAACGATGAAAGGATACATGCCCTTCGCTATGAGAATGAAGTCGAAAAAACAAATATGCGAAATGCCCAAGCGCGCGAGCGCGACTATAAGGATACTCGCTACCAAGATGCTGAGAAAAGGCATAGTGAGATGTTTAATGAGTATGCGTCAGGGATGCGCGAAGAGCTGCACAATGCTTTAGAGAAACAAAATGAGCGCATGGAAAAAGCCAAGCAAAAAGAAGTTAAGGCCCTCACGGATGACCGCGACCGGCGAATGAACGACTCCTATAATTTGAATAAGCACGTGACCGCTGAGAAAAACCGCGAAATAAAGAAATTGCAGCGCCAAATCCATGATCAGCATGATGAACTGACAGACGATTTTTTAGAAAAAGTAAAAAACGAAAAAATTAGCCATGCCAAAGACATTGAAAACCGCCGAGAAGTATATAAAGAGTCACTTGGAGAAATGCGCCAACGTTACTCGGATGCCCTGGAGGAAGAACGTGATCGGGCAATGAGTTCAAACGATGGCTTTCGAAGCTCCGTTGAGAAACGTCTGAGCGAAAAAGTAAGGGGTCTTGAACGTCGTGTAACCCAGGCCAAGGAAGATCATGCAAGAACAGAAATTGAACTTAAAAAGAAGTATGACATCGAAAAGCGAAACCTCCGCAATGCGTTCCAACACAACGTCGAAGATTTTGAACAGCAGCGAAATAATGCCGTCGAACAATACAAAGAAGTTAGTCAAACTGACTTGCGAAAAGCAAAAAAAGAATACGATCAGATGCATAAAATAAGCACTGAGTACTTTAAAAAGCAGGTTGACGATTTAAAAAACAAAAAGGATGAAATTGCCACGCAAAAAGATGAAGAAATTCGCCAACAGCACGATCACTTGAACACACGTATGGAGCAAAGGGTTCAAGGGGTGAAGAATGCTATGCAAAATGCCAATGATAAGGCTAAAAATTACTACGAAGATTCCCTTGTGCAACTAAAAGATGTTTATCGCGAGAATTTGAATGATCTTCACAGTAATTTTAGGGCTGAGAAAAATACGATTACGACAAATCTACGGGATAACATGCGAAAAAGTGCAATGAAATCAAATCAACAGCTTATCAATGTACGTAATGCTTATGACACGAAAGTGCAGTCAATCACCGAGGACAATGAGCGTAAGCTCCGTAACTTAAAGTGGGAACATGAGCGGTTGATGAAAGAGCAAATAAAAGAAGCCAAGAACAATCTCGAAATGAAGGACGTTCAGTATGGTTCAAAAATTGCTCAAATGCAAGAGGAGCATATTAAACAAATTGACAATTTAAATAAGAAACACCAAGAAGAAATCGGGCGCTTAATTACGACAACGACTAAGCGAAGTTAGAAAAGATAAAACATCATGAAACTGCATCGACGTGTAAAGATTGTAGCAACTGTTGGACCTTCATTATCTACCAAAGAATCTCTCAAGCTGGCAATTGAAGCCGGATTGAATGTTGTACGACTGAATTTTAGTCATGGAAGTCATGACGATCATTTAAAAACCATAAATTGGGTACGAGAGATCTCTAAGGAACTGAGTCTGCCGATAGCACTTCTCCAGGATTTGCAGGGACCAAAAATTAGAGTAACAAAGTTTAAAGAAGGTGCGATTTTTTTGAGTCAAGGGCAGGAAGTTTTTTTAATCCCGGGTTTAGCACAAGGGAGTGATCACGAAATCGGTGTTGATTTCTTGCGTTTGGGCGAGGCGGTTAAGCCGGGCTCTAAAGTTTTGCTGGATGATGGACTGCTAGAGTTGGTTGTGACGGAAATTAAGGGAGATTGTATCCATTGCCAAGTTATCGGCGGGGGCCAACTTAAAGATCGCAAGGGAATAAATATTCCTGGTGCCAGTCTGCCTATCGAATGTTTAACGGAGAAAGATTTGAAAGATTTAGAATTTGGATTGTCTCAAAACGTCGACTACGTCGCCTTAAGTTTTGTCCGTCGTGGGGATGATATTGAAAAACTCCGTGAGATTATTGATCAAAAAAAACCAGAAACAAGAATTATTGCAAAAATTGAAATGCTTGAGGCTCTTGATAATCTGCCCACAATTATTGAACTAGCTGATGGCGTGATGGTGGCGCGAGGAGATTTAGCGGTTGAAGTTGGGCAAGAGCGCTTGCCGAGTATTCAAAAACAATTAATTAAGCTTTGTAACCATATGGGAAAACCTGTTATTACGGCGACGCAGATGCTTGAAAGTATGGTGACTAAACTAAGTCCCACACGCGCTGAAATTACCGATGTCGCGAATGCCGTCCTTGATGGTTCCGATGCCTTGATGTTAAGTGCAGAAACTGCAAGTGGAAAACACCCGGCACGTTGTATTAAAGTGATGAGTGATATTATCGATGAGGTCGAGAAGTCTATCGATTATTATCACACGGAAGAGGATATTGCTGGAAACTTCATGGGGTTTGCGGATTCTATTAGTGCAGCTGCGTGCTTATCAGCAAGAAAATTAAATGCATCAGCGATCGTCTGCCTCTCTACGAGTGGTAAGACAGCGGTACGTATTTCTGCGTACCGACCTAAGGCACATATTTTTTCAGCAAGTGAAATAGCTGATACGTTAAACCGCCTAAGTCTTGTGTGGGGAGTAAGAACTTTAAAGATAAGCCCTTATCAAGATTCGGAAGAGGCTTTTAAACAAATTGAGGAGCTTATGTTACAAGCCGGTGTTGTAAAACCGGGAGACACGGTCATTTTTACTCTCGGGATGCCTGTAAAATCAAAAGCCAAAACAAATTCATTGCGAATTATGTCGATTTCAGACCGAGGAATTAGCGTACCTTCTTAAGTGCGTAGATCATTTGCCAATAGGGGAATATGAGTTCGAGATCTTCTTGTTTAACTTTGCAAAAGATTTCCCCTTGATCCCCTTGAAATTTGTCGCCCACCAGTTTCTTTTCAATGAGTGAGTTAACTTCGTCGATACGTATGGGTTGACCAAAAGTTGCCATGGATTCATTTTGCATTTTTGTCAGAGAAATTTGGGTCATGCCGTCTTCTCCACGAGAGCGAAGTTTGGCTTGAGCCATCAGTGCCTTGACGACTATGAGTTCTTTTTCCTCAAGAGTTTTATCGCCGCGTTTTTTCTCTTCCGTAAATAGCCAGTCATTATAAAAATCAACAAACTTACTCAGGAGATCAAGATTCTTAACGACGACTTTTGTTCGGCCCTCACCCAGATCTTGCATTGTCATGTGTCCCATGGCGACGTAAGCCTCCATGAGTTTTTGCATTTTATTGGTGGGTTGTTGAAAAACTTGAATGGTATATTTTCGTAACACACCTGACGGAACTTGAGTACCTTCGGGGTCTTTTTCGCCAAACTTACTTGCCACAAGAGTTAGAATTCCTGTCAGCCGTGTTACCGTGTATGGGTCAAATGCGCCTTCGTCGGAATTTTTTGACCCTTGTTCTAGGTTTTTAATGCGCATATTAGCATCGCGGAGATGCTGGTTGATTGTTTTGACCATCACCTTGAGCCATTCCGGAAATTTTGTAAATTGTGCGTTTAAAGCATTGAACGGTAATAAAATAACTGTAGCATCGCCTTGGGCACGCGCGCCGGCACTACGAGGTTTTCCATCAAAGAAAGCCATTTCCCCGAGCATAGAACCGGGGCCGAGCTCGGCAAGGACGATTTCTGTGCTACCTTTGGCTTTCGTGATGACGATTCTTCCAGATTTAATAACGTAGGCCGCGTCCGAAGCATCGCCTTCGCGAAAGAGAAATTGTTTGTCTTTTAGTTCTTTAACTCCACTAGACACGGTGTTTTATCGGAATCCTTATAGAAAAATTTTATTGTTTATACTAGATTATCGTCTTATTTGCGAAAAATAAAATACGTGGCAGCGACAAGACAAAGTGAAGCGTATATCAAGTTTTTTGAGAACGCGACTTTCATATAGAAGGTCGAGAAAAAAGCGAACACCACCATCGTAATAACTTCTTGGATTATTTTTAATTGCGGTAGCGAGTAATGTTCTGAACCGAGACGATTTGCGGGAACTTGAAAACAATATTCCAGAAAGGCGATTCCCCAGCTGACAAGAATAGCGATGTAAAGTGGGCTCGTATTTAAGTTTCTGAGATGGCCGTACCAAGCAAAAGTCATAAAAATATTTGAAAATAAGAGGAGAATTATCGGTAAAGCCATGTTAATTAATATTATATGAAAGAAATAGTTTTTTTCGCTACTTTTTTATTTTCCTTTGGTTCGGTCGCTAGTGACTCCGTGTCTGAGACTCTAAAGACTAAAGTTGAGGTTTATGCCAAAGACCTTTTTGCAGCCTACCAAGATTTGCATACAAATCCAGAGCTTTCTTTTAAGGAAGCAAAGACATCTGAGAAAATCGCTCAAAATTTGAAAACCTTGGGTTATGAAGTCACAAAAGAAGTGGGAAAAACTGGAGTTGTTGGGGTTTTAAAAAACGGCAAAGGCCCGACGCTTCTCATCCGTACAGATATGGATGCACTTCCGGTCGAAGAAAACACGGGATTTAAATTTTCAAGTCAAAACAAGGGAGTCATGCACGCTTGTGGGCATGATATTCATATGACCGTATTTTTGGGTACGGCAAGGTTTTTAGCTGAGGAGAAAAGTAGGTGGAAAGGCACGCTTGTCATGATGGCGCAACCGGCAGAAGAATTAGGAGCGGGCGCTTTGGCCATGCTGAAAGACGGTCTTTTCAAAAAATTTCCAACCCCTACTAAGGCATTGGCTCTTCATGTGAATTCTTCAATGGAGTCGGGAAGAGTCGGTTTTCGCTCGGGATTTTCTATGGCCAATGTGGATTCTCTTGATATTGAAGTCAAGGGTGTTGGGGGACACGGGGCTTATCCACATAAAACAAAGGACCCAATTGTTTTAGCCTCGCAAATGGTTATGGGGTTTCAGACTCTAATTTCCCGAGAAACTTCGCCCCTGGACTCTGGTGTTGTTACTGTCGGCGTGTTTCAGGCTGGTACAAAGAGTAATATTATCCCCGACAGCGCGATGTTGAAGCTTACGATTCGGTCGTATAAAGATGAAGTCCGTGAAAAATTAGTCACGGGAGTTAAGCGTATTGCGATGGGCATGGCTGAAGCCGCGGGAATTCCAAATGATCGCAAACCGACTTTTCGCGATAGCGAGAACTATACACCGGCAGTTTACAATGATCCAACACTTACCAATGAGGCAATGGCTTCGGTAAGAAAAATTCTGGGCGACGACAATGTGCAGGAAATTGATCCCGTTATGGGTGGCGAAGATTTTGGTCAGTTAGGACGCCAGAGCCCTAAGATCCCAATTGTTATGTTTTTCATTGGTGCGGTGCCAAAAAACATGATGAAAGAGTTTAAGAAAAAAAATATGCCACTTCCAAGTCTACATTCTAGTACTTTTACTCCTGATTGGGAGTTAACTATTAAAACTGGTATTAAGGCCATGGCGATGGCGGCGGTTGATCAGCTGGTGCCTAAGGATCAGTAGCTTTTTCGCACTTTAGGACAGTGTGCTGAAAAAAAGCGTAGACTGAGGAATTTTAAGACTGTTCCCTACAATAGTTGATTTTTGGATTTAGAAACTGGGGGTAAAATCCGAAAAGTCTAGGAATGAAACGTCTAGTGTTTTTCTTAGTTTTCTACAGCTTAGTCGCCGGCTTTGTCACTGCCAATGAATCTAAGAAAAGGATGCTTGCAAATCGTGGAAAATGGCAGTCTTACATTAAGAAAAATATGTCCAGCGTATTTTGTCATGATGGTGGGTATTTTCGCTCTTGTTTTCCGATAGATCTTAGTGAGTGTAAGACGTCAGTGATTAAAACTTCACAGGATTGTTTTTCATCAATGAAGTTTCCCGACAAAATTGATCTCGATCGTCACGGAATTTATTTTGGTAGTAAAGTTGGTTATTGCGTTGGTCAAAAACTAGAAAGCGATCTTCAGAATCGAAAGTCTCGAGACTCAAAATGTGTGGACCCGAGGAAATGGTTATGAAGTTTCTTCTTTTGATTTTTGTCTTTCCACTTTTTGGATTTGCACAAGATCAAAAGTCAGAGTGTCCCGTTACTAAAGATGAACTTAAAGAGCTTCAAAAAATTTCTAATTGTGCGCGGGCTGCAAGTTTTCGCGAGTGCGGAGTTAAGAGCGGCAGTGGCGTCGACGGTAATACTCTTGGCGGAACGCAGGGGCGTTATCTGGGAGTTTATTCTGCGGTAGAAACGTCGGATCAAATCAGATCAGAGCCAACAAAAAAGAAAAACGAAGTGTCACTCATTGAATGGGTTTGGAATTTTGCCTTCGCTGACATGGACCACAATGCCTATTTTACTGATGAGGTCAACCGTTTGGCCGGCCAAACGGAGGAGGTTCTAAATAGCAGAATCAATGACACGAGGGTCTCTTTGACTCGTTTGGAGCAGACCGCATATCATATGCGGGTCGAAGCGGTGGAGGGGCGTCGTGAAGCTGTTATGCGGGAATTTATTGAGAAAAAATCCGGTAAGCAAGGTGAAGGAGCACTCAAATATATTTTAGAAAAGATTGATATGGTCCCGCGAATTGACGTTTCTGAAAGAGAGGCCCTTTGGTTGGAAGCCTCTGACAGGGCTGATGCCTATTTTGGCGAGAGCGCTAAAGATTTTCGTCAATCTCTTAAGGCCCCCTCCTATCACTTAAGTAAACCCGATGTTGCCAACGATTTAACTTTTTTAAAAGAGCAAGGTGGAAATCTCAATGCGACAGCGAAACAAGAAGTTTTCGAAGTCGTTCAAACACACGAAGCCTTGAAAAGAAATTTACCTATTCTAGAGCGTGAACAGAAAATTAATTCGGCTTTTTTGCCAAAAAATTCTGGCAGATTGACAATCGCCAATGACAGCCAGACCGTGCGCGCTTGGTTAGAAAATGTCGTGTCCAACTATCAGGATCCACGGGCTCCTTCTAACGGATTTCAAAAAGTTTATGACGTTGTTGGTGACGAATCAAGGGTAAAAATTCAAGAGCGTTCCCAAAGGGCCATCGAGGCCGGAAGGAAGGCTGCCGAAGCCGAGGCGCGTTTGGCCATGACTGAAGCCGAATTAGATCAGGCAAGAAGGGTGGCGGCTAACGGCGCGAAAAAATTTGGCCTGAGGACCGTTGGCTACGCCATGCTGGGACCTGTGGGGGCAGCACTTGCAGTCAAAGACAATGTGGCGATGGCCGCAGAAATTCTTTCCGGAAACCTTTCTTGCCATTCATATATAGGAGATCGTGCCGGTTATACTCCCTACAAAAAAGAGGTTAACGGAGAATCGTGTACAGTTGCTCCCGACATTAAGTATTCCGGCTACAATGATTTTTTAAATAGAGATTATGAAATGCAGGAATATGCTTTGATTCGAAATTCTGATTTGTGCAAGATCACGCAAGAAATGGTTAAAAAATACAAACCTACGGATTGGCTGCTGACTTGTACGTCAGAAGGATTCGAAGCAAGAAACGAAGCTATGAAAGTGAAGTCGGTTGTACGTTTAGATACAAAGACAGGCTTGCCAAAAACAGTGGTGCTCGAGGGAGACGAAAGTTATATTGAAAATGGCCGCACAAGCTTTCTAATGGAAAAAGGCGAAGTAGATTCAATATGTGTGCGTAAATCCCCTCGCCTGGGTGGACTTGTTAAGTACGCGGAAAACAAATTTCAAGGAAATCTATTTTGTCATCCTGCCTATAATAATGAAGTCAGGTACGAGGGCTCAATGGCTTCCGAAAGTTTGTTCGCCAAAGAGAATCGATCAGAGGGCGATGATGAGAAAACAATGAAGAAGATTGGTGATCAAGGTATTCAGTTTTTTCAAGTTCATAGTTTTGCATTCAACGAAATGTCTCAATGCTGCTCGAAAGCCAGTACGACTTACAGTGGTCCACGTTGCGATCAATACATGAAAAAGGGGATGAAAGCGCAATTGCGATCGGCATCTAGTCCAACTGGTTCAAAAAAGACGAAATAATCCTTATATACTCTCTATTCTCTGTATAATGCGGAACATGCGCACTCTTCTTAAATTCATGATACTTAGAATTTTTCACAATGCTCGCGTAAAACTTTGTGGCCACTGGTGTCGCCTCATCCATTTTTCCACACGTAAAAAGTGTGGGAATTTTTAGTTTCGATAGAAATCTCACATTTTCGTAAGTGCGTAATTTTCCAGTTGCACAAAATTCGCTTGGTCCCCACATCGTTGTGTAAACATCTTCTCCGCGCAAGGCGCTTCCGACTAAGCGCTCTTTGGTAGGCTTATAAGTCGCTCCCACCACATATTTTCGGTAGTAAACATCCATGGCTTGTTTATATTGCGGGCTCGTGGTCCTACCATGTTTTTGCAGTCGGTGAATTGTATTTTGAACTTTTTTTGGCAGAGTCGTCAAAAGTCGATCAGCATCTTTTTGCCAAAGAGTTGCACTGACACAGGGACTTGAAAAAACAATGCTCTTTGTCCCACTCTTTGGATATTTTAAAATATAATCGAGAGCGAGCATTGTTCCCCAAGAATGACCGAGAAGGTGAAATTTTTTAAGTTTCAGTGATTTAATGAGGGCGTTTAACTCTTCTACAAAAGTTTCAGTTTTCATCTGCGATTTTTTTAATTTATCTGAGAATCCGGAGCCGATTTGGTCGTAGAAAATAACATCGCGGTCTTTGGCAAAACCAATCATACTATAAATTGACCAGTGGCTCGATCCTGGGCCGCCATGCATAAGGATAAGGGGTGTTCGTTTCTTTTCACTTTTTGCTTTAATGTAGCGGTAAAAAGTTTTTCCAAAACGATGTTTGATATAGCCAAAGTGCTCGTGATGTTGATCTAAAATTTGCATAATGGAAATTGCTTCTTAATCGGCATGTTTTTTTACTTTACCAAAATTTAACCTCGTACGTTTTCGACAAGCATCGCCACAGCTTCGCCGCCACCAATGCACAGAGTTGCAATTCCGTATCTAGCGTTGTTGCGAGTTAGTCCGTGAACAAGAGTCGTTAGGATTCTCGCACCACTAGCGCCAATCGGGTGTCCAATAGCGACAGCTCCGCCAAATGGATTTACAAGCTTCCTGTCAATTCCAAGCTCTTTCATTGCTACCATGGCGACGGCCGCGAAGGCTTCATTGATTTCCCAATGATCGATGTCTTTTGTTTTTAGATTTGTTCTCTCTAAAAGTTTTTTCACCGCACCCACTGGGGCCGTAGTAAACCACTTTGGATCTTGTGCAAACGTCGTATAGTCAACAATTTTTACAAGAGGCTTCAGAGCAAGACTTTTAGCTTTTGTATCGCTCATTACGACAACAGCCGCGCCACCGTCATTAATCTTACTTGCATTTGCGGCTGTGACGGTTCCGTCTTTTTCAAACGCCGGCTTTAATTTTGCCATTTTATCGGGTTGATACTTTGTCGGCTCTTCATCTTGGTCAATAAGTGTGGGGCCAGCTTTTGATTCTGTTTTTACGCCAACAATTTCGTTCTTAAAAAGCGATTCCCTCTGGGCTTTCAAAGCAAACTCATAGCTTTCTTTCGAGAACTGATCTTGTTCATCGCGGGTAAAGTTTTTTTCTTTGACACAAAGTTCGGCGGCATTTCCCATATGCCAATTATACCCCGGATCCCAGAGTCCGTCTTTGATCATGGAATCAACGAGTGTTTGCGACCCCATACGATAACCCGTGCGCACTTTTTCTAGGAGATAAGGACTTAGCGACATGCTTTCTTGGCCGCCAGCGACAATAGTACTGGCCTCTCCTAAACGAATCAGGTCACTTGCAAGCATCACTGCCTTAAGGCCTGAGCCACAGACCTTATTAATTGTGAGACAAGGCACTTTTTGTGGAAGTCCTGCCAAGAGTGCCGCTTGTCTTGCAGGAGCTTGGCCTACCCCAGCAGTCAAAACTTCTCCCATGATACATTCGTCGATGTCATTTGGACTTATGTACGCGCTCTCGAGAGCCGCTTTAATAGCAGTGGCTCCCAATTTGGGTGCTTCGATAGTTGATAGAGATCCGTTAAAGGATCCAACTGCAGTTCTTTTGGCAGAAACAATGACGGCATTCATGGTACATTTTCTCCTTTATACTTATATTAATATGAGGATTTTTATTCCCAAGTCATTTTAATTTTGCTAGCGTTAATCATCATCTCCCGAGGAGGAAAAATGTTTAGACTTTTAACATGCTTTGCACTGTGTCTTTTTGTCTCAACGTCGTATGCCGAAATCGAGAGCAGTAAATCTTTTAATGTGCCCGTCAATTCAAATCAAAAATTAGTGATTACGGGGTTTAAAGGAACCATTGATTTGATCCCATCGGGGGATAGCCAAAACTTACGAATTAAAATTGAGAGAGTTAGTACGTCCCCAACCGGTTTCGGTGACGAGGTTCAAGCTTGGATTTCAGCGTGGGTACCAAAAGTTGAAAAAACCGAAAAAGCGATTTCGGTAAAATTTCAGGAACCAGCACTTCGCGAGTTCTGGGAGCGAAAAGACTCTTTCGTAGTTATCCCCGAATATAAAATTCAAGTCACAGGAATTTCAGTTCCCACAGAAGTTTACTGGGCCAAAGGAGTTGTGAATGCCCGTGACTGGAAAAGCGCCCTCAACGTGACGTTAAATACAGGTGAAGTTGATTTTTCTAAAATCGAAGGTGAAGTGAAGGCTTTCGTTCAATCAGGTAGCGTGAAAATTAGCGACCAAAAAGGGGGAGTTTTCGTTAACACTTATGATGGTAAAGTCATGATCAGAAATGTCGATGGCCAAACTGAAATCGAAAATTTTAGTGGCCTGACTTCTGTGGACAAAATTCAAGGAAATTTGCGTTTGAGTTCTTATAACGGAAAAACAAAAATTTCTGATATAAAGGGCGGGCTAAATTTCGATATGAAGGTCGGCACGCTTGATATTGATGACCTCGATGGAAGTTTGCGTGGCGAAAATGGCGATGGTACCGTAAAGGCGCGCATATCTGGGACACCCGATGTACGAGTTCGCAGTGCCGCAGGGAGTGTAAATTTACGTGTTCCCCATAAATACGCTGCTCAGGTAAATGTTGGTTCAAGTGAGGGGGAATTGCGGATTCCAGGAAACATTCGTGTTCAGCGTGGCGACAATATGAGATGGGCCGTTGGTCGCTTACAAGGCGGTGGTGAACGTGAGGGGCAAATATTCGCACGAAGTCAGTCGGGAAATATTGTCGTCAATGCGAACGAATAATATTGACTAGTGTGAGATAATTCCCAAGATAGCAAGAATGGCAAAAGCAAAAAAATCGGCCGCTAAGGCAAAAAAAACAGTCGTAAAAGCAAAAAAACCAGTTAAGAAGCTGGTAAAAACGGCAGTAAAGTCTAAGAAGGTATTGAAGAAGGCCGTAAAAGTTGCAGCACCTGCAGTAGCAAAAGCTAAAAGCAAAACGCCTGTTGCTCTACCTCCTGTAAAAAAGGAAAAAGAGCCTAAAGTTAAGGCAGTAAAGCCGCTAGATGAAGCCCCAGTAATAGAAGAAAAGAAGCCAGAAGAGGCGGAGATAGTATTAACTGATGCGGAGGGCAGACGTTATTGTCGTGTTCAGGATTGTGACCAAGTTGCTATTGTTGAGGCCTATTGCCGCTATCACTATTTGCTTTATTGGAAGAAAATTCAGTACCGTAAGAAAATTTTGGCCGACAATAAATTTTATAAATACATTGACGAATTGACGGCAAAATATCCTGATAAGTTTTTGGATGTGATCCGTAAAGATCTTATGAGTCAAAAAAACTTTGCATCTGCCATTCAAGAAATGGAAATTGATGAAAGCGCTGATGAAACCGACGTCGGTGACAAAAGCTATATGGATGATATGCGTGGTATTGGCACCGAAGTTGGTGCGGGCGATGAATCCAGCGACGATTTTTAATGGAGCGGTTGGTCTTTTTGTTCCTCTTCTGTTAATCCGTCTTCGTCAGCATTTAATAACCCATGTTCAAGTCCCAAAAGTCTGTCAGCTTCGGCTTCAAGCTTGGAATTTACGGTCGAGTATTGCATGTAAACGTCACGGTTTTTAAACCGATGTTTTTTCCAAAGAGGGGGAAATTCAATTTCTTTAGTTTCAAGAAAACTTTCTAGCCAACTTGCTAGTGGGTCCATTAAAAAATTTAGAAGCTCAAAAGCATTCTCTTTGTTGAGATCAAAATCGACGCTCGCTTCAAAATTAATCTGTCGAATGGTGTTGGGGCGTAAAAATCCTAGGCGGACTATCAATTCTTCGCGGTAAATTCGGCCTTCTATCATCAACTGAGCGCCGTCTAAACGATCTACAAATTGTGTTTCGAAGACCTCCAAAGCGAGCTTGCAGTACTCTTGTGGAAGTAGCACCCATTTTACTGATGATGATCGTCGCGGTTCCATGATTTTTGACCCTTATATTTGACTTTTCAAAGTCCTGCTGATTATATCCACATTAGAGAAATCTTTCAACAGCTCTAAGCTTAAATGATAAAAAATATAAGTTCTTCTAACAACTTAGCGTCAAATACTCATCTTACCTCTCATAAGTCGGTCTATATATCAACCTATGGTTGTCAAATGAACGTGAATGATTCCGAGAGGATGTATAGTCTTTTGGAGATGGCAAATTATGTCCAAGTTGATACCCCAGAGAAAGCCGATCTTATTATAATAAATTCTTGCTCGGTGAGGGAAAAACCAGTTCACAAAGTTCACTCAGAAGTTGGTCGCTACCGTAAAATGAAAGAGAAAAATCCGAATCTCCGCATCGGTGTCAGTGGCTGTGTGGCGCAACAAGAAAAAGATAAACTTTTGACCGCCCTTCCCGTTTTAGATTTTGTTTTTGGCCCTGATAATATCGATGCTTTACCGAGCATTGTGTCTGAGCTTGATCGTAAAAGCTCTGAGAACGATAAAAGTAAAATAAATTATACTCAATTTCGCCATCGCGAATCTTATAATATCGAAACCTATACGCGAAACCCGGGTGTTGCGACTTTTGTAAATATCACCAAAGGTTGTGATAATTTTTGTACATTTTGTGTTGTTCCGTTTACGCGGGGAAGAGAACGCAGCCGAAATTTAAAATCTCTGGTTGATGATATTAACCGTCTGATTCAAACTAAAGGAGTGCAAGAGGTAACTCTTCTTGGTCAAAACGTTAATTCTTATGAGTCTGATTGTGGCGCCGACTTTGGAAAACTACTCGAGACTCTCTGCGCAAATACAGATATTAAACGCGTTCGCTATACGACAAGTCATCCTAAAGATTTTAACGAGGATCTTGTAAGGATTCTGGCCAAGTATCCCGAAAAACTTTGTAAGTATATTCACCTACCGATGCAATCGGGGAACTCTGAGATTCTGCGTAGAATGAATCGTGGTTATACTCGAGAGGAATACTTAGAAAAAATCAAAATGATTAAGAGTTTAATTCCGGATGTATCTCTATCCACCGACATTATTGTTGGCTTTCCAGGGGAAACAGAAGAGCAGTTTATGGATACCGTTTCTCTTATGCAGGAAGTGGCGTACGAAACTATTTTTGCATTTAAATATAGTCCGCGTCCTTTGACAAAAGCTGCACGTTTTGAAAATCAAATTCCCGAAGACGTAAAATCGCGACGTCTAAACTATCTTTTTGAAAAACATAACGAACTCGCCTTTGAGCTTGCCAAGCGCTACGAAAATCAGACGCTAGATGTCCTGGTCGAAAAAGTAGAGGAAGACGGAACTGCTAGCGGCCGAACAACTCACAATAAGCTTGTTCATTTTATCGGAAGTCAGAGCCTCATCGGTCAAATTGTTCCTGTGCGAATTATTCGATCGTTCCCCGTAAACCTACGTGGGGAGCTCGTGCAATGAAATTTCTAGTACCTGATGACGTTGAACTTCTTATGAAAAATCATAAGGAGTGGATTGAGCTTTTTCCTTTGGCAGTATCGGTGGGAGCCGGTAATGATCGACCAATTCTAGTTTTACAAGACAAAGAGAAAAATTTTAGTTTGCCTGTTTGGCTGGGAAGCCTAGATGCGGCAGCGGCCATGGTGCAGGCAAGTTCAACGTCTCCGGACTCAACGCCGCACCGAACGACACAGAATATTTTAAAGGCCTTTAAGAGCGAATTAAAATTCTGTCTTTTTCAAGAGATTGTGGGGCACAACCAATTTGTAGATTTGGTGTTGCGTCTAGGAACAGTTGTTGAAGAGTATTTGACAGTCCGTTGCCGAGCAGATGAGTCGATGTCTATTTGTTTGTTATCACAAGCCCGATTTTTTTCTCCTATCGAAATCATCAAAAAATCACGAGATATGGAATCAGACTTGAAGCATGCACCCGTGCTAAACGCGATGAGTGCGTTGAAGGAACCGAGAACAAAGGAGTTGTTAAATTGATATTTGAAGCTCGTGGTAAGAAGCCAATTATCGGTAAAAATTGTTACATTGCTCCAACGGCAACGATCGTTGGGGACGTGGTTCTTGGCGATAACACAAGTGTTTGGTTTAATACTGTGATTCGCGGTGACGTAATGCCCGTGCGGATTGGAAAAGAATGTAATATCCAAGACGGATCTATTGTCCACGGGACTTATAATAAATGTGGAGTGGAGCTCGCCGACAGAGTGAGTGTTGGCCATGGTGTTATTCTTCACGGTTGCAGAGTTGAAAGGAATGTTTTGATCGGGATGGGTTCTATTCTGATGGATAATGTTGTTGTCGCGGAGCGATGTTTAGTGGGCGCTGGCAGTCTCCTTACCGAAGAAAGTCAATTTAGCGCAGGGGTACTGGTCTTGGGAAGACCTGCGGTCGTTCGCCGAAATTTGAAATCTGAAGAGTTAGAGTTTTTAGAAAAGTACGCGGATAAATATCTTTTTTACAAGGGTTGGTACAATGGCCAGAAGGAGAGTGGGAATGGAAATTAGGGATGCCATAACTTTCGATGACGTAATGCTTGTGCCATTTTATTCCGAAATTGTTCCCTCTGAGGTGCAGACAAAGAGTTTTTTTGCTCGCGATGTGTTTTTGAGTTTACCGATTTTATCAGCGGCAATGGATACGGTGACAGAAAATAAAGTGGCAAGGGTCCTTGCTCAGCAAGGAGGGCTTGGGATTATTCATCGAAATATGTCTATTGAACATCAGGCTCGCGAGGTAGAAAAAGTAAAAAAATATGAAAGTGGGATGATACTTGACCCCATTACTTTGGGTCCTGAAAATAAAGTTTATGAGGCCCTTCAGCTTATGAAGGAGTATTCAATTGGCGGTGTACCAATCACGGTCGACGGGAAATTGGTTGGAATGCTTACAAATCGCGATCTGCGGTTTGAAACCAATATTCAGCAGCCCATTGGTAACATAATGACAAAAGACCACCTTGTGACCGTTAGCAAGGGGACGACGCTTGAAGAGGCAAAAAAACTTTTGCAAAAGCATAAAATCGAGAAGTTGCCGGTTGTCGACAGCAGTGGAAGATTAATTGGTTTAATTACGATAAAAGACATTCAAAAGGCCCAAGCTTATCCCCATGCAACTAAAGATAAGCAGGGGCGGTTAATGGCGGGGGCGGCGCTCGGGGTAGGACCAGCGGCGATTGAAAGGGCCGAAGCTCTTGTTGAGTCGGGAGTTGATGTTTTGGTCGTTGATACAGCTCATGGCCACTCTAAAAACGTCAAAGAAACTGTAAAGACGGTTTCAAGCAAATTTAAAGATGTAATTGTGATTGCCGGTAATGTCGTTACCACTGAGGCCACAGAAGACTTAATAGATTGTGGCGCTGAAGTCGTGAAAGTGGGCGTGGGGCCCGGAAGTATTTGCACCACTCGGATGGTAGCTGGTGTTGGAGTGCCGCAAGTGACTGCAGTTATGGACTGCGCAAAAGCCGCCAAGAAAAAAGGGAAGTCGATTATTTCTGATGGCGGTATTAAATACTCAGGAGATATCACCAAAGCTTTGGCGGTTGGCGCTGGGAGTGTGATGATCGGAAGTCTGATTGCCGGTTGTGATGAAAGCCCAGGAGAAGTGATTCTTTACCAAGGGAGAAGTTATAAAGTCTATCGGGGCATGGGAAGCCTGGGTGCTATGGGGCTGGGAAGTAAGGACAGATATGCACAGGCCGATGTTTCAGAGACAGAAAAATTAGTTCCTGAAGGTATTGAAGGAAAGGTTCCCTACAAAGGAAGTTTATCTGCAATACTACATCAGTTGGGCGGCGGTCTACGGAGTGGAATGGGATATCTCGGCGCAAGAAATATTAAAGAACTTCAAGATCGCGCGCGTTTTGTGAAATTGACATCGCAAGGATTAAGGGAATCTCACGTTCACGATGTGACCATCACCAAGGAAGCTCCAAACTACAGAATGGAATAGGATTGTCTCATGTCAATGGCAGGTGGAATTGCAATCATAGATTTTGGCTCTCAATTTACGCAACTTATTGCGCGACGTCTTCGTCAGTTAGGTGTTTATACTGAACTTCACCCTTATAATGTGGATCTTGAAAAAGTTAGAGCTCAAGCACCGAGTGGAATTATTTTTTCTGGTGGTCCTAGTTCCGTCAATGACGACAACGCTCCAGAAAGAAATGTTCAAGATTTTATTATGATTGCCCCCGTGCTTGGTATCTGTTACGGCATGCAACTTATTGGAAAGCAGTTTGGAGGCGTTGTGGTAAAAGCATCGGCGCGCGAATATGGTTTTATGGAAGTGCGCTGGAGTGAGCCATTTGGAAATTTACCGGAAAAGCAAAAATGTTGGATGAGTCATGGTGATGTGATCGAAGTGCCGCCTCCGGGATTTGAAATACGAGCGAAAAGTTCTAACGGTCACATCGCGGCCATGAGTGGTCCAAATATTTGGGCGGTCCAGTTTCATCCCGAGGTCAGTCATACCGAGATGGGAATGGAATTACTTCGTTCTTTCGTTTTTGACTTTTGTAAAGTAAAAACCAACTGGGTAATTCCCAATATCGCTCAACATATTTTAGATGATGTAAAGAAAAAAGTAAGTGATCGCGAAAAAGTTTTGTGTGCTCTTAGCGGCGGAGTTGATTCTACGGTTGTTGCTGCACTTTTAACAAAGGCCCTTGGAAAAGAACGCGTTCTCTGTCTTTTTGTCGACAACGGACTCTTGAGAAAAAATGAATTTAAAGAGGTTTTAGAAAATTATAAAGAAATGAATTTAAATGTGCGTGGCATAGATGCCAAAACACATTTTTTAACGGAATTGTCAGGAGTGACGGATCCTGAAAGAAAAAGAAAAATTATTGGCAAGGCCTTTATTGATGTGTTTGAGGAAAATATCAAAGATGCTCCCGACATTAAATATCTCGCGCAAGGGACTCTTTATCCAGACGTCATTGAAAGTGTTTCTCCGCGAGGCGCCAGTGTTACGATTAAGTCGCATCACAATGTCGGTGGCTTACCAGAGAAAATGAATTTAAAATTAATTGAGCCGTTAAGAGAACTCTTTAAGGACGAAGTTCGTCAGCTGGGAAAAGAAATTGGTGTTAAAGAATCGCTTTTGATACGACATCCTTTTCCGGGGCCGGGTCTTGCGGTCAGAATTATTGAACCAATTACCGAGGAGAAATTAAATGTGCTCCGTGATTGCGATCATATTTTTGTAAGTGAGCTAAGGGCGAAAGGTATTTACGATAAAATTTGGCAAGCCTTCGCGGTGCTTCTGCCAGTAAAAACTGTCGGTGTCCAGGGAGACGATCGTTCTTACGAGAGAGTGGTGTGTTTAAGAGCTGTAACTTCTATGGACGGAATGACTGCAGATTGGTTTGAGTTTCCCGCTAATTTTTTACGTCATGTTTCAAATCGTATTACCAATGAAGTTAAAGGTGTTAATCGCGTGGTTTACGATATTACTAGTAAACCGCCAGGCACGATTGAGTGGGAGTAGGAATAATTGATGAGTCAATTTGTCCATCTCCATGTTCATAGCCAATATTCTTTGTTAGAAGCATCTATCATTCCAAAAAGTTTAGCCAAAAAAGCTAAGGAATTTGAAATGAGTTCCGTTGCTCTTACCGATAATGGAAATATGTTTGGCGCTATCGAGTTTTATTTTGCATGTAAAGATGTTGGTGTGAACGGAATTATTGGGCTAGACACCTATCTTTCGCCTAAATCAAGACTTATTAAAGGAGAAGATTCAGAGGTGGCGAGCCATCCGTACCGCAAAATTGTTTTACTGGCTCAAGACTATGAGGGCTATCAAAACCTCTGTAAAATTGGTTCTATAGGCTATCGCGAAGGTTTTTACTATAAGCCCAGAATCGATATTGAAGTTTTAAAAAAATACAGTCAAAAGCTAATTGCCCTTACCGGCGGTGTGGGGGGAGAGATTCCGGCATTGTTTTTAAAGGAAGGCCCTGATGCTGCCTTAAAAAAAATCAAAGAACTTAAAGAAATCTTTAATGATCGATTGTACTTAGAATTGTTGCGTACCGGAATTCCAGAATGGACCGGTATCAATAAGTTTCTTTTAGAGGCTTCAAAAATTTGTAGCGTTCCTGTAGTCGCGACGAACGATGTTCACTATTTGGAACCCGACGATCAGCTAGCCCAAGAAGTATTAATCTGTATCGGTACCAATAAAACACTCCAGGATTCCACACGCTATCGTTTGGGAACAGATCAGTTCTTTTTTAAAAACTCAAGCGAAATGACAGAGGTCTTTCGTGATATTCCCGAGGCAGTATTAAATACGCTCGAAATTAGTCAGCGTTGTAAAGTCGATTTTAAATTAAAAGATAAAGATGGAAAGCCTATTTATCACTTACCAAGTTTTCCAACCAAGGCGGGTCGAACCGTTGATGAAGAGATCGCCGACATGGCAAGAACCGGCCTTGAAGTACGGTTTGAAGAAGCTAAAAAACGTGGTGAAGAGGTCAAAGAAAAAGATAAACCACTTTACTACGAGCGTTTGAAATATGAATTAAAGGTCATAGGTTCGATGGGTTTTAACGGTTACTTTTTGATCGTTCAAGACTTTATCAATTGGGCAAAGGCGCAAGGTATACCGGTGGGACCGGGACGGGGATCAGGAGCTGCCAGTTTAGTGGCTTACAGTTTGCGAATCACTGATCTTGATCCTATGGAACACAAACTGGTATTCGAGCGTTTTCTAAACCCAGAGCGTATTAGTATGCCAGATTTTGATATCGACTTTTGTCAGGATCGGCGACCTGAGGTCATTGATTACGTTACTCAGAAGTACGGTGAAAGTAGCGTCTCGCAGATTATTACTTACGGAAAGCTCCAAGCACGCGCGGCGCTTCGTGATGTCGGACGCGTTCTTGGAATGACGTATGGGGATGTGGACGCGATCTCAAAATTAATTCCTGAAAAATTGGGTATCACATTAAAAGAAGCTATCGAAATGGAACCCAAAATTTCAGAGGCAATGGAGGCAAATCCGCAAGTTGCCACCATGTTTGAACTTGCACAAAAAGTTGAAGGGCTTGTTCGGCATGCGGGAATTCATGCGGCGGGGGTGGTGATCGCTGACGGAGAACTTGTAAAATACGCACCTCTTTATCGTGGCGCCGATGACGAAAATGTCGTGCAGTACGACATGAAGCATGCAGAAAAAATTGGCTTGATCAAATTTGACTTCCTGGGTTTAAAAACACTTACTCATATCACCTACGCCTTTGAGTTAATTAAGAAAAATAGAAATAAAGAAATTACGGCACAAGATATCGCAATGTCTGACGCTGGTATCTATAAATTAATTTCCGATGGCGATACGGCTGGAGTTTTTCAGTTTGAGGGTGACGGCATTACCAATACGGTTCTAAAAATTCAGCCGAGCAATTTTGCCGACATTACAGCTATCAACGCACTTTATCGGCCGGGCCCCATGGACATGATCCCAGACTATGCTGCTCGAAAGAAAGGAACGCAGAAAGTACAATATATCTTTCCGGAACTTGAACCTATATTAAGTGAAACCTATGGAGTTATCGTTTATCAAGAACAAGTTCTGCAAATTGCCGCACGAGTTGCAAACTATAGTTTAGGTGAAGCCGATGTCCTTCGCCGCGCCATGGGTAAGAAAATTGCAACCGAAATGGCACAACAAAAAACACGTTTTATTGAAGGAGCAAAACAGAATGGGTTTGATCCCGAAAAAGCCGATGAACTTTTCGCATTAATGGAAGAGTTTGCAAATTATGGTTTTAATAAAGCACATGCCGCTGCATATTGTGTGATCGCGGCGCAAACGGCTTGGTTAAAAAATTATTATCCTGTTGAGTTTTATGCTGCACTTCTAAGTACCGAAATGGGTGACACAGATAAGGTTGAGCAATATGTTAAAGACGCTCATCATCGGGGAATTGAAATTTTACCTCCTCATATAAACCATTCCGATTGTAAATTTACGGTGGGCGGAGAAAAAATTTATTTTGGTTTGGGAGCAATTAAAGGTGTTGGCGAAGCTGCAGTGGAATCCATTGTTGCGGCTCGAGAATCACTTCCCGACAAGAGGTTTAATTCTTTAGAAGATTTTTTTGATAAGGTCGATTTACGAAAAATAAATAAAAAAGTGATTGAGTGTTTAATTAAAGCCGGAGCGTTCGATAATTTAGGGGCGCACCGGGCGCAATTATTGCTTGGCTATAATCGTTTCGTAGATCGTAGCAGCGTGGCTCGGAATGACAGAGATCTCGGGCAAGAGAGTTTATTTGCCATGGTCGAAATGAAAGACGAAGTCTTTTTGGATGATGCCCCTTCTTGGACGCGCGCACAGCGCTTAGGCTATGAGAAAGAGGTTTTTGGTTTTTATTTAACGGAGCATCCACTTACGGGTTACGAAACTCTATTTAAGCATTTTGCTTCAATGAAAGTTAAAGAATTAAATGAGATTCCAAATGCTAAAAGTAAGCGGCCCGTTGCCGTTGCAGGAATTATTACCGGGCTAAAAGAAATTATTACACGTAAAGGTACGCGCATGGCTTTTGCCACTCTTGAAGACCTTACCGGCGGTATTGAACTTGTTATATTCCCGAATACGTATAGCGAAAGTTTAAATACGATTAAGTCCGATAAGCCCCTCATTGTTTCGGCGCAGCTTGAAAGTACGGAAGAGGGTGGTAAAAAACTAATCGCTGAAAAAATTGAGTTATTTGAATTTCGGCTTGGAAAAATTAAGTCTTTAGTTATGAGACTTGATCAGTCTATGGTTGAACACCTGGATGAAGTAAACCGTCTTATCGCTGAGAATCCTGGCGATGTATCGGTGGCTTTTCAAGTTTACATCAATGAATTGAAAAAGGTTGTACAGCTAGCACCACAGAGTAATCGCGGAATTAGACCGACACAAGAAATGGTCGAAAAGCTTTATCGCTTATATGGCCGTCTTGATTTTATCGAGATGCAGTGATGGATAAAAATAAGCTCCAATACATTGATATTTCTCCGCTAGTGAGTTCAAAAACTGCTGTTTATCCGCAAGACACGCCATTTTCGCGTAAGGTAGAATTGAGTTTTTCGTCGGGCGACAAGCTCGAATTAAGTTCGATGACAACCAGTCTTCATATTGGTGCTCATACAGATGCTCCAAATCACTATAAAAAGGGATTGCCAGGTATAGATCAACGGGATCTAAGTTTTTATCTTGGTCCATGTCAGGTTATTGAAGTGAAGGCCAAGCGTGGCGAGCGCATAAATATTGAGCATCTTGGTAATACCAAAATATCAACAGAAAGAGTTCTTTTAAAAACGAGTTCGTTTCCAAACCCCGATCAGTGGAATGAAGATTTTAACAGTTATTCACCAGAGCTGGTTGAATACCTATATGAAAAAAAAGTTATTCTTGTGGGAATCGATACCCCGTCCATTGACCCCGCGAATTCTATAAATTTAGAAAGCCATCAGGTCGTTGCAAAAAACGATATGTCTATTTTAGAGGGAATTGTTTTAGATAACGTACCTCCAGGTGAGTATATTTTATGCGCGCTCCCTTTGAGGCTTAAAGACTGTGACGCTAGTCCCGTACGTGCTATCTTGTTAGGTGCCCGACAACCACTTGGCCTGTAACGCGTCATTGAATTAAATTCACGATCTGTTTAGCGGTGCAAAAAATCACTGGTAGCAAAAGAAAAAGAAGTAGCGCCAAGAATTTATTGTGAAAATCAGTATATGTGTTTACTAACTATTTGCTGGTGACAAAAGTTTCCCAAAGTCATGGCATCTATTCTGCTATTAAATATTTTGGTACGTTTCATTAAGGGAGGAAATAATGAAAAAAATGTATGCTGCACTTTTGGGAGTTATCTTATTAGTGGTGACCACGGCCAATGCGCAACGCTTTCCGGGACCCCGCATGGGACAAGTTCGAGCGATTACTTTGCATATGGGAGACCAAGAATTTGCCCGTATGGGCATGATCCCGCTTAAGCAGGTCTTGCGTGCCCAGCACCGGTTTGAAAATCCAGAAAACATGGAGCTTGAGTCGGTACTCGTAACAGCAAAATCGATGCATGGTAACGGCCAAGTGGAACTTCTTATCAATGGCCGGTCTTCAGGTGTTTATACTATTGGTGGAAGGCCTTTTGATTATAACAATCCTTCTGAGTATACTTTTGACAATGTCAATCTATACAATAGTCAAAGGTTTTCTCAAGGTTCCTGGCAATTAGATTTACGTGGCTTCAACAGAGTTCGTCGTGTGGTTTTAAATGTTAGAGATCGTGTGATTCTTCCACCAATGCCGCCACGTTTACCCTTCTTGGTTGACGTAAAAAATCAGGGTTACTACCCCGATCAATTGACTGCACAAGGTCTTTGTATAGCTAATGGTGGGTCGATTGTCGTTGGGTTTACCCAGCATAAACAGGCAGGAAATATTATTGAAGGTAAACGTTCTCCAGATGGGTTTGCTTTTTTTAAACCTCATATCTGGGGCGGAGGCTACTCAATTGATAAGGTGACCTGTCAATAAAGTGTCTGACACTTTTTTCCGTCTACAGTGCGTTACAGGGGACAGGCTCGGGCTTGTCCTTTTTTATATTAGTTAATCAATTATTCCAGTTGCGATAAGATTATCGGTTTCTTTTTGAGGTTATCTTTTTTGAAAACTAGTAATTGAAACTCAATTTTGCAACGAGTTCTTTAGGCAGTTCGGGTCTTACAGATTTGGGTATAAAGAATGTTGTCAAATTAAAAAAATCGGTAAAAATTTTATGAGCCTCAGCGGCCTGAGCCAAATAGTCGTGACCACTTGATCCGCCGGTCCCAATTTTCTTTCCGAGCATTCGATGGGCCATCAGCGCATGGCGATGGCGCCAGGTTGTAAAGTTCTCATCGATCTGAGTCAACCCCGTCAAAAATTTAAATGGCAAAAATAAAGCTGGTTGGTCACGATACAGAAAAATAAATAATGCACCTTGAAGTGCTTTCAACGAAATTCGAAATTGTCCAGAATCCTGAAGTCTTCGATAGCTTCCTTCATCAAAAATCGCCGAGAAGACTTTTAAATTGTTATCGATAGACTTAATATTGTCGTCAACTTGCGACTTTGAAAGGTATTTATTGGCCTGAACGACAGACTTTTCATTTTGAAAGACCGTCTCTACGGCAGCGCGGTAGCTTTGCCAAAAATTAAAACCATGACTTTCTAAAAAGGGAATTCGTTCTAACCATTTTTCGACAAGGGCAAATAAGCTTGGCTCGCTTTCTGCTTTTGCCGCGATTTTCTGCTGAGATTCAGTCAGGTATTTTGTGTAGGAAACTCCACCAAGGTGTAATCTTTTTTTAGCATCAAGTCCGAGCTTACACTCAATCAAACGATTCTGAAAACTTTGAAACCCGCTTGAAGGAAATAAAAAATCGCGAAACTCTAAGAAATCCATCGGCGTCATGGTTTCTAAAATAGGAATTTGACGTATCAATAAATCTTGGATTTGTATAATACGATCAATCTGTAGCACCGAAGAGGCAAGATCTGATTCATTTACATAGGGTTTTCCAAAGACTGCCAACATGGCATTAAGTTCGGTAATGATTTGTTTGAACCACAGTTCATAGGCTTGATGAGTGATTATAAAAAGCATTTCGTCATGAACAGGCTTACCGAATTCTTGACTCTTTAGATGCTGTGCCGACAAAATTTGATCGATATGAAGATAGTCATTGTAATGTAATGGCGGATATTTAGTCATGTCTCTAGGGGTAAGTCTGTTTTTGAGGAAAGTCCAATGAAAAGTTTTCGGAAAGAATTATGGTTTAACACCACGAAACGTCGGGAATTTATCAATATAACTGAGCAAGTAAGAGAGTGTATTGAAGAGAGCAAAATCCAGGAAGGATTGGTGCTTGTTAATGCCATGCATATCACGGCGTCAGTTTTTATTAATGATGATGAGCGGGGTCTTCACCACGACTATGAAGTCTGGCTTGAAAAATTGGCGCCTCACGAGCCGATTAACCACTATCGGCACAATGACACGGGGGAGGACAATGCCGACGCTCATATAAAGCGGCAGATTATGGGGCGGGAAGTGGTGTGCGCAATTACCAATGGCGATCTTGATTTCGGGACTTGGGAGCAGATTTTTTACGGAGAATTTGATGGACGCAGAAAAAAACGTGTTTTGGTGAAAATCATAGGAGAGTGATGAAAGCTTTAGTTATCGGCTCGGCGAATGAGTTTAGCAAATTCACGTATCTCATTTTCCGTTGTATCAAAAGAAATCATCCACCGACACTCGTAAGTTTTTTCATCCCATACATAAAAGAAAAATTTCTCACAAACTCTTTTATAAACCTGCTTAGGGATGATCGCAAAGACTGCATTTGACTCAACTTTTTGTGTGATTTTGACGTGAGGGATATCTTTGACCTCATCGTGTAAAAGTTTTGCAAGCTTTAAAACATGCTCAGCATTTTCTTTCCATAAATCATTTTTAAAAAGTGCCAAGAACTGTGCTGCAATAAATCGCGATTTGCTGGGTAGTTGCATATATTGCTTACGAATATATTTAAAATCGTGAGCTAAATTTTTATTTAAAATTAAAACGGCCTCGCCAAATATTAATGAATTTTTTGTTCCGCCAAAAGAAACCACGTCAACTCCAAGGTCGGTCGTTAATTCTTTAAATGTACAGTTTAAACTTACGCAAGCGTTCGGCAGTCTCGCGCCATCCATGTGAACGTAGAGCCCGTTTCGGTGAGCCGTATCGACAATCTCTTTTATTTCTTTAAGAGAGTAAACTGTGCCGTATTCTGTAGGTTGAGTGATGGTCACAACTTTAACTTGCGTCGCGTGTTGGTCGCCCCGACGAATTAAATTTTCAGATAATTGCTCAGCGGACAGTTTTCCCTCTTTAGAAGGAAGAGGAACGAGTTTACAGTGGCCAAGTATTTCGGGTGCGCCACATTCGTCATTTTGGACATGAGAAATGTCTGTACAAAACGCTGAGTTGTAAGATTGAGTAAGAGCCCGGAGTGAAAGAGTATTCGCAGCAGTGCCATTAAATACAAAATATACCTCCGTATCTTTACCGAAGTGTTTTCGAAATTCAGCTATCGCGTGTTCGCTAATTTCATCGGTACCATAACTTGGCATGTGTCCATGGTTTGCAGCCGCCAGTGCCTCTAGCATTTTAGGATGAGCTCCGCAGTGATTGTCGCTCCCAAAACCCTTACTTTCGTGAGCCATAGATATACCGATAAATGATTTCTGCGGCGAGTTTTGAAGTCTGGTTCTGAAGATCCAGTGGAGGAGAGACTTCATAAATTCCCAGCACACGCACATCAAGAGTCTTTAAAATAAAATCAAAGACTTTGAAAAAGTCATGTGGAGTAAATCCGCCTGGCCAAGATTGGCTGCAGCCGGGAGCATGGCTTGAAGAAAATCCATCTATATCAATACTCACAAATGTGGGTCGATTTTTCTTTAACCATGGACCGAGTGTCCTCTTAAAATGCGCGAGAAAATCTTTTTTCCCTAAAAGCACTTCGTCGTTCCAAAGAATTTTCCCCTTTTTATTTTTTACCCATTCCACATACTCGGGGTTGTTACATAATTCTTGAATGCCAATTTCAGCAAAATCAAAACTTTTATAGTCCTGAAGTAAACGGCGAAAAGGAGTGCCTGAGTTTAGACCGCGGTCTAAAGCACGCACGTCTAAGTGGGCGTCAAAGTTAAGAACTAAAGGTTTTTGTTTAGAGTTACCATAGGTTTCCAAAAAACCTGCACCTTCCGAAAATGCATAGTCGTGACCTCCTCCTAAAGCAATCCATTTGGATTTATTCTTGAGGCTCTCTGCACAAAGGTTTTTACCGAGTCTATGGCGGGTACCCAGTTCGTTTCCTAAGTCTATGTTTCCCAAATCATAAATAGCCGGGACATTTTTAAATGATTTTGGCGTCATTTTGTAAAAAAAACTTCTAATGGCATCAGGCCCTTCGGCAGCACCTGGACGGCCTGAGTTTAAACGAACCCCCTCATCATCTGGATATCCGCAGATCACAAAATTACTTTCTTTCTTTATATAATTTGAAATTTCAGAAGCTTGATTTAATCCAGGTAGAGGTATCGCAAAATTGCCCAGGCGTTCATCGTATTTACGACGAGATAGAAAAATAGTATCAGTCGACAGAGGATGGGTTAACATAGTTCAAAAACCTATACGTTGATTCAATAAAGGCAAGAGAGTTTTAAAATTTTTCTGAGCACTTTTGAAACGAACCTCTCGGTTAGCTTTCAAAGGGTGAAAAAAAATCTGTGCAAAGAGTTTTGCAATTTTACGGGCCCTATCGACATCTTTTAGACTCACGAATTCAGGAGCAGGGCCACTAGGGCCTTCATTATGATAATTTCCGAGAGGAATTGAAATACCGGTGGTTTTGTAGCCAAAAAGGTTTGCGGCTGAGGCCTCGCAGGAACCGCCGTCCATAACTCGTCGCTGAAATGGAACTTTTGAATTTCTTGCGACATCCCACAAAGCGATCGACAAATCAGAGTCAAAAATTGTTGCCCGATCGCCAATTCTTAAGACCGGCCCCTTACCAATTTCCGCAAGTGGTAAAGTCTTCGAAGCTTCCAGTGAGACTAAGCTAATGTCTTTAGAAAATAGTTTGGCTTGTAAAATCGCCCAGCAGCCAACCCAACCGACCTCTTCGGCGCGAGTAAAGACTCCCGCTATTTTATTTTTAGAGAGCTTTTTTTTCAGGTCTATCAAAAGACCAAGAATAATTACGACGCCTGTTAAATCATCGGCGACACGGGTGTATATGAGGTCGCCCTTCTTTTCTAGTGCCGGAAAATCAAAGGCGCCAAAACACCCTTTTACCAAAGGCAGTTCTTTTTCAGTTTTAATTTCAAAAGGAATGCCCTCACGCAAGTACGTCTTATATTTAAATTTTGAAATTATCCCACGATGTTTTTCTTTGGGTAGAAAAGGGTGGTAAATGGCGATCTCGGCGCCTTTCATCTTTTTAAATGGGGCGCCTCCGTACCAAAGTGCCTTGTATTTATTTTTTCCAACCTTCTTTTCGATATGAAAACCCGGGTGATCCGCATGTGCAATAAAACCCACCCGTACCTTTTTTAAAGCGCTTTTAGATTTTACCCCGGCAATTAGATTTCGAGCATCATCATAAAAAAAAGGAATCTTATGCTGGATCAAAATAGATTCGATTCTTCCTAAAACCCAGCCCTCACAAAATGGAGCGGTGGGTTCATGAAAAATTTCATGAACAAGGCTAGCGGTATGCATTTTTGATGTTAGAGACCTTCTGCAGGGTTACTGTTTTCGTGATTTTTCCGGTTTCAGAGTCAAAGAAACTGATTGTTATTTCTTTATCGTTAAAAACCATTCTCCCAAGTTTATAGTTTCCTTGGTTTGCAATAAAAAGCGACCAAGAAGCGCCAACGCTGGGAGCCACTCGATAACTTACACTTATCAAATCATTTTCAGAGCGAGGCCGTCGGTCACGGTAGAAAATTTCCGTTGGATTCCCATGATGAAATTTCAACGTTGTAAAACTTGAAAATTCCACCAGTTTTTTGTCGCGAGTTTTCCAAAAACCAAGAAGTCTCTGAAGCCCCACCCAATCCATTGACTGGATCACCGCTTTTCTTTGTGCTGGACTAATGTAGCCTTCGAATGCCAAATAATCGCCCGTACGTAAACGGCCCAAAGTTTTGGATACTTCGGTATTTGCGGATTGAATTTCGAAAGTTTCTGCATCTTGATGGAGCAAATAGCGATGGTCTGTAACTTCTACGAAGCCATAAATTGGGCTTGCTTGTGTTGCCATCGAGGTAACAAAAGTTACGGCTCCAAGGATGAAAAAGTGCATATGTTGGTGTATTATTGAACTTTACTTGCCACGTCAAAAAAAAGTATTTAGAATTGGTTTTTACCGCATCGCAAAAATTAGGAATTTCTATGGCTTATATACAGAAGGCAACAGTGATCAACGGATCTCGCGAGCGGGTGTTTAGCAAACATGCAACGCTGTCAGGAATTCGCCAGTGCCTTACCAATATATTGGATATTGAGGTAATAGGACAACCAATTGAGACCTTGTTTAAAGGGCAACAAATTGAGCTTTACTTAGGGTTTAAAGGCATTAGCCGTCGCTGTATTTTGAAGGTTGAGGATTTGGTTCCGAATCAAAAAATAGATTTTCGTCAGGTAAAAGGCTTGTTTCGCTCTTTTCGTGTCCTCACCCAGTTTGAGGATCATGGTGAAAGTGGCTGCGTGATTACAGATCTTGCTGACTATCGGCTCCCACTGGGGCTTCTGGGGCACTTAGTAGACGACTTGTTTCTAAAAGGAGAAATTGAAAAAGTAATTACGCGGCGGCAGGTTACATTAGCAAAAGTTTTTTCAGGCGAAATGGGCAACTAAAATTAATTGCGTCCGGAATCGTTTTGTGTCAGAGGGAAAAACTGAACCTGGAACTGATACACGCTGTCGTTTTCCTCAGGAGTTTTATCACTCATTAATTGGTCGAAATCAGACTTAAATTTACGGATTAATTTTTTTGCTTCGGTTAGGCGGGAGGAGTTAAATGCCAACGTCAACGAGGTGAATTCACGCTGTTCAACAGGTATGTCATTAATACTTTTTGCAGCATTGTTTAACATCTGTAGGTGAAATTTTCTTATATGACTATTGGGAATATCGCTGGGAGTATCGACCGGTTCACCTGTTGTTAGGGTGTTTGTGTGATTGTAAATTTTTAAAAAGCCAAGGCGGATAAGGGTGTTCAGCATGTTTTGAACTTGTTCTTCGGTTACACCAAAGCGCAGGCGTTTTGAGATCCAACGGGTATTGGACTGAAAGTCGCGAATTTTCGTCATTTGTCGTATTGCAAAGCTATACCATTCAGAGATATTCGCAAAATCTGCAGTATCAACCGTTTTGGCTGGGGTACTTTTTGGAGACCTTCCAAGAGTGTCTAAAACTTCAAGGCGCAGTGATGACTCTCCTTGAAGTTTTTCAAGTTGAACCATGCTGCGGAAATACTTAGCTTCATTTTCAGTAAATTTAAAATACGATATAAATTGTTCCGTGAGTCTTGGGCCCGGATCACGCTGACCTTTAATAATCTTTGTAAGAGTAGAGGTGTCTTTCGTGTGAAGTTTTTTAGCCCAAGCACCATAACTAAAGCGCGGATTTTTCACGCGTGCATCAGCATAATAGGCCTTCAGAAAGGCACGGTAGTCGGCAAATTCAGTGACTCGAAGCCCAAAGCTTGTTATTTGCGAGTCTTCAATTCCACCCATACGTTAGGTTATTACTAGCTTACCGCATAAACTCCAACCAAAAAAACCATGCCCATGGTTTACGTTGTAATTTCTACTAGGTATAGGTTTCTGAGACGATCTTTTGTAGAATTTGAATGTGATTTAGAGGATGGCGCCCCATTTGTTCAATCGTTAGTTTCTTGATGGCTTCTTTTGGTGCTACTCTCTCAAAAGTAATGATTCGGTCAAGAGCGTTTGCCGAACTTACTATCACCGAAAGCGGGTCAACTTGATTCTCGTGCTTCTTATTTGGAAAGCCCGACTGATTAATACACTCTTCGTGCTCTAAAATTATATTTATTACCGTACGATCAAAGTGTCGCAAATCTTTTACTGCTGTAGCGCCGACCATAGGGTGTTCTTGGTAGCTTTTGAGTTCTTCCGGATTAAATTCTGATAGAGGTCGATTGATTTTTAGGTCACTTTTGGTGTGAGCAAAATCATGAAGAAGTGCCCCTAAAGAAAGAAGTTGCGTTTGCTTAGGATCTGTTATCCCCAAACTCTTGGCGAGAGCTACAGAGTATGTAGAAACCGTAACGCCGTGGTGTCCAATATTCTGGTCTGTGTTTTCAATTTGCAGAACCGATTTTAGTCCCTTATCTTCCTTCAACAAAAAATCAACATACTTGGCTGCTCCGTCTTTAGCATGTTTGTAAGATACTTCGTCTTCAGGTCTTTCCATGACGTCTTCGGCCGCGGCTTGTTGCATGCCTTGTACGATTTGTCCTCGGTCCTCGATGGATTTTGGCGATTTTGAATCGTACGCAAGGCTTAAATTTGTATCAATATAAGAGCGATAATTCTTTTCATCACTTTGTAGGATATACATCTTGCGTACTTTTTTCTCTTTTAAGCGTACAAGTCTTGTGCCTTCAAAACTATCGCCTCGACGTAGGTAAAGAATTTGTTTGTCATTTATCATAATATAGGCATCAAAATTAATTTTTTGATCTCCACGCAGAGTGCTCACTCGAATTGGTAGATATTCCATTGAAATTTGGCCTCACGTTGATAAAGTTGTAACTATATGGATGAGATTTTAGTCGAATTCAAAGACGAGTCCAAGAGATTAGTTAATGAGATGGCAGAGATTTTGGAAGAAGTTGATGGCCAGTTTAGTCACAAATTTCTATTAGAAAATTACGGACAGCTTGTTGACCGAATTATGGGCGGAGCAAAGAACATGGCGACTATGGGTCTTGCAAAAGGTCCTGGTGTAGAGAAAATTGGCAAGTATGCTGAGCTATGCAAGCTCGTTAGCTATAAGTCATCGCAAGTTGATAATGAACAATTGTTTACAATTTCTGTGGCTTTGCTTTTAGATGCCACGGAAATGCTTCAAGAAATGATTAATCAGTTCGGTACCCCTCAGGAAGTTGATGTTAAAAGCTTGTTGAACGCTACTTTCTTAGAAAGACTAACCTGGATAGCCACAAAATTTGACGAAAAGTTACGTGCAAGCGTTGCCGTGAACAAAGAGCCTTCAAGAAAATCTCAAGATCAAATCGATATGCTTTTAAGACAACTTGGGGTTCTCTCTAAGTAATAGTTTCCTTTTGATCATGCAACCTCTCTAGGGCCCATTTTGTCAGTTCTCTCAAGATTTTATGACCAAGATACCTTTTTACAGAATGTTTTAATGAGGTTATTTGCTGGTTGGCAGTGACAATAAGGGCGTTACGCTTGAGACCGAGGGGCTTAGCTCTCTCAAGAGCGGTTCCTCTAATTTTATTTTTTAGCTCTTCATCTGAGGAATCAAGAATAAACTGCAACTCATTAATTCCATCTTGATTTAACATATATGGTTCCAGTTCCTCGTTCCAAGGGCAAACCGTCTGGCAAATGTCACAACCAAAAAAATGGGAACCGATCAGCGGTCGCAGTTCTGCCTTTGCAATGCTTTTAGCCTCAATCGTAAGGTAGGAGATACATCGTCGTGCATCCAGGACGTGAGGAGAAATGATGGCGTTTGTGGGGCAACTATCAATACAGCGCGTACAGGTTCCGCAAAAAGATTTTGGCGAAGATACAGAAGGTTCAAGGTTAAGTGTTGTGACGATCTCACAAATAAAAAAGAAACTACCGGCTTTACGGTCAATGAGACAGGTGTTCTTCCCGAACCAGCCGAGTCCACTGTTTTGCGCTAAGTCTCTTTCAAGGACGGGGCTGGAGTCGGTGCAAGACCAAAAATTTTCATTAGGAAAATGTTCTTTTAACTTTGCGATAATTTCTTCAACCTTTTTTTTAAGCCAGTTGTGATAGTCAAGGCCTTGAGCGTAGAGAGCGACATTCAGATTTGGAAACGGATTGTTTTCCTTGGAAGGATGAGGAACATAGGGGTAGGCCATAACTATGGCAGAATTTGCGCCCAGGTATTTTGTTTTTAGATTTGCTTTGATGTCTCGGTGGCGGACTAAATAATCCATTTCTCCATAAAAATTTTGAACCAGCCATGAGTCGTAGTGGGGTAAAGTCGAAGGCAAAGTAATTGGCGTAAAGCCAAATCGAATATCAGGAAAGTTAGACAGTATTTGAGTCACACTTTGGTTCACGAGGTGTTATTAAAAGAAAAAGTCTACTGGTCAAGTTTTTTACGCTGCTAGGTCACCGGTGTTTTTGGGCGGTTTTTGATAGAAGCTGGCCGCCAACACTTTGGATTTGGGGAGATAAAAGCGAAAAATAGAACCTTTGCGAACAACGCTTTCGACCTCTATTTTACCTCCCAAAGCTTCGACAATTTTTTTGGAGAGGGGCAGGTTGAGACCTGTACCAGATTGGTGGTGCGAAAGTTGTTCGGTAGTTTGAAAGCCTGAGAAAATTTCTTGAAAACGTTTTTCTTCGATACCAAAACCGGTGTCTTCAATTTCGACGATTACATAGCCTTCGGTATCGTCTTCCCGAACATGAATATCGACGCGCCCATTCTGTCTGTTAAACTTAATTGCGTTGTGGACTAAATTGCGAACCACGACGCCTATCCAATGAAGGTCAAAATAACATCTTAGAGAGGGCGCCTCTGGGGTTGGCATATCAATGGTCACCTTGTTTTTTTCTGCAAAATCTTTTAGGGATTGGATCGAATCAAACAACACATCACGAATTGCAAGCTCCTCAACGAAGTAGTCCATTTTGTCGGTACCAATGCGGGTGTAATCGAGAATATTGTTTACAAGCTTCATTAAATGCGAGGACTGTTCAAAAATAGTATCTATAAAAATTTTTTGAGTGGCTGTGTCAATGCCACCATTTTTCAAAATGTCGCAACTGCCAACCAGAGCAGATAGTGGGGTACGTAGTTCATGCGTCGTCAGAATCATGAACCGATCCTTGACTTGGTCCATCTCTCTTAGTTGCGCGATGTGACGTTCTTTAATTTTTAATTCTTTCAGATATTTCTTCTGAAGATTTTCTTCCACCGACATATCTTTAAGGTAAATCAACCAGCGATCTTTGATTTTAGGGAGTTTCTGCACACAGATCATTGCAGAAAGTCTTTTGCCTTTAGGTCCAATCACTTCGACATGCTGATAATTATCAATATTTTTTAAATTTATACTACCGAAATTCGCTGTCTGAGAAAGTGGCTTATGGCAGCTGTTATGCAAACGACGAAGCGACAACCCCAACATCACTGCGGCAGCTTCATTTCCATAAATGAGTTCTTGATTCTGGTCGAAGACTAAAACGCCATCCCAGAATGAATCAAAAAGGTCATATTTCACGCATTTAGATCGGCAGGCTCGCTAAATTTCTAACTCAGTCAAAGGTCTTATTGGTCGATCCAGGCCTTTGACCTGGATCGAGAAACGTCCTATTGCGGGAAATTATAGTTATAGTTGTCACCTTCAACAACCCCGCCGGCGTCTTGAATTTGTGAGTTTAACCCATTCAATGTGTCAATTTCAGTTTGAGATGGAAACTGGCCATTGTTTCCAGTCACAAATAAATTTGCGGTACCAGTATACAAATTTAGATACGCTTTAAATGGGTAAGAGTGTTGTTGCTGATAGCTAACCCAGCCCTCGATGACCACTCCGGTGTCGCCACTTAATTGTTGGTAATGAGTAACCACGATGTCGTTGGTGCTCAGTACTGCTTGGTAACCTAAGATTCCTGAAACTTGTTGCTGTAATTGCAAAGTAAAATCAATCATCGCTGTGCGGTAATTGACTTGTGTTTGAAGGCTTGCCTGACTCATGCCGAGATTCAAGTCTCTAAACTCTTCGGTCGGATAGTAAGCTCCTGTGTACGGAAATGGTGTACGAAGTTGCGGGTAGGTAGTAATTCCCGAGTTATACCAGGTATTGTAATAGTAATCGTCGTAGCTTGATGAGTAAAACCATGAAACCATTGGGTTGTAGAAGTAAACTCCAATATCAGCAACAGGCCTAAAGTTCCAATAGAACCCACCGTAAAATCCGTATCGTCCCCAAGAATTATAGCGCATACGCCAGGTAGGATAGTACGAGTTATACCAAGAGGTTCGATTTATATAGTGTGGATAATGAAGCGAACGATAGCGACCTACTTGAGCGTTAACCCACGAGCCAACCCGTACATCGCGTCTCATATAGTCTAAACGATTTGTGACTTGGCCGTAGCGATCACGGTAACCACCATAAACAATATTTCCTGACCCAGTGCGGGTGTAAACGCCTCCTGTATTTGGACGGCTATACGGTGTAGGTCCATAATTCGGTCTGTTGGGAGCTCCTGGATTACGGTAAACGTTCCCAGGATTTGATCTCGGGGCAGAAGGAGCGCGCATGGTTGAGCCGCCACTCCCAGCTCCACCGCGGCGAACGGGCGCTCGGTTTTGTGAATAGCCGATTTCTCCTGATGCCCAAATTACCAGCATTGCAAAAGTTATATAGGTTTTTCTCATTTTATTTCTCCTAAATGAAATTTTAAGTTCAACGTGGCAGGTATCTTCAAGAAGTATGCAAATTTCAAATTGGTTACATTGAATTTGGCGCAGGATTTGGTGCCAGAAGGATCCTTTTGGAAGAACGGTAGAGAAACTTTGCTACCAGTTTTACAAATGCGCCGAAGTTTTAATAAAATTAATACATGGAGTTTAAGGGTGCCGTTTGGCGGGAAGTCAAAGAAGTTATCTCGCGCCTCGAAAAGGCAGGTTTTACCGCGTGGTTGGCGGGGGGATGTGTGCGCGACTCTCTTATGCAGAGAGTGCCGAAGGATTTTGACATTGTTACAAATGCAAAACCTAACGAAATTGAAAAGTTATTTCCTAAGGCGCTAGAAGTTGGAAAAAAATTTGGAATCATTATTTTACCTTTTGACGGTTACCAAATCGAAATTGCTACGTTTCGCAGAGATGGTGAATACAAGGATGGTCGTCATCCTAAAAGCGTGACCTTTGCAAGTCCTAAAGAAGACGCAATGAGAAGAGATTTTACCATCAACGCCCTTTTTTACGATCCCCAAAAAGGTGAAGTCGTTGACCATGTTAGAGGTCTTGAAGACATAAAGCAAAAAATAATTCGTACGGTTGGCGATCCTGAAAAAAGGTATGAGGAAGATAAACTTAGAATTTTGCGTGGTTTTCGTTTTTGTTCTCAGCTTTCCTTTGGATTAGAGGAAAAAACTTTTTTATTTGCCGGGAAATTTTCTTTGTCGGCTGTTTCAAATGAACGGATTCGTGACGAAGTTTTAAAGTTGTTGGGTGGAGAAAATAGAATCATTGGATTAAGTTTGCTAGAACAGTCTGGGATTTTGGCTTCAATAGTTCCAGAGATCATAGAGACTCTCTATATGAGGGTGAGTGAAGCAAATTTAAACCCATGGCAACTCACAAAATTCTTGCTTACAAAAAATAAAGACTCGCGCGAAGAGATGAATTTGATCTATTTCTTTGTCCCTTTTATAAAGGCGCTGGGTCTAGAAAGACTAGACCAGTTTACTGATCGTTTTCGTTTATCGCGTGAAAACGCGAATATTTTAGATTTTGTTGGAAGACATTGGTTAAGATTTTCGGACATGAATCAGAAAAGAAACTCTTTTCTTCTAACAACTTTTAATCATAAATATGGTGAGTACCTATTTGAGTTCCTTGAAAATCTCGAAAGTATTGTTGCTACCGGCGACTGGAAGAAAACTTCGAACGCAGTGAGAGCCGTACTTCCTCCTCACGGAAAATTACCAGCGCCACTTGTGTTAGCGCAGGATTTGATGAATCTTGGTTTTGCAGGTGCCGCTTTGGGAGAGGCTATTAAGAAGAGTTATGCTTGGCAACTTGATGGTGAAGTAAAATCAAAAGCTGAAATTCTAAAGAGGTTAAAGAAATAAAAAAGGCGGGAAGTCCCGCCTTTTTAGGCTGTATTGCTAAAAAGAAGCAGGCTATCTTTTTGCGAGTCTCAAGATTGCTCCAGCTGGGTTGTCTTCTGAGTACCAGCAAAGTGGACGTGCACCACGTTCTTCACCGTGTTTGCGTGAGCAAACACCAACATTCAGGTCTCTATCACTCACATCTATATTAGCGTCAGCGCCACAAATATCTCCCGCAAGATATGTATCCATTCGGCATTGAGTCGCGGGATGACCGTGATAGGTTTTTTCGACTCTAGTAGTATCTGGAGTATCGAATGATGGCATTCTTTGTTCTTTGCGAAGGTCACGGAACATCATTGCCGCCGTATATCCAGCCATTGCTGAGCGCATACAGATTGCAATGTTTTGAGTCCCCTTAAAAGTTTTTTGACACTCCCTTTCCGCGACGGGATCTACATCCATTTGTCCAACAATGCGGGTATTATCTTCTTGAGCGAAAACCTTACGCATACATTTTAACCCCGAGAAATAATCAGCTTGGCCTTCGTTAGTTGCCCAACGAGTTCCAATCTTGGGAGCGCCCCCTAAATGGTGTCCTAACTCGTGGCATATCACGAGGGCGAGTCCATCCTTAGTCATAACTCGGTGACGAGCTAATCCCCCGTACATATTCACGATGTACTTGTTGTCAACACGATTGGCACTGGCATTAACTGTGCCATTTTCCCAAAGTCGTTTCACAATTAATTCACCACCAAGGCGTTCGATGATAGGAGCGTAAATAGATTCAACGCGGTCGATGACTTCATTAAACTCTGCTTTTGTGACTCCTTGGCCCTCAATATAAGAAGGAATATAGAGATCATTCTCGGGAATACAATTTTCAGTTTTTTGTTCGGAGTGCGCAGAAACAGTTAGGCTCATTGCAATTACAGCCAGTGTAGTAACGAGTCTTCTTAAAACCATTGATCCTCCTTGGATTTGATGTTTTTTCACGTTGTTTTTTGAACTCTTTTCATGGCTCATAATTCAGAATAACTAGACCAAAGTAAAACTGATTAATTTAATACAAATTAGAAGATTCGCTTATGAATTGCAGCGTTATTTGTGTAAGAAAATTTAAGAAAATTCCAGAAGAGTTATTTTTTGATTTTCTTGGGTTGCGTACCTGAATGATTACGCCAATTGTTTTCTGGATTGGTTCGATATTTGTTTCGCCAAGATTCCCACGTTTTCTCGGGTAAATTGTGACGAATATTACCATTGGCATCAAAGATATCGGGATCTTTTCCAAAGAGAAAATTCCAAATTGGTGATAACAAACTCATGATGACGAATCCTTTGTTTTACATTCACTGTAATCTATCTTAAGCTTCATTCCAATGGAAAAAGAATTGGGACAAAACTCACCAGATATCGCAAAATATTTTGATAAATTGTTGCAACCTGAAGATGAAATTTTACGCAGCATTCGCGAACGTGCAATTGAAAATGGGTTACCAGATATTCAAGTCGCACGTTATGATGCGCGTCATTTAGAGGTGATTGCCCGTGCCATGGGAGTTTCAAAAGCTGTAGAGATTGGGACTCTAAGTGGATATTCGGGTGTTACTATTTTGCGAGGGCTGATTGGTGATAAGAAACTCTATACTTTTGAATTAAGCGAGAAACATGCGGAATTAGCGAGAGAATGTTTCACTCTGGCGGGTTACAAAAATAACGAAGTTGAAATTTTCGTTGGCCCCGCTCTCGAAAATTTGGATAAAATTACAACGAAAGGCCCCTTCGACCTCATCTTCATCGATGCTGACAAAGCCAATTACGTAAATTATTTTAAGTGGGCGAAAAAAAATTTGAAGGTTGGTGGGGCCGTCCTTGCCGACAACACTTTTGCATGGGGAAATATTTCTAAAGATACGAGTGACGAGACGGTGATGGCTCTGCAGGCGTACAATATGTTTGTGGCTAGCGACTCTGACTTTCGCACCACGATTATTCCTACCAGTGAGGGTCTTACTTTTTCAGTGCGGGTTAAATAATTTGATCAAGAACAAGAAAGATTCACACAATAGTCGATGAAAGAAATCTGTTGATCTTCATCGGGACTTCGTTTTGATTTCTTTTCCTTAAGATACTTCATACTATCAAAACACTTTTCTGCAGCCAGTTCAAAAGCCGCATTTTCTGTTTTTGCTTGTCCCACGAATGTTCCATACCCATCAGTTTTTAGACGGCAAGTAACAGCGTGAGTTTCTACACAAAGTAATAGGGATAACGTAGCAAGGGAAATTGATAACTTTTTCATAGGGACCTCCTCAAGAAATAGTAGAGCATAGGCTATGCCAGCGAATTAAGATACAGATGGTATTAAGTCAGCTTTAGCGTGCGGAGTTTCTTAGAGTCAAATTTTGCTATCTGGTGAATAGAGGAGACTCAGGTGACAAAAAAATTGACGGCTGTCAATTTTTCGCACACGCCAGTGGCTTTAAAGTGAATTTTAATTGTGAATATTCCACTTCCCTTTTTTGGGGGTATCATATACAGTTTTAAAAATAAAATACGTAACATAATACCTTAAATATGAAAAAACAAATCACGACGGGTTTCATAACTGACATAAAAAATATTGCTTCTTGGGAAGAAAAATACAAAAAAATCATCGAGTGGGGAAAGGCGCTTGAGCCCTTTCCTGAGGAATTTCGTGAAGAAAAATACAAAGTTAAAGGCTGTCAGAGTCAGGTCTGGCTGCATGCTGAGCGGGGAGCGCATGGGATTATTATATTTAAAGCAGATAGCGACGCGATACTTGTTAAGGGTTTAATCTCAATTTTAATAAACGAATTTTCAGGAAAAACTCCCGAGGAAATTCTAAGTACACCCGTAGATTTTGTAAAAGATGCGGGGCTTGATCAGCACTTGACCCCTTCCCGAACAAATGGGCTATTTGCGATGATTAAACAGATCCGTTCGTATGCCCAGGCTTTTTATTTGATAGATAAACAGTAAAAATTAGAGAGTCACATAAACTCGGGATGAGTCCTCAAACTCATCGAGCTCACCCAAAAACTCTTCGACTTCTTTTCGTTGTTCAGGGGTTAGTTCTGTTTTATTTTTGGCTTTGTACGAAGGTTCAGCCGAAGTTATTTTCCATTTACGACTGGAAAGACCGGTTTTAATTGTTTCAATGTCTTCAATCGCCCCATAAAAATAATAGGTAGATCCTTCGCCTTGTTCGACGTCGTTGGCACCGGCTTCGATGGCCTCTTCTTCGGCGTCTTTCATTCCATCCGGGGCAACCGCTTCTACTAAACCGACACGATCAAACATCCAGGAGACAGAACCACTTTCTCCCATTTGACCACCGTGAGACTTAAAGAGAACTCGCATCTCGCCTGCAGTTCGGGTGCGATTATCAGTTTGGCACTCGACAATAACCCCAACTTGATGAGGCGCAAATCCTTCGTAGGTACATTCTTCGATGGCGTCGCCCTCTAGCTGACCGCTTCCTTTTTTAATGGCACGCTCAACAGTATCTCGGGAACAGGCCGCCAACCTTGCGGCGTCAAGTGCGCGACGCAAACGGGGATTACCATCGGGATCAGGACCGCCCATACGAGCTGCGACTTGAAGTTCGCGAACGATTTTAGTGATCACGGCTCCCTTTTTATTGGAAGCTTCCATCTTTCCGGCTTTTTTCCACTGTGCGCCCATAAAATTAAATCCTTATTAACTAATTAATTTTCTATCTCAAAAACCTTGGCGTGAAATTCATCATAGAGAAAATGAAAGACACTGTCATCATTGTGATGTCCAATTTGGAGATGAGAATTCGACTTTAACTCAGGAATCGCGTTTTCAACAGCAACTGCGCGCCCTGCGGTCATGAACATCGCTAAATCGTTGTGATTATCGCCAAATACAGTCACATGATGATGATGAATATTAAGTATCTCAGCGAGATCTTTAATGCCTTGCCCCTTGTTTGCCTTAGCGTCATGAATCGTCATGCAGCACCAGTTGTAGCAGTCCCATTCCGTATAAAAATGTGTTTTGATTTTATCGCCATACAACGCTTTCACTTTTTCTTGAACCTTTAAAAGTGGTTCCGCCGTGTCAATAAAAGTAAAACTCAGGAGATGATCACCATAAGTTTCAAAGTCGTGCTCACCAACACAAATTTTAGCGCCAGCAGTCCCACGATAATCAACCATCCATTTCATACCGTCGTTTTTTAAATTTTCTGTCATGAAATACTCATTGTCGTCGTAAACACACTCTAAAAACGGATAAGTTCCAGCGGCTTTGGCTATTTTATAGATGTTGCGCGCTAGATTTACTTCTAAGCCACGGAAGGTGAGGGGTTTTTGTTTTTGAAGATCATAAATCAAACCACCATCATGAGTAATAATTGGAAGTTTTAGGGGAACACCTTCGAAAACACTACGAATTGAGGTATAACTTCGCGCGCTCGCGACTGTAAAATTTAAACCTCTGTTAAGGAGTTCAGTAAGGCCGGCCTTCGTCTTTGTCGAAAGCGATCCTCCTTTTGCCAGTAGGGTGCCATCCATATCGGATACGTAGTACTTCATGACGCACCAAGTATTTCCATATTTGGCTTCATTTTGTCAAACTACATGTATGAAAAAACTAGTGATTTTACTTTTTGTAATAGTGTTTGGCTCTATATCTCAGTTCACTTGGGGATCAAGTAATCTCTTAAAGTTAGCTGGGGTGGAAGTTTATGCCTGGGACAGCGAACGAAAATTAAAAATTGAGCAAATGGATATGACGGTTTTGGACTTCTTAAAAGAAGAGTTTAAAAAAAATGGAAAAAACTTTGAAAGCATATTTGTGCGTGATGAAGAAATTTTTGTTTTTCGGGGTAGGAATACCAATCAAGACAAGGTACTCGCGGCGTTTGATAAAGATGGCGAGCTTTTGCAGTACTCTGGCCCTATGACAATAAAAATCGAAGGCAAGACTCAAGCCAGAATTGAGTTTGTGGATTTAGTGAAGAGCCATTGAACTTTAAGAATCTGGAGGAGTCTCACGCTTACCAAGCTAATTTTATTGGGCAATGAATTTGGAATCAATACCAATAAGACTAACATCCAGTGAAAGGTGTAAATTATTTTGATTTTGATATACCCACCCCAACAAGCCTAGAATGTCTTTTAAGTATTCACGATTTTGGGAACTAAAAATATTGTTTGTTTTAGAATAGAGAGTTCACTTCGGCGATGGAATGTTGGAGGCAAGAATGAAATCATTATATCTTATCGCGGGCGGTTTCCTGCTATGGTTAAACGCGACCTCGTACGCTCAGAATGAGCCCGATTGGAGCGCGCCGGTTCCTGAAAATGGACGCGTCAATCCTTACAATCTAGATGTCGAAACGTTTCAAATGGCCCGCAACCAGGGACAAATTCATGCCCAGATATACCCTGTTTCGGTGACCGGTGCATTGCCGCCTTACAAGCCAATCGAATCTATTTTAGGATCTAAAGACACTCATGTTTTTAGGAGATGGCTCAATCAAATTTTTAAAAGTCTTGTTGGACTCCACAATCTCAATGATGTTTTGGAATTGCTAGGACTCCACGATTATCCTAAAGAAAATGATGTTGGCGTGTATAAGGTAGCGTATCCAAATAATAAGCGTCCTGACTACAAAATAGGTTTTGGTATTGTTGAAAAAGGTTCAGCGCAGGGATTTACTTTCAGTTGTGCCACATGCCACTCTGGAAATTTATTTGGCAAGACGGTTTTGGGGCTGACTAATCGTTTTGTCAGAGCCAATGAGTTTTTTGCAGTCGGAAAGTTAGCTATTGCGCACGTTCCCCCTCCTATATTTCGCTTTTATACGGGTGCAACTGCAGAAGAAACTGAGATGTTTAACGTTTTGCAAAGAAATCTCAAAGGCATAACGGCAAAAAAGCCTTTAGCTATCGGTTTAGATACTTCTCTGGCCCAAGTTTCATTGTCGCTCAATCGTCGTAATTCTGATGAAATCGCTTCAAAAAATTCTCAATATGAAAAAAATCCGCGCCCTGACTTGCTGGATAATTTTCCTGCCGACTCAAAGCCTGCCGTTTGGTGGAACGTGAAATATAAAAATCGCTGGTTGTCAGATGGCTCAGTGGTAAGTGGTAATCCGATTTTTACAAATATCCTTTGGAACGAAATTGGCCGCGGCGCCGACCTGGAGCTTTTGGAAAAGTGGTTAAGTGAAAATCCAAAGACTATCCAAGAATTAGTAACAGCAGTGTTTTCGGCGCAGGCACCTAGGATCACGGATTTTTTTTCAGAAAATCAAATTGATGTAGGCAGTGCGAAGGCTGGCCAAACTATTTTTAGAGAAATGTGTATGAGGTGTCATGGCGACTATGTCAAGCGCTGGGAGCAGCCAGGTTTTGAAAATTTGTCGATCCGAGAACAGATAGAGACCGTAAGCGTAAGATATAAACCCACCACTGTCGCTGTAGATGTTGGTACAGATCCCAATCGCTACTTGGGAATGAGGTCGCTTGAGAAACTAAATGACTTACGAATTTCTAAGAATAATAGAATTTTAATTCAATTTCAAAAGGGTTACGTCCCACCACCACTTGTGGGGATTTGGGCTCGGTGGCCATATTTGCACAACAACTCGATTCCTAACCTTTGCGCGTTACTGACTCGGGCAGATGAACGACCAAAACATTTTTTTCAAGGGGCGGCCGTCAACTCTAAAACCGATTTTGATTTTGACTGCAACGGATATCCAGTTGGTGAAAAGACCCCACCATCTTGGCGCACGCGAGCGATGAGCTATAGTGCCGATCGCGAAGGAATGCATAATTTTGGCCATGACGAAGGAATCTTTCTGCGAGACGGGCAGGAGCTATTAACCATGCGGCAAAAGAGAGAGTTGATTTTTTACTTACAAACCCTGTAAGAAAATCTTGCATTTAATAACACTGAATAAAAACGCGCAGGTCATCAATGGATTTTAAACTTGTGAAGCGAACTTCAGTACCATTTATGGGGTCAAGGGAAGTTACAACTTGATTTTTATTTTCGGCGAAAAACCGATTTTGCCCAAAAAATTTAGGAATTAGTTCAATAGTGCAATTTGTATGAGGTACGGTAGCATTTTTTGGTTGAATCGTGATTTTGTAGACGGTGAGAGTGGGTCTTTCATTGAAGACATTTCGTGGAGTGACGGACGTCACACTATAGTTGGGATCTATCTCGTAGTGGATGCGGTCACGAAAATCTTCTTCGAGGTCCAAATAAGTCTGTTTTTGTTTACTCTCAGGATTATTTTTCCAACCAATAAATTTCCACACGACCGTTAATTTCGCGAGTCTAGCACCCACAACGGCCCCCGCCTGATTGAGCATATCTTCCTGAGCCTCAACATCGCCTTCAGCGAAAATACTCATCCAACTCTCGATTGAGGCAACGGCTTTGGCGGGGACTTCGCCGGCGTAATATCCAAAAAGAATCATACCAAAGAAATGATACCAGCTGCCAAGAGTATCGCCACGATTTTGCCAACGATTAGTAATTGGACTAAGTTTTTTAATCCATGGCAAATTCGCGCGATTTTTATCTCTCCAATGATAAGAAAGTGTGTTCGAGATCGTTAAAATAGTTTTATAAACGTCACCGTCATTAAGAATAAAACTCTGCCGAAATAGACTTTCAAGCGTGATTCCTTCATCCTCTTGTGAATTCATCCAAGCTTCAAGAGACTGTTCTTGGAGAGTAGGAATGAACCGCACACAAACACCCATTGATAGGCACGTAAATATCTTTGAAACTGAAACCCATCCAAACGCTCCATAACGTGATTTGTATTTAAGGATGTCATCGCCCCATTCGTGAAAAGTCCCAAATTTTGTTTTGATACCACGGGCGTTTTCTTCCAACATGACCTGCCCCATCATTTCAACCACTTTTTCTGGTTTGAGGGGAAATTTTGTGCCTTCGATATTAATTGAATCGTTTAATTCTTTAATCGTTTTATTCCTTGAAATAAAAGTTGGCTCTGTTTGAGTTTCTGATTTTTTATCAACACCCTTCATTTCAAAAGAATCTGCCGATGTCTCGAGAGCTTGACCCTTGACCATAATATTCAAAATCTGATTGACCGTGCGTGCGGCTAACTCCGCCAAGCAAAAATCTCCACGAGTATCGCGGGTGTTTGATTCCTTTGACCAGTAAGAATCTGCACAGGGATCGACCTTTGGGACGGCAAACTGAGCCGGAGAAACAAGTGGAAGAAAGACTATAAGAGCGACGACTATTTTCATTTTCTTTTAGTCCACTTTCGGAGCGTAGATTTGCTTTACATTTTCAAAAACAACTCTTTTAACGAGTGCAGAGACTTTACTGCGAAAAATTCTCTTGGCAAAAAAGCCAGTCGTGTAGGGTGAGTCCTTAATGTTTAGAAAAGCACTCGCAATGACGAAGGTTTTATGAGCATTGACTTCATAAAACTGCGAAATTGTAATCATAGAATGTAGTGCTTTATTGAAGTCGTTGCTATAACGAATTGAGATCGCACTGGGTAATTGCGAAAACTGAGTGCGAAGATATCGCTCTAAACTCTGAGGGATTTCTGTATTTTCTAAATATGCGACTTTTATGGTCGCCTCGAGCGTTAAAACAGAGGTCTCCGCTATAGCGTGAAATGCTAACGGCGACTGGTTAATAAGTGTCAACTTTAGCGAACTGTTAGCTTTCTGATGGAAATCAGGATCAAGTAATAGCTTTTTATTAAAATCGGTAACTGGTCGATTAACGGCGAAGGCTACAGTCACAGCCATTACCTGTGAATCTTTCTCTATAAATAATGATTGTCCCATCAACGACTTCGCAAAA